>NZ_JAJALG010000005.1:0-194991 GCF_020515205.1 Alteromonas sp. McT4-15
AAGCAGAAGCAGAAGCAGAAGCAGAAGCAGAAGCAGAAGCAGAAGCAGAAGCAGAAGCAGAAGCAGAAGCAGAAGCAGAAGCAGAAGCAGAAGCAGAAGACCCTTCTTCCGATCCGTTGGATGATGCCATTGAGGATTTCGATCAACAAATGATGGACGATATTCCATCGTTTGGTGAAGTAGATACAGACGCGCAGCCGTCTGAAGCACAAGCTCAGTCCGATGACGATTTTGATGACAGCATTCTCGACGAAGCCTTTGATGACGTAGACAACTTTGAATTAGAGCAGGAAGTCGACGGGGTTGACGCATCTGAAAGCCAAAGCGAAGAAAATCAAACTAAGGCCAACGAAGAATCAGATATCGACGAGTTGGACGATGTTCCTGGTTTAGATGACTGGTTATCGAGCAGTGATGATGAGGGGAACGACAGTCACGCAATCCTCAATGATTTGGACAGCGCTGAATTTGATGAACTTTTACAGAGTTTAGAGTCTGAAGAACCTGTAGATACAAGTGAGCTTGAACCTGTCTCTGAAAGCGAACAATCAAGTGAAGAAAACACAAACTCAGATGAAGCCGACGAAGCCGATGATGATGTATTTGAACTTGATGACGCTGAGGAATTGGAAGAAGAAACAACTGGTGCAGATGCCTCAGGTAACGACGAATCTTCCTTTGCACAAGACGACGACTTTGAACTGGAAGATGACGACCTAGAATCATTTTTTGAGTTAGGCGATGAAGATGAGCTAGAAGACACGTTTTCGTTGGAAGAAGACGATGCCCCTCTAGACAATGCTCCTCTAGAAGAAGCAACGCTAAATGATACTGAGCATGAAGATTCAGACGATGAACACAATGACTCTGTACCTTCCAGTGCTGCAAGCGACGTTGCCAAAGAGGAGTCGCTTCAACTGGATAACCCTGATTTGGATTTGGCGGCGCTTTTAAATGATGGTAGTAACGATGCTTCTAGCGATGACTTAACACCGCCTGAAGATTTTCTCGATGTCGAGGCGCTTATGGATGACGGCGACGACACCATTGACCCAGATAGCCAAGAACTCGACTTAGACGTCAGCTTGTCTGAGTTCACGGGAGTTACTGACGAAGATACGGTTATTGATATCGACAAGGATGCTGGCCAAAACGCCAATTTAGACCTCGCTCGTGCCTATATCGAAATGGATGATGTAGACGCTGCAAAAGAGCTGCTTGAAGAGGTTATGGTTGAAGGTAGCGATGAGCAGAAAGCTGAGGCGGAATCAATATTGAAATCTATTCGCTAATTGCATGTTGGGTGTGACATGACTACACTTAGCGCCTTTTAGCATAGAGGTATCACAGAAATGGGGCGAATTGCCTTAGGCATAGAATACGATGGCGCTGCGGTTTACGGTTGGCAACGTCAGCGTGAAGTACCTAGTGTCCAAGAACATCTAGAAAAAGCACTTTCAACAGTAGCTAATGAGCCTATAGAAGTTCAGTGTGCTGGTCGAACAGATGCGGGTGTTCACGCGACAGGACAAGTCGTTCACTTTAACTGCGATGCGCCAAGAAATGAACGAGCATGGACATTAGGCGTAAACGCTAATCTTCCTGACTCGGTAGCTGTAACCTGGGCAAAGGTCGTGCCTGAAGATTTTCATGCTCGTTTCTCTGCCACACATCGACGCTATCGTTACGTGATACACAATTCGAAAATGCGTCCTGCTATTTTGCATCATGGCGTCACCCACATTCATCGCCCGCTTGATGAAGCAAAAATGCATGAAGCGGCTCAAGCACT
Source organism: Alteromonas sp. McT4-15 (assembly GCF_020515205.1). Taxonomy (NCBI): domain Bacteria; kingdom Pseudomonadati; phylum Pseudomonadota; class Gammaproteobacteria; order Alteromonadales; family Alteromonadaceae; genus Alteromonas; species Alteromonas sp. McT4-15. The sequence goes on from NZ_JAJALG010000005.1 coordinate 1,793, forward strand.
TCTAGGCGAGCAAGATTTTACTTCATTTAGGGCGGCACTTTGTCAAAGTAATACGCCGTTTCGAAACGTAACTGACGTGAGTGTATATCGCCAAGGGCGTTATGTTGTTATCGACATACGTGCCAATGCCTTCTTACATCATATGGTACGGAACATTACTGGCGCACTTGTAGAAATTGGTGCGGGGGAACAGGGTGTGGATTGGATTGCATACCTTTTAAGCCTTAAAGATCGCAGTCAATCTGCCGCGACTGCCAAACCAAATGGTTTGTACTTAGTGGATGTAACCTACCCGGATACTTATGGCTTGCCAAAACCGCCATTAGGTCCTTTATTCTTGCCTGACCTATAGCGAAGCATGCTGAGAAACACGGCCTGAACTTATTCCACTTTCGGGTTCCACTTTCGGGCCGTTTGCGACGTTTTAACGAAAATACTGCAATTTAACCACTCTTTTATTTGATAACACGAAGTTGTTTTCTATATTTAAGATACAGGGTTAATTAAATGCTATGAGGTTTTTGTTTAGGAAAGTCGATTATGGAGACAGTGAAAGCATGCCTTAAGCAGGGAGCGCTTTTGATAGCGGCCCTGTCGGTTTTTTGCGCTCTGATTACTCATTCTGTAGCCTCTCCAACTCAAGTGCGTTTTGCCATAAATACACCGGGTTCACCACCATACCTTTTTTATGACAAGCTTTCACAGAGCTATCGCGGCGTAGTTGTAGACTTCTTTTCGTTTGTAGAGGCACGCGGCCACTACGTTGTTTCGTATTTAGATTCAAACCGAGTGCGCAGCGAAAACTTCTTGCTGCAAGGCGAGGCGGATGTCTTTTTATCTGCTGTTGAGTGGCTTAATAATCCTGAATCATTTGTGCTTAGCGATACCTTCATGAAGCATGCTAGTTATATGTATTCAACGTCGGCGTTTTATGGGCCTTTTGTGCCCGCTGATAATCCAAATGCCAGTATTTGCACGCGCTATGGATTTATTTATCCGGTACTGCAAGAGCTCTTTTACAAAAATAGTGGCGGATTAGTCAGAGTAAACTCGAACAGTCAAACCACCATGGCCATGATGTTGGCCCGCGGAAGGTGTGATTTTACAATTATGAGCGAGCAGAACGCGTTGTCGATTATGTTTGAGGAGCAATTTTGCGACACAGCCTTTTACCAATCATCAAATGTCATTAGCGATGTCGACCTGGTGTTTGTTATACGCCCTGAGCTTGCAGCGCTTCGCGACATTATCAAACTAGAGCTGAAAAATTTTACTGATAGTGGTGCGCTTCAAGAGTCTATCAACCGGCATTCGGGTATCCATCGATTCCCCAAGCATAAATGTCCAGCGTAATGTAGCAATGCGGTATTTTGCAATCATTGCTGCGAGCCTCATGCGGTTTTACTCGTTGCTAATTCGGAATAACCAAACCACCTAAGTCGTTCATTGCCTAATACTCGCTTGGCGTGAACAAAAAGTGTACCGCAAAGATCAACACGCTTTGGTCTGTCCTAACTTCTTAGACCAGTTTTGTTTTTTCCATTTCGTTGTATTGTGGTCTAATAGCGCGCTATATTAGGTAGCTGTTCTACTGAATTACGACTTTTTTCTTGGTAATTCAGTATGAAACTTAAAAAATTAATGTGTGACTGGCCATCATGTGAACAAATATCAAAAACAATGGCGAGTAACCAAAAACAAAGGATTCAATTTCCATGAGCTGGATTCAAAAGATTCTTCCGCGTACGCAAACATCGACCAAGGGCAATGTGCCAGAAGGTATCTGGACAAAGTGTGGTTCTTGTCAGGCGGTCTTGTATAAGAGCGAGTTGGAAAAGCTTCAGGAGGTTTGCCCTAAGTGCGACCACCATATGCGTATTACTGCGCGTCGCCGCATCGACGCATTTTTGGATGATGGTGATCGCGTTGAATTAGGCGCTGAACACGAACCGCAAGATATTCTTAAATTTAAAGACTCTAAGCGTTATAAAGACCGTATTGTAGCTGCACAAAAGCTAACAAATGAAAAAGATGCGCTAGTTGTAATGCAGGGTAAACTTAAAGGTATGCCTGTCGTTGTGGCGTGCTTCGAATTTGCTTTCATGGGCGGTTCAATGGCGTCTGTAGTTGGCGCTCGCTTTGTGGCTGCAGTCAATGCGTGCCTTGAAAACAACACGCCGCTTATTTGTTTTTCAGCAAGTGGCGGTGCGCGTATGCAAGAAGCGCTTATGTCTTTGATGCAAATGGCAAAAACATCGGCTGCTTTGGCGAAGATGAGCAAGAAAGGACTACCTTATATCTCGGTGTTAACTGACCCTACAATGGGCGGTGTTTCAGCGAGCCTTGCAATGCTAGGTGACGTCAATGTGGCAGAGCCTAAAGCACTTATTGGCTTCGCTGGTCCTCGTGTTATTGAGCAAACTGTTCGTGAAAAACTACCAGAGGGCTTTCAGCGTAGCGAATTCTTAGTAGAAAAGGGCGCAATAGATATGATTGTTGACCGCAGAGAAATGCGTGATAGATTACATAGCCTGTTGGTTAAGTTACATAATAAGAATTAGTGAATAACAAAAATACTACTACCATCGGCTCAGAAAGTGCGCCTGCACTATCCCCTAAGAGTCTGAGCCAATGGCTATCTTACCTCGAATCTATTCATCCTAACGCCATCGATATGGGGTTAGACAGAGTGAAAGCGGTGGCAAATGCCATGTCACTCGACCTAAACGAATCTTTGGTCATTACCGTTGCCGGTACAAATGGTAAAGGCACTACGTGCCGTTTACTTGAGCAAGTATTTCTGCGTCAAGGCAAACAAGTTGCGGTTTACAGCTCTCCTCATCTAACAGATTACCGTGAGCGCGTTAGACACAATGGTGAACTCGCGTCAGAAAAGGCGTTTGTTGAAGCCTTTGAATTCGTGGAAGCGTCACGTGGTGATATTACTTTGACCTATTTCGAGTTCGGCACTTTAGCGGCAATGAAGATGATGCAGCAGTGGGGTGTTGACGTTGCTATTTTAGAAGTAGGTTTGGGTGGAAGGTTAGATGCCACTAACATCATTGATGCTGACCTTGCTGTGATTACCACTATCGACCTTGATCACCAAGATTGGTTGGGTAATACGCGCGAAAAAATTGCCCGTGAAAAAGCAGGTATTATGCGCAAACAGGGGAGCGCTATCATCGGCGAACTGTTCCCTCCTTCGTCACTTTACGATGTGGCAAATGAGCTTTCTGTTAATGCCCTATGGGCAACACAAGATTTCAGTGCTGTAGTGGCAGATGACAATCAATCGTGGTCTTGGAAAGGCAAGCGGAACGAATTTACGGATTTACCTTATCCACGTATACCATTGCAAAATGCCAGCACCGCATTGGCGGCGCTAGAGCATCTTGACGCGCTACCTGAATCTGAGGTGCTAAGCGAAATATTGTCGAACACAACGATGCCTGGGCGTCAGCAGACTATCAGTACTAATCCGTTAGTGGTGGTTGATGTTGCGCATAACCCGCAGGCAACAGAAGCGATGAAAGCATGGCTTTCGCGCTATGACGTTAATAAAATTCGCGTTGTTGTTGGCATGCTAAAAGATAAGTCTATTGCACAGACCTTGGCACCATTAAGTGCATTAAATGCAACTTGGTATACCGCTACTACATCTGGCCCTAGAGGGTGTAAAGCTGAAGTTCTTGAAAATGCACTTGTTAATGCCGGCACAAGTATAGAGAATATAGCGACTTACGACGACGTAAAAACAGCTTATCAGCGCGCGCTTGCAGATTATCAAGACGGTGAACTCGTTTTAGTGTTTGGTTCATTTGTTACCGTAGCAGACGTGCTTGACGCAGAGTAATCAGATACTCATAAATGAGTATTAACGCATTTCAAGCAGGAGAGAATAGTGACATCGGCATTAAAGAATAGACTGGTTGGGACCATTATTGTGGTCGCCCTTGCCGTTATTTTTTTACCAGACTTTCTTGATGGCAAGAAGCAAACGAACAGAGAGCCATTTGTTTCTGTGCCTGCCAATCCGCCTAAGAAGCCTATCGTTGAGCCTGAACCATTTCCGAGTGAGCGTGTCGCTAAAGCGGCGGTCCCCCCTGTGGAAATTGAAGACGAGCCTGCGCTCGATGATGTGTTAACTTCGAAAACGCCGAAAGAGACCTCGGTAGAAGATACTTCAACAGCAGCTGTCGCTCAGCGAGAGGAAAAAGATGACCTTGCTAGTCAAACCGTTGTAGAGGCAAAAAGCGAAGCGGCTGATGATGCAGGGTGGGTGATTCAGCTTGGTAGTTTTAGGCACGAGAAAAACGTAAAAGTGCTGTTGGCGAAACTAGAAAAAGCTGGTTATCGAGCGTTTAGCCGTAAAATTCAAACCAGTTCAGGCCCACTTAATAAAGTATTTGTTGGCCCAGACTTGGAAAAACAAAAACTGGATGCCGCACTTCCACACCTAAAAGAGCTTACTGGCCTTAAAGGTAAAGTAACGACATTTAAAGTGGAATAAAGGAGCGTTTTCGCTCCTTTTTTACAAGTACGAAGGCAACACAAATTTATTACGCACTAGTAATATTTTTAGCTTCTGTTAGAATGCGCGCCATCTCGCCAAAGGCTCGTTGCTTTTATTTTTTAAGCAGCACTAACGCAACAAAGAGACGATGAACTGGGTAGACTTTTCCATACTGGGTATCATTGCGGTATCTACCTTAATAAGCCTAATAAGAGGGTTTGTTAAAGAAGCCATTTCTTTAGTGGTATGGTTCGCTGCACTCTTCATTTCAAGCAACTTCTACGCTGATCTCGCAATCTACTTTACAGCCATTGACGATCCCTATTTAAAAAATGGCGCAGCTATTGCGGCATTGTTTGTCACTACGCTTATACTTGGTGGCATGATCAACTTTGCAATAAGCCAGTTGGTTCAAGCCACTGGCCTGTCAGGCACAGACCGAGCGCTCGGTGTAGTTTTCGGTGCATTGCGCGGCGTATTAATAGTCAGTGCATTGCTCTTTTTTATGGACACCTTTACTGGCGCGGCTTCCGCTGCGTGGTGGCAAGCGTCGGTACTCATACCTGAATTTGGTGTCATTATTGAGTGGTTTTTCAGCTATGTGAAAGACTCCTCCAGTTTCTTAAATCCCGCTTGAAATAGGTAACGCACATGTGTGGTATTGTCGGAATAGTTGGTAAAACGCCCGTAGCTCAGTCTTTGTACGACGGTCTAACGGTTATTCAACACCGTGGACAGGATGCTGCAGGCATAATGACTATCGACCAAAATATGTTTAATTTGCGTAAAGCAAATGGTTTGGTTCGAGATGTTTTCCATACGCGTCATATGAAAAGGCTCTCTGGTAATATGGGCATTGGTCACGTTCGCTATCCAACAGCGGGTACGTCGAGCTCGGCAGAGGCGCAGCCTTTTTACGTTAACTCACCGTTTGGTATTGCTTTCGCGCACAACGGAAACTTAACTAATGCACATGAGCTGCAAGAAGAAGTATTTCGCATTGCTCGTCGTCATATTAATACCACCTCAGATTCTGAGCTACTGCTAAATATTCTTGCTCATGAGCTTCAGCAAGTAGCGGGCCTTAGCGTAAGCGCTGAGCACATCTTTGAAGTCGTTACCAAAGTTCACAAGAAAATTCGCGGCGCATATGCTGTTGTAGCAGCCATTATCGGTCAGGGCATTGTAGCGTTTCGTGACCCCCACGGCATTCGCCCACTTGCGCTAGGTAAGCGTATGACAGAGCTTGGTGAAGAGTGGATGGTAGCATCAGAAAGCGTGGCACTCGACGCGGTAGGCTTCCAATTTGTACGAGACGTAGCGCCAGGTGAAGCCGTATTTATCACCGAAGAGGGTCAATTGCATACGCGTCAGTGTGCTGAGAACCCGGTGACGTCACCATGTATATTTGAGTTCGTCTATTTCGCTCGTCCTGATAGCTTTATTGATGGCATTTCAGTATATGCTTCACGAGTAAATATGGGCCGTAAACTCGGTGAGAAAATTAAACGCGAGTGGTCTGATTTAGATATTGATGTTGTGATTCCTATTCCAGAAACGTCGATGGATGTAGCACTTCAAATTGCCAATACGCTTGATTTACCATACCGTCAGGGCTTTGTTAAGAACCGCTATATTGGTCGTACTTTTATCATGCCTGGTCAAACCATGCGTAAAAAGTCTGTTCGTCGTAAGTTAAACGCGATATCGTCAGAATTTAAGGGCAAGAGCGTGCTACTCGTTGATGACTCTATCGTTCGTGGTACAACATCAGGTCAGATTATAGAAATGGCACGTGAATCTGGCGCGAAGAAAGTGTACTTTGCTTCAGCCGCACCAGAGATTCGTTTCCCGAATGTATACGGTATTGATATGCCATCGGCTAACGAACTCATTGCGTATGGCCGAGAAATAGACCAGATTGCAGAACTTATTCAAGCCGACGGTCTTATCTTCCAAGATATTTCAGACTTAGTTGAGGCGGTTCGAGAAGAAAATGAATCTATTCAACGATTTGAAACATCGGTATTTGACGGTAATTACATTACTGCGGATATCGATCAAGAGTACCTAGAGCGCATCGATATGTCTCGCGGTGAGAAGTCGCGCACTGCACCTGTTGTTCAAGCTGAATTGAGTAATCTTGATGTTCATAACATTGGCGCTGCAGACGATTAATACGTAGTAAGTCAGATTAAAACAAAAAGCCGCTTCGAGAGCGGCTTTTTTTGTTCAATTGCAATGTACTTAGTTGTATTGACCTTAGCTGCAAAAATGCACAGCAAACGTGCACAGTCTAATGTTAGTGAACAAAAACGGGACCACCGTATAAGCCCCATACTAAAACAGAGCCAGTCATAAGGATAACTAGTAGAACCAAGCCACAAGTCACTACTGAACTAGAATAAATAAAACCTTTATCTTCTGGCATATGCAGCATAATAGGCACACCAGAATAAAGCAGGTAAACCGAGTAGCTAATACCAACAAGCAATGCGGTCATTACAACCCAAAGTTCAGGGTAAAGTCCTGCAAATCCAACCATAAACAAAGGTGTTGCAGTATACGCGGCCAGTTCAAGCGATTGCGTGTAGGTGGGAGATGCTTCAAATGCTTTCGCAAGCTCGTGTATCAGTACAGCAAGTGCAATCACACCAGCAACAAGCCCAAAATACATACCTACACCCATCATGACGGCGCTTGTTTCGCTCAGTCTTATTACATCGCCTGCGCCAATGCTCCAGCCGGTATGAGCGCTAGAGTAATAGGCAACCAATGACGGGATCAGTGCAATGAAAGCGATATGAGTTAGCGCGTAGAAATAGGTTTCATGTTTGATATCTATAGTTTGCCACTCTTCTTTAGGGTGCGTATAGATACCAATCAAATGGTTTAAAATCATAAAATCCTGCCTTATATAACCATGGTTATTTGTTGTTATGGATATATTGTTCTAGGCAGTGAAAACACGAAGAAACGCTTAGTTTGCAAAAAACGACACAGTTATTTGCGCAACTATAACGATAAAAGCAAAGATGCATAGCATCACAGAACTGCCGTTAACAATATCTTTACAATTTGAGTGTGCAGTAATAACTATGATGCGTCAATAAATTTGATTAAATAATGATCTGTTAACGTAAGTGCCTCTTTCACTCATGCGGCAACAGGTGAGCCAGAATGGAAACGAAAGGTATCATCATGACTTTGAATAAGCGTTTTTTCCACCGCACCAAAGTGTGCGACCCGTTCAGAAATATCTACAGGCGATATTTCAGCAGCAAGGGTTAAATAGTCTTCAAAATGGCGAGCCTCAGAGCGCAACAAAGACACATAGAATTTGCCGAGAGCTTCTGAAACGTGAGGCGCAAGCTTTGCAAAACGTTCACATGATCGAGCCTCAATGTAGGCACCACAAATCAGTTTGTCTACTAGCTTTTCCGGCTCATAGGTTCGTACGTGTTTAAGCAGCCCATTAGCATAGCGGCTAGAGGTCACCGACTTATAGTCAAAACCAAGTTCATACATAATTTCGAGTACTTGGTAAAAGTGGTGAAGTTCTTCTTTTATTAACATCACCATTTTATCTAGCATATCTTTTTTGAACGGGTCTAGCCCTTCAACATTGAACACATTCTTAGAAAGGTGTTTAGTATTTAGTGATTGCCAATCACCTTCATGGCGATAGGTGAAATCTTCGTAAGGTTTTAACCAACCCAGCAGTACTTTACTGGTTTGCTCATCTGCTACATAACGGCGTAACAAATACATGGCACTTTGTGCTGCTTTTAGCTCACAAATAAGGTGATCGGTTAGCAAAATTCGCAGATTTTCTTCTTTTCTTGCTTCATCTATCCAAGCTTGTGGGGTTTCAGAGTGCAGAAAGGCATTGATAGGTTGAAGAAGAGAACTGACTTCAGAAGAAGAAATGACTGACATTGTGTTACTTATCCCAAAATTTTTTGTAAGCTTGCGGTGTGCGTTATAAACGCGGCGGCAATACTACCTGATAGGTGTTGTGGCATACAACTTAAAAAACTAACAGGCAAACCAATATGAATTACCTCGCACATTTGTTCTTTGCTCAAGCCACCGAAGATTCACATTTTGGCAATTTGCTGGGTGATTTTAGGCGAGGCACAACAACGTCGCAGTTTTCAGATGCGGTTCAAAGAGGGCTTGCCAATCACTATGAGGTTGACAAATTTACCGATGCACACCGAAGTGTAAGAGAAGCCAAACGGCTTTTTGCCTCTAGTCGACGTCGGTTTGCACCTGTCGCACTTGATATCTACTTTGACCATTTACTCATAAAGCACTGGTCGCGATTTACGCAAGAAACTTTTGACGCGTTTACCACGCGAAGCTTCACGCTTTTAGAGCGACGTTTGCCCTACATGCCACGTTCGATGCAACACAGTATTGGCCATATGATTACCCATAATTGGTTTGACGATTACGCTAAAGAAGAGGGTATAGCAAAAGCCATTTCAGTAGTGGCAAAGCGGATACGATTTAAGAATAACTTTCATCAAGCGGTGGATGATATTGAGAATAACCAATGTGCCATTGAAGCGCACTTTCTAACGTTCTTTCCAGAACTCCAGCAACACATAAACCAATACGGTCCTGAGAATGTGTTTTTACAACATTAAATGATGTACACACAGCGAAAATGGTAAAAGTGGGCATGAATGTCGACGGTTATCGAGGAAATTCGTTAGTTTATCGCGCAATTTTCAGAGAGTCGCAGAGTGGCGGTATAGTGTACAACGTAAACACCATGTTAATTGCACATAACTAGAAAGACTTTAAAAATGATTAAACCACGCTTAATTTCAAGGAAAGGCGCAGCATCATTGGCATTACTAGCTTCGTTATCACTAACGTTGATAGGTGTTCCCGCTCTTGCTGATACCAACTCAAGTGCCCACAATCGCAGTATACCAATAGACAGTAATGTGATTACACAGCACGAAACGAAAATTCTGGGCAAGCGCGTAAAATATAGCGCAACAACAGGTACACAGCCCGTGTGGAACAGCGAAGACGAAGCTGTGGCTACGTTGTTTTACACTTACTATCAACGCACTGACATTAAAGATAATACCAGCCGCCCCTTAATTATTTCATTTAACGGTGGGCCTGGATCTGCCTCAGTGTGGATGCATGTTGCTTATACTGGCCCTCGCATTCTTAATATTGATAGTGAAGGTTTTCCTGTTCAACCTTACGGTGTGCAAACCAACCCGTATTCCATCTTAGATGTTGCGGACATTGTTTTTGTTAACCCGGTCAATACGGGTTATAGCCGAGTTTTAGAAGATGCAGATGGCAAAATGCCGTCAAAAGACGAGCAGCAGAAAATGTTTTTTGGTGTTAACGCTGATATCAAATACCTAGCTGATTGGGTAAACACCTTTGTTACCCGCAACAATCGCTGGCGTTCACCTAAATATTTAATCGGTGAGAGTTACGGTACAACCCGAGTCTCTGGCCTTGCTCTTGAATTGCAAAGTCGTCAGTGGATGTACCTTAATGGCGTGGTACTGGTATCGCCAACCGATATTGGTATTGAACGCGATGGTCCAGTGAAAGCAGCAAACCGCCTTCCATACTTTGCAGCCACTGCGTGGTATCACAAAAAGCTCGACAGTGAATTGCAGAATAAAGACCTTACTGAACTGCTACCCGAGGTAGAAGACTTTACCATTAACACCCTCATTCCAGCGTTAGCGAAAGGGGGCTTTATTGGGCTTAAGGAAAAGCGTGAAGTGCTTGCTAAAATGGCGCGCTACTCAGGCTTGTCAGAAGAGGCTATTGCTTACAACAATCTTGATGTTAGTACCTCTTTCTTTTGGAAAGAACTATTAAGAGACGAAGGTAAAACCCTTGGCCGACTTGATAGCCGCTATTTGGGTATGGATGAAAAACAAAGTGGCGACCGAACCGATTATTATGCAGAGCTTACATCGTGGCTTCACTCATTTACGCCAGCAATTAATTATTACTTACGTGAAGAGCTTAACTACAAAACTGATACCAAGTACAACATGTTTGGCAATGTCCATCCTTGGGATAGAACCAACAACAAAACCGGTGAGAATTTACGTCTAGCGATGGCACAAAACCCGTATTTGAATGTTATGGTTCAAGCAGGGTACTACGACGGTGCAACTAATTATTTTGATGCTAAGTATACTATGTGGCAGCTGGATCAAAGTGGCAATATGAAAGATAGACTGAGCTTCAAAGGGTATAGAAGTGGTCACATGATGTACCTACGTCGCGACGATTTAAAACAGTCGAACCAAGACTTACGCGAGTTTATAAAATCAAGCACGCCTGAAAATGGTGAGCCTGCAATGTATCGCCGTTGATCACAAGACAATATAGTTAAAAACATCACACTTAATAATGGCGGTTTTACCGCCATTATCCTTTAAATTATCCGCCTTCTTTTACTTATCAAACTACTTTTCATACAGAAAGATCGCTGAATGTCTTAATTACGACTACGCTTTCAAAGAGCAGTGGTACGCCTGTTTTTTGCGATAGCTCATCTTACTCGCAATGACATCCTCAGCAGGATCTTAAGGAAAGGGAATGGCCACAAAATTACGTGAAAACCCACTTCAAGCCGCTAACACGCATACCCAATCAAAAACCTGTTACGCCGTATGGAGCGCTGGCAACGGTGAATCCATTGCTGCTGCAGAGTCAGGAACTTTCTTTCACATTAACGATAGTGCGGTTAAACCAATAAAAGTGAATTCAACCTCAGACTTTTATGATGTTCATGGGTTTGCGCCCGATGACGTGTGGGCAGTAGGCACGTTCGGAGCAATCTGGCACTTTGATGGTAATGAATGGGCCGAAGTAGAGAATAATCCCACAAAGAATACCTATGACCCTACATGGTTTGAAGCAGTGTGGGGAAATAGTTCAAATGATCTGTATGTATGTGGCGATAACTCTGAAATATTGCATTTCGATGGTAATAAATGGACCTACCTTATGAAATGGGATCGTATTAGCCATAACCCTTTTCCCGATAGATGGTACTCGCTAGCAGGATTAGAGGACGGCACTATCTATGCGGTAGGCAGTCCCTATGAAGCAAACGGCGTCTTCAAGGGCGGCGTGGTGCGTATTCAGCCCGGTCAAGCGCCTGAGTTACTCGATGCACCAACTAAAACACCTTTTATTAATGCAATAGCCAAAATTCCGAATACCAACGCTTTATTACTTTGCGGTGGCGACGGTACGCTTTGTCGAATCGAGGGCGATAAAATTACCAAAGAAGCGACAGGTGTTGTGAAGAAAAAGGACAAGTTCTATGCCATCCACGCCATTGACGAAAATAATATCATTGTTGTTGGCTGGAGTACGCTTCTTCAATGTAAAGACGGGCAATGGTCGCGGCTTTATGTCGCGGGAAGGCCCTTTCTTGAAGGTATTGCCTATAGCGGAAACAATCAGCTAACTGCAGTGGGGTGGATGGGGAAAATACTCAATTATGACATTTCGCAAAAGAGGTGGTCGTGTTTGCACAATGGCAGAGTAGATGAAACCCTCACCATTGCAAGGTCGAACAATGGCGGCTTGATTGCCTCATGTGATGGAGGAAATTTGATAGTCGCCTCGCCAAGTGGAGCTTTTAGCCAACATTTGCCTTGCAGAAGTGATGTTAAACTGTCATTTGGCCTGTGTAATGGAAATATTGTGCTTGCAGGAGGAAGCGGATATATCGCCGAAGTCATCGTGCAAGAAGATGGCGACTTACACTATCACTTTGAAAATCTCAGCAGTGCAAACTGGAGCGCAGAATGTGGCGTTTCAAAACACAATGAAGTGTATTTAGGGTGTAGTGATTTGGCCGTTAGAAAATGGTCAAACGGTAACTTGTCTGAAATTGAGGGTGTTGACGCTTTACTCAAAGCGACTGACAGGGGTGAAAGGTTAAACTTTGAAGCCATTTTTATTGTTAGCCATACACGGTTCTTAGTGAGACTAAGTAGTGGTTACCCCAAAGTGCTTAAATCCTATTTTGTCGATCTTGAAGAAAATACGGCTGAACGTTTGGATATATCCGTTGATGAATTAGTCGCGGTGTCAGAAGACGAAATATTCGTTATTGATAATGAGTCTGTCTATCGGGTGACAGATCTCTTTAAGCGATATACGTGGACTAAGATTGCGGATATTAAAGACCATTGGGTTTCCTCTGATGAGACAGCCAGCAGTGCATTATTTTCTGATGGCAAAATTATAGTAGGGGGCAGTCGAGGTAGTGTACTGCTTTGCGATAAAGATAAGACTGTGTCCACGCATCATATGGGTTCGTATAGCAAAGTAACGTGCTTTTCTACGCTTGATGACGGTGTACTTTATGTAGGTCACCGGTGGGGACGGATCAAGAAAATTAAGCTTACCTGTAGCGAAGTATCAGGTTATTCCATTTCTGCACCCACGTGGTGGAGTGCTTTGGCCATAGAGTCAGGCACATTAATGTGTGGTCAGGATGGTGCAATAGGGTTACTTGAAAAAAGCAGTGTAACCGCCGACATAAAACCTAATAGTCACCAAAAAGACTATTTGTGCAGCGTAGAAATTGACGCCGAATTAGTATGTTTAGCAGGGGTAGAAAGCATAGTACTGTGGCGTAAGGCAGAAGAAACCCCAGTTAAGTTTGCAATTGCTAACTATGTTTTTACAACGGCTAATTTTCATGACTCGCGCCTCTACCTTGGCACTAGCGGGGGAGAGGTACTCGTTATTGAATCTACCCAGCTACAGTCAAGGCAATTGACAAAGCGAGCCATTTCTAAGCTATTTGAAAAACCGCTACCTTCTCCGGTCGTTGATTTATCCATACTGGAAAGTGGTGTACGCGTTGTGTGCGAAAATGGAAAGGTTTATTTTTCAAATAGTGGCACGTCGCTACTGTTTGATTTTCACGGTGTTCTTAAGCGAGGGGCTATTTCCCAAAACTGGGAAGCAGCGTATTTTGCTGGGTATTTAATTCGGATTTTCTCTACACCCCCATACGATAGAATGGTGGTTGTGAAATTTAATTCTATTTACGATGTTGCGGAATTGGAATTTCCCACCGGATATAATGGCAAGTTATTAACTCGCGAAGTTAGCGCCTATGCTCCTGACGATAAGAACGGTTTTTGGTTTGGTGGGCAATCAGGGGAACTCGTGATTACAGTCAATGGGAACTGGTATCAGGTATCAACAGGTATAGGAAACCACTTGCAAAGTGTAACGTCCAAGCATGATCGCTTAGTAGTGTGTGGCCGGTTCGGGGCTGTACGCTTTGGCGATATGACAATATTTAGAGCCCGAATAGAAGAACTAAACCAACATGTCGAACTGCTTCCTGAAGTAGCTGCTACTGTTGCTATAAAGCCAGCGTCCAACTTGGGCGTAGTAGAAAGACGGGTTTACGACATGCTTGAGCAAGACGAAGTTGAAATGCACTGCCTTCCCATCGAATAGTCAACCATTGACATTTGTTTTTTGTTGATAATGCCTTGTGTCACCAATGACGAAAGTAGCATCTCACAGCGTGTTTTTAGCATATCTGCAAGCTGCGTTAATGTTTTGAAACTCCGCTACCTTTAAAACAATATTAAAATCGTCTAGTAACATGATTCTCAAATTTACGTTGAAAATGTTTCTTTGATTGTGCTGTTTATCTAAAAATAATCAAGCGTATGATAGCGATAACGTTGAAGAGGAGAGCTATAAATGAAAGCTGTTGGATATACCCAGTCATTGGCGATTAATGAGAACGATGCACTAATCGATGTAGATATTGAAAAGCAGTCTGCATCTGGACGCGATTTATTGGTGAAAATAAACGCCATTGCGGTTAATCCAGTAGATTATAAAATTCGTCAGCGCGTTAATCCCGAAGCGGGCACTCCCAAGATACTGGGGTGGGACGCTGTTGGAGAAGTTGTTGAAATAGGCGCTGATGTCTCTGAGTTCGCTGTCGGTGATAGAGTGTATTATGCAGGAGATCTCACACGCCAAGGAACGAATGCTGAATACCAGTTGGTGGACGAGCGCATTGTAGGACATGCGCCTAAAACTCTGTCAGATAGTGAAGCTGCTGCCCTACCTTTAACAACTATTACGGCGTATGAATTATTGTTTGACCATTTGGCACTAGCCCAACAGCAAGAAAAAAGTGACGAAGTGGTTCTTGTTGTAGGGGCTGCAGGTGGCGTTGGTTCAATAATGCTTCAGCTACTAAAAACGCTAACAGGGGCAACAGTTATCGCAACGGCTTCTCGCCAAAGTTCAAAAGACTGGGTGGTCTCATTAGGTGCTGATTACGTTGTTGATCACAGCAAACCGCTGGCACAGCAAATTGAAGCACTCAACATTGGGCAAGTTACCCACGTAGCTAGCTTAAACAATACGGGGGCCTATGTTGAAGCCTTTGTTGAAGTCATGAAGCCTAAAGGTAAACTTGCCCTAATTGATGATCCTGAGTCTTTAGATGTGAGCAAACTCAAGCAGAAGAGTTTATCATTACACTGGGAGTTCATGTTTACACGCTCGATGTTTGAAACAGACGATATGGTTGAACAAAGTCACTTGCTAAATCACGTTGCTAATCTAATTGATGAAGGCAAAGTCAAAACCACAGTGGGAAAACACCTGGGCAAGATAAATGCGGCTAATTTGAAAAAAGCCCACCAAATATTGGAAGAGGGCAGTGCTATTGGCAAGCTAGTGCTTGAGGGCTTTTAAGTTAATAGCGCGGACAGAATACAACTACTGTGCTAGTGCTTTTTGGCCTTAGCATTATGATGGTTTTGAACGTGTGTGGAAACTAAAACATCAAGCTCCTCTTTCCATTGAGGAGGAGTTTCTTTGATAATATATGAACGGATAGCAGCTTCATCGTTTTTGCTATCTGGTAAGTCAAGCGCTGCTGATGCGTTAATCCAGAGATATGACTTTGCAAGAAAGCGTTCATTTTCTTGTTGGCTTGTGGTGTACAATTTCCAGTATAGTGCTGCTAAGGGGAGATAGGCTTCGCCCAGTCCCTGTGCGGCCGCTATTTCATACCAATAAGCAGCTTGCTTAACGTCTTGTTGTACACCATCACCCTCATCAAACATCTTGGCTATATAAAGTGCAGCAGTGGGTTGTTTGTCAGGAGACGCAAGCTGGAACAGTTTGATTGCAAGAATAGGGTTTCTATCTACAATTTCGTCGCTGTAATAAAGCTCCCCAAGAAAAAGAGCGGCTTCTATACTGCCTTTTTCAGCTGATATTCTGCAAAGATCCAATCCTTGTTCAATGTCTTTCCTGCTGGCTTTTTTATTTTCAATAAGCAGTTTACCCGCTGAACAAGCAGACTCGTAAATACCGCTTTGAAAGGCCATTTGATACCAATAAAACGCGACGTCCCCATCACTTGGCGCAGTAATGCCTTCATTTAAACAGTCCGCATATTTCTGCATTGCCAATGGCATATTATTTTTGGCTGCCCGCTCATACCACAAACACGCTTTTGCTTGGTTGCGTTTGCGAGACCAACCTAAATCGTGGTGTAGCGCCAAATTAAATTGCGCTAAGCCATTACCTTTGTTTGCAGGTTCTCGCATTAACTCGTAAGCATGTACGTACTCACCTTTGCTCTGCAATTCGATAGCCTCAAGCAAAGGTGCAGCCCAATCTTCTGTTTTCGCATTTACTGACGTACTGGGCAAAATTGCCCAGTAAGCCATTAATAAAAATACAATACGCATACCGTTAGCTTCGAGAAGGGAAGACTCCCTGTGTAGCCACTAGCCAATTCATACCTAAATAGGGGCTGCGTATATTAAATGGAACCGACCCGCCCGCTGGCAACACCGTGGTAGTCGCACTGCTGCTTACTGATACTTGCACATCTAACACGATAGCATCGGCACTCATATCGACGTTAGGTGTTCCTGAATTATATATATTTTCTCTTCTCGGGCTGTTCGCGAGTACACTCCCTGTTGGTACGTTGGTATCTGCATTTGCCGCCAGCGCTCGCAATGTGGCGGAACTGGCTGACGAGTCAACATTGTTCACAATTGTTGTAGACGCTGCGTGATTATGAGAAGGCATTTCTAAAACGCTGAGAGTATGAGTAGGAGACCCACCACGCTGTCCTAGTCTAATAGTATCCAGTCCAGGACCTGTTCCTTGTCCTATGGGAGATCGGCCGCGTAGGTCAGGGAGCGCAAATGTTGTTCTTCCATCGCCACCATAGGTGGTGCCGAACAACGAAAACAGAGCGGTGTTTTGACTTATTGGGAGTAATTGCCCTTGGGCAGAAGCATAACCTCTAATTGTAAAATTACCACCGAATAGGCAAAGCGTTCCCAAGTATACATCGGTTGAGCATGCGCTAGCGGTAGTGGGAAGTAACATTGAGCTTAACGCTAAACTTGAGATAGCAACTAATTGACATTTATTTGGCTGTTTCATTTCTTATTCCTTTATCTATTTTGTCTTACAGCGAAGTACATCATTACTAAAATCAAGACGGTTAATGTTGGGGGGGCCGGCACTTTGTTTACCGGGGGAGTAAGATTCTCGCTACCGACAACTCGAATAAAGGCAGATGTATCAGCAGAAAATGAGCCGCTTCCATCAATATCTATCCCTTCGAGTTTGATCTCTGTGGTGAATGAGTTACTGCTGTTTGCTGCAAGAATAAAGTTGAATAAGAAAGTACCAGAGTCGCTTAGCGTCGCGCCTTGCGATGGGAGTCCGGTTCCATTTTTTTCGTCACCAAAAAACGTGTCAGATGTCAAATCAGAAAAGAACAACTCATTATTGAGTTCATCCTCAAGTATTATCTCAGCATCAGCATAAGCGTCAGCACCGCTTGCAGAGGTCGTATTAGTAAAAACAAGCTCAAAGAATATTTGAAAGCTATCTGTTAACGACGTATTTGTCATAGAAAACAGAAAATCAAAAAAGAAACCTTCAGCGCTGCCGCCTGCGCTTCCTGATATAGAAGCGTCTGCGCCTACACCATCATTAGTGTTGAGCATAAGCCCACCTAACGGATTCGCGCCGGTAACCGTCAAGCCACTTACTGTAGTAGTGCTGGAACTGCCACCCAAAACGCTCTCTAGTGTTGCAGTTTGTGATGCATTACCTGATGCGGAGACTGAGTCAACGCCAAAAGAGACGTTTCCAGTTACTTCCAAATCGCTAGGGATCAGCGCTGCAGAAGCGTGGAATGATACAAAAGTTATTAATAGGATTGCGAATGAAACTGTGCAGACGTACTTCGTTTGGTCCTTCATGATGTACTCTTGTTGTTTATTTTGGTTGGTTAATTTTTAAGCATCTACTGCGCCATGTTGAATAAACGCCTAGAAAACAAGAGTATAAAAATTTGTAATATTAATGTTTAAAGAATGTGTAAATTTTGTTGACGTTTTTTGGCAATCGTTGTGCTCTAAACTTACTACTTGCCAGTTTTGTTTTCTCGTTTCTCTTCTATTGCTTTTTTGGCTTCTCGCCACTTTGCCAGTTTTTCATAATATACATCCCAAATGCACGGACAACATGAACCGCCTCCACAGCAGTCGTCTCGCAATGGTTTCTCTGGCTCTGGAGGGAGTGCTTGGCCTTCTTGGGTTGTGGTATTAGTCATGTCATCAATGTCAGTCTATTACTTCAAGCAAATACTAACCAGTGAGGGGGCACTATTCAAATAGTTCACGTGTATGGCGTTTATAGTGCTATTTCACGGGTGTTTCACATACGCGCAGCTATTGTGCCTTCTATCGTTAATCAATACGGTCTACACCCATGAGAATACCTTTTTTTCATTCGCCATTTTATGCCCGTGTAATAGGATTGGCGCTACTTGCTTCCTGTAACGCACTGGCTGTCGACGAGGTGACCAAAAGCGAGTTTTCACCTTTGCCTGATAATTACAAAAAGGCTATAGCAGAGGCTATTACCAACTTTGAAAATACACCGATTAACCAATGGGCATATCGCGTGACGCGCTACGAAAATGAGGAAGGCAAAGTAACGAGCAGCGTAGAAGCGTACTCGCCAAATGAGATGGGCTCTGCTCAATGGACGTTACTACAAAAAAATGAACAATTGCCAAGCCAGAAAGCGTTAAAGGCATTTGAAAAACAAAAACAAAAAACAAATATTGCATTGAAACTCAGTGAGCTCATTAAATTAGATAGTCTTTTAATATCGTCTGCTGGTGAAAGTGAGGTATTGGCAAATTTTGATGTGAATTTTGAAAAGCTTGGTGAAGATGCGTCGAAGTATCTAAATGGGCAGCTCATTTATAACGTCACCAATGAGTTTATCAAGAAGATAACTATTACCAATACGGAAAGCTTCTCACCAGTTTTTGCTGCGACCATTAACACACTGAAGGTTGATATGACATTTTTTAAAAATGGCGAAGCGATACTGCCTGAAAGCATCACTATGACCATGCAAGGGCGTTTTGCTGTGTTTAGCGAAATTAACGAGGTGTCTTCTGATACGTATTCTCACTTTCGCTATGTCGGCAGTACGTCAGATTCACACAAAGGTATTAATGAAAGCGCAAAGTGATTTCTGTGCCAGCAGTGTCAGAAGGGCTACTAACGGTCAGCGCAAGGCCTTGATGTTCACAAAGTCGTTTTACAATCGATAAACCAAAGCCAAGCCCTGTACTTTGTTCGCCCTTCACGCCCCGTCGGGTAACCAAATGAGCGATATCTTGTTGAATTCCCGGGCCAGTATCTTTGATATAAAGAGTACCGTTTTTTACCGTAAACAGAACACTACCTTTAAGCGTGTATTTGAACGCGTTACTCACAATGTTATCAAGAATAACCTTTAGCACATTGGGCTCTGCAGTTACGTCAGCGTTACAACTGTCATTAATTTCTACTTCGACAGGTTTATGTTCAAGTAGAAAGCGGTTATCTAATATCGATTGCTCTAAAAGTGG
This sequence comes from Alteromonas sp. McT4-15, assembly GCF_020515205.1. Lineage (NCBI taxonomy): Bacteria > Pseudomonadati > Pseudomonadota > Gammaproteobacteria > Alteromonadales > Alteromonadaceae > Alteromonas > Alteromonas sp. McT4-15. Next base: position 21,301 of record NZ_JAJALG010000005.1, read on the forward strand.
CATTAGTTGCACAGAAGTGCTGCTAGATGGTGTGTGCTCCTCACGCGCTAACATCAGAAGAGTTTCGACAGTTCTTTCCATTTGCTCAGCGGCATTGGCAATGCGCTCGAGCACCTGCTCATCGTGATGAGTTTTATTGCTGCTTTGCTTCAATTGAGCCACTTCTACAGCGTTTTTAATAACCGCGAGGGGCGTTCTTAACTCGTGACTCACATCTCGAGTAAAACTTTGTTCGCGCTCCATCGCCATTGCAATGCGTTTTAGCGTTCTATCAAAAGCGCGAGCCAATATGCCAACCTCGTTGTTGGGGTAGTGGTTTACATCGGTATAGGAAGAACGCTGTTCAGCAAACTGTGTTGATAGTGTGGTGATATCTACGCCATCTACTGCGCTTGCCAGTTCATTGAGTGGACGGGTGGTGCGACGCCCGATTAGCCAAGCGATCAAACAGGCAATCACGGTTACTGTCGCAGCGCTTATCACTAGAAACTGAATGACGCCACCACGTATTGGGCGTACAAGTAATTGTTTGCTTACTTCGGCAACAAGATATGTACCGGGGTGATCATTAAAGCGATACAAATGATAGTGACGTCCATTTTGACCAAAGAATTCTTTCCTTTGAGGCTCTTCAATTGCAAGGGCTCTAATGTCGTCAGGGAGGTCGCTTTCAGAAAACACCAGTTGCATGTCAGGTGTTCTTGGCGAAGGCCACTGACCCGTGGTGCTAAATTGCGCTTTTAAATAGTCAGCTTCTTGTGCCACGCCTCGTTCAATGAAGCTGTCCTCTATCGTATACATCAAAGACAGCGTAATAAGACCGTAAATAGATGAAATGATGAGCGTGAACAAGCAAAAGCGCCAAATAATACGACGGCTTAAGCTGTGAAATTTATGTTTAGCGAGTTTCATAAGTACTGATCACCCATTACACTGCGTTGTTGTCATCAACGGACAAAGCAAAGCCTGCACCAAATACGGTTTTGATTAAGGGCGAGGAAAAGGGTTTATCGACCACATTGCGCAACTGGTAGATGTGAGAACGCAACGCATCAGATTCGGTAGGTTCATCACCCCACAGTTGCTGTGTTAACTGGGAACGACTTACCACTTGTGGATGGGCTTCGGCTAAAATTTGTAAGATCCTAAATCCCATTGAACTTAATGATAGAGACTGCCCATCGCGACTCGCAGTTTTGCTTTTACGGTCAATGGTTAGCGGCCCAAGTTCAATTTTATCGGTAGTTTGAAGTAAGTGGCGTTTTGATAATGCAATACAACGTACTTCAAGCTCTTGTAACGAGAATGGCTTAGTAAGGTAGTCGTCTGTCCCAACGTGAAACCCTGACACTTTGTCATCAATACTGTCACGAGCGGTAAGCATTAGAATTGGAACATGGCGTTCAGACTTTTTACGAATTGCTTGGCAAACATTCAGTCCGTCCATGCTAGGCAGGTTTAAATCAAGGATGACAACGTCATAGTAGGCATTGAGTGCTAAATCGAGCCCTTGGTCGCCACGTACCGCAAAATCAAGTACATGCCCTTTGTACTCCATGTATTGTGCAATGTTTTTTGCAATACTGACTTCGTCTTCTATTAACAGTATGTGCAAGCCTTTAGACATTGTCATCTGATATTTCCTTATTGCGAAATTGTCGCTAACAATTGCTGCGCAGGCTCAAAATCTGGATGTTGCTTAAGCGTTTGCGCCAACGTTTGCCTACTTGCCATAGTATCACCCAGTTGATATTGAGTTTTAGCAATTTGCACATCTAACGCAGGATTATTAATTGCCTCATGTGCGAGTAACATTAGGGCCAGGGCTTTGCGTTGCTTGTGCTCGGTAGGGGCAAGCTGAAGATAGTAATAGCCGTACATTCCCACAAGGGCCATATGGTGCGTTTCCGGTGACGAGGTAATGTGTTGTAGCGCAGCGTCGTCACCATCAAGGTAAGCGGCGATTTGTGCAAGGGTGCGGTCATCCTTATACACGGTAGTTGGCTTCACTTTAATATTAAGCGCCTCAAGCATGGCATTCGCCACGCCTATGGTAGATGAAGGGTTTTGTCCAGTCACCAGGTTGCCATCTACGGCAACATGTTCAAGCATAATATCCGAGGACTGAAATTTTGCGCCATTGGCAATGAGTTTATCTTCAAGCATGAAATCGAATTGCGGTGCCCACTTTTTACCAAATAGTTGTTCTTCATCATTAGTAAAGCCGTTTACGGTTTTGCCTGCAATAAGGTATTCACCGTTAGACAGCTTTACGTTTACCAGCGCAGCTGGCCCGTGACAAACTGCCGCTACCACACCTTGTTTTTCGTAGATGCTTGCAATGAGGTTTTGCAGTGGCTCATTGTAGGGAAGGTCGAACATAGCACCTTTGCCACCCACGACAAAAATACCTGAGTATTGCGCTGCGCTATGGTCACTGAGGTCACGAAGGGCTAGCGTGTTATTGAGCTTGCGCATAATTGCGTCATCAGCCAATACTTCACGATTATACGCTTTGTTCGGGTCGTATTGGTCGGCCTCAACAGCGCCACCATTTGGGCTGGCTATATCCACCATTACGCCGTTAGCTCTGAATACCAAAAAAGCCTTGGCAAATTCATCAAACTCAAATCCAGGCTTCTCTTTGCCCTGAGCTTGTCCATAGCCGCTGACAACCATCAATATACGAGTCTGCGCATCACGACTCGATGCTAAAGCCGACGATACTACGCTACTCAAAAACACAATCGAAAAAATTCGAGTTAATATACGTTGCATAAAGTGTCTCCTTTAAAATTACATGGTCACTTTATGCAACTCAACGTGAAACGAATGTGAAATGGTACTAATCGGTAAGTAACTCTCGAATTGTGCTTGAAAGACTACGCTTACTAGCAAGGTAGCCTATAAGTACAACGGTTAAAACGATTATACAAAGCGCTGTAGCTAGCCAGCCAAAATCGGGTTGATAAGTCATGGAAAACTGCGACTGATAAATGAGGACTCCCGCCAACCACGTACCGAACATAGCGCCGAAAGCTGCAATGGAGCCAGTTATTACCCACTCTATAAGATTAAGCGTAAGGCATAACCTTCGCGGTAAGCCAAAGCTCATGATCACACTATTTTTCTTGCGTTCTCTTTGTTCATAGGTAAGCACTGAAGACACAATAACGATACAGGCCAAACATACAATAATAAGCGCAAAACCGCTTATGATTTGTGTCACAAGGGCAAGGGTGTCATCAAAACGCTGGGTCATTTCTCGAATCGAAATCATACGTAGTGAAGGGTGTTGTTTGTACAATATGCCGAGCGAAGCTAAGTTAGCTTCGCTCACTTCAAGGCTCGCCATAACGTAGTAAGGAGCCACAATGTGTGACATAGCTGACGCAGGCATTTGCACCCAAAACGTCATAGAGCCGGCCCCTGGGATGTAGGCATGACTTGCGGCGATGGTAAATTCAACTGCCCGTCCTGCAATAGCAAATGTGAGTACGTCACCGATGTTAAGTCCCAGATCTGTTAATACCTCCTGCTCAACAGAGACTTGTTGCCATTGCTGTGCGTCATCGCTCCACCACTGGCCGCTGATAACCTTATTGTTTGCAGGTAGGTTGTCTGTCCAATGTAGCCGTATTGCTTGTTTGAAGGTGGCTAAGCTCTCGCTTGGTCTGGTTGCAAAATCGTCTAGGCGCTGTTGGTTAATGCGAGTTAGTGTGGCGTATACAAAAGGCTTTCGTTGACGTAGTTGCGCGTCATGCTCGTTTGCCCATTGCATTACAGAATCCATCTGTTTTTCGTTCGCTTGCGAAATCACTAAGTTGCCATCGAACTGGCGGTTATATGAGTGCATCGTATTGCCAAGGTCACGCAGCAACATCAACGTAAACAACAGCAAAAATGCGCACAATCCCACACCCATAATTTGTGTAGATTTGCTAACCAATCGTTTTCTCATCATGAATGTCGTGAAGGGAATAAGACCTGAATATCGTTTTGTAATTGTTTCGCCTAGTGCGAGGCTTAACCAGCTAACAATTGCGATAAGGAAAATACAGCTCGCCATAGAACCCAATACCATAGTGGTTAACAGACCGTTGTCAGAGTATGAAAACGTAACAAAGGTAATGGCAACGAGAGTACACAGAACACTTAAAAAACTGCGCTTTTTAGTGGGAAGATTAAAAACAAGTTGTCTAACAGAGGCGTGTTTTAACGATAGCCAAACGGGTAGCTGAAACAACGCTACAAGTAACGCACAGCCGATAAAGGAAAAAACGGTTGTTGCAATATTAGGTTTCCAATGTAAAGACGCCAACGAATCAGAGAGCCAACTTACCAGCGCCCAATGACTCAACGTAGCGACAATTAACACTACTGGAAACAATAGAAGTAGGTGAAGTACCCACTTAACCAAAGATATATAAAAGCCTTGTGTTCGCGAAGCGCCTACGCTCATGCACACGGCGGCGAAGAATTGCTCTTTTTTTATTTGAAGGCGAGATATTTGAAAGATAGCGATAGACGCCATAAACAGCAATAGCACCGAGGCTAAGCCTATGAAATTCTCGGTGCGTTGCCAAAAAAGGGCTAATGGATGCTCGCCATTACGATGGCGTAACTGAGTACTTAGCAAGGTGCTATTTTGATATGCAACAATACGTTTAAGCTGCGCATCGTTGGCATTCATTTGATAGCGATACTCAATATTGTCATCACTGAACCCAAGTTTATTAAAGTCGTCTTTGTGAAGTAGCGCACGCATATCCACATTGTGACCCTCTAAAAGTCTGTCGGGTTCATGCTGCACTATATGTGAAACGACTAAGGATAACCGGCTGATGGATAAGCGTTCTCCAACGTCAACGCCTAGGCTTGAAGCTAGACGAGAGTCAATCCATAGGGTTCCAGGCGTTGGAGGTGAAAGCGGAGGGTAGGGGGCCTGATCCAAAGCGTCAGATACTTGTAATTGCCCCTTAAGTGGATAGCTATTACCTACTGCTTTAAGCGTTACTGACTGCCAGCGCTCTTTATAGGTTAACGTTGTCTTTATGCTTTGGGTGAAAATGAACGCATTGCTCTGTGCTTTCAACTGTTCAATGTGTGAATCTGGCAGTGCACCAAACGTTGAGATGACTGCATCTGCACCAAGTAAGTTAGCCATGTTGAGTGACAAATGGTTTTGCACTGATTCACTGGCTAAGGTTAGGGTGATAATAAACACCATCATTATTGCTTGGGTCATCTGTAGCAAACGGTAATGCGATGATGCGATATCGTCTAAAAATAGGCTCCATGCTAGAGGAAAAGTGAGTTTACGCACAATGCTCTCCTTGTATTAAAGGGTTTTTCCATGAGCATTTGCCTTCATTAAACTGCAGTTGATGCATAGCCTTATCGGCTAACTGCTCACTGTGCGTTACCAATATCAAGCTTGCGCCATTGTCTTTACAACACGCAAAGAGTAGGTCTGCGATTTCCTTTGCACTTTGTGAGTCTAAGTTTCCTGTAGGCTCGTCAGCAAAAATAAATTTAGGCGAGAACGCTAACGCTCGCGCTATTGCAACACGTTGTTGCTCGCCACCACTCAGTTGAGAAGGCTTGTGAGTCGATCTGTGTGCTAGTCCTACTTTTTCCAGCCATTGTTTAGCAATGTCGGTTGCCGCTTTATTGCCTCTAAGTTTAAGCGGAAGGGCCACGTTAGTAAGCGCATCAAGTTCAGGAAGTAGGTGAAATTGTTGAAAAATAAAGCCAATTTCTGAACGCAGTTCATTTATGGAGTGGGTCTTGGTTTCACTGCAGCCTACCACGCTTCCCGTAGTAGGTGTCTCAAGTCCTGAAGCCAGCATTAACAAACTTGACTTTCCTGAACCTGATGGGCCGGTGATGGCATACGACTCGCCCTGTCGGATGCAAAGATTTACATTTTCAAACAGAACAATGTTTCGCGATTCGGCGCGAAACGCTTGTGAAACGTCTCGCAGTTCAATCCATGAGTTGTTGTGCTTTGACATAATATCTACCCCAATCAATTTTGACGTTAGGGTAAATGGGTAATCGTGAAATGGATGTGAAAGCACACATACCGGCATTTCACATTTGCTTCACAGCTAAATTGCTAGCGTTAGGGCACGGTAACGAAATAAATGGTTATTATCATGTTCAATAAAACTAAACGCTCTATAGTGTGTATCGCACTGCTATGTTCCAGTCTCTCTGGCTGCCATGTTTTTAACTCACTTCGAATGATGCAGATTAACGACGATGTTGAACCTGTTTACACTGCACAGTCAAAAATTACGTTAGATGCAGAATATGCGGGGGAAAAACCCTACGTCTATGCAACAGTTAATGGAGAGAAGCTATTATTCTTGTTAGATACGGGCGCACGCTTTCTTATCTTAATGGACACCCCAAAAGTTCAGCAACTCAATTTGCCTCGCGGATTTGACCTAGCGCTTACTGGATGGGGCGAAGAAGGCAATAGTCAAGCCTATCAAACGGATATTGAGCGCATCGATTTAGGTGGGGTGTATTTCGATAATATGAAAGCGGCTATGATCCCCGTATCCCAGACACATTATTATCTGCGAGAGGATGAAGCCATTTACGATGGCGTGATAGGTCACGATATGATGCGTCACTTCACGTGGGAATTTGATGCAAACGCAAATACTATTGTGTTGTCACAAGACGCTTACCAGGCCAGTGAAAAGGCGACTCGATTAGACATGAACAGCTTTTTAAATAAGATTTCTGTAGATGGCGAGCTCGCATTTAATGACACTGTGAGGGTAAACGAGCCCTTCATCATAGATACTGGCAGCCGTCACTATGTAAAACTTAGTACCGCCTATGTTGAGTCTAATGACATCAGCATTACTTCAACACGCGTGCGAGCCGCTGATTTTGGCTTAAGTGGTAAGGTAGAACACGATAGAGTAACGTTACCGCAACTAGCGCTTGGCGATATCACGATAGATAACGTTAAGGTGAACCTTATTCCAAGCGATGATGAAGACGACTGGTGGGTATTAGGTAATGCGCTAATGAACCAATTTAAAACAGTTATTGATTACAACAACAACGCGTTTTACTTAGAGCCACAAAAGCCATTTGTTACCGACTACAATTTACTGGGGTTAGAGTTACGAAAAATACGCAGTGGCGATTTTGTAGTGCGCTACGTGTTCCCAAATTTACCTGCTAGTGAAACTGATTTACTGGTGGGGGACATCGTAACCCATATTGATGAGAAAGCGGCTGCTTCAATTTCGCTTAGTGACTACAACGACCTTGCGTCGATGTCTGGTGCGCATCAGGTGTGTATTGCGCGCGATAGCGCTTGCTTTACTATTCAAGCTACATCTATTGCTGGTTACTCGACTGAGCATTAGTTCAATGTATACCCGCGCCTTAACCAAATAAGAAAGCCCCTACAAAAGGGGCTTTCTTGGTTTCGTACTATGCGTTTTAGTTACTCGGCAGGAGCCTCATCTTTTGATGAATTGCCGTTTAAGTGCATAGGTTCTGTGCTTACTGGCTTAGGAGCAACATTGGTGGTGCGAGTAATAATGTCACTCTTGCCGGTAACCAAGTCTTCCAATGTACCGTTTTCTGCATCAACCAAACCTACTTCGCGAAGCATGGAGTCAACTAAAGGCGCATTTGCGCGGTAGTTGAGGGCCGCTTGCGTAACTTGGTCAGCAAGTCCCGTTCCAGCACTTGCAACGCTGTGCTCACCGTTAGCTGAGCCGCCAGTGCCATAGCCTTGCAGAATCTTGATACCTTCAATGTTTTCGATAGGTTTAACAGCTTGGGCCACAAGTTCAGGCAATACTTTAAGCATTGCCAATGCTTTTTGTAGCTCAATTTGCTCATTCTTAAGCGTATTTTCGGCTTCGTATAGCGCCTGTTTACCTTGTGCTTCAACGGCTAATACTTTTTCATCAGCTTCTGCTTGTAGCATTTTTGCATCAGCAGATGCTTTCGCTTCGGTCAAAATAGCCGCTGCAGAGTTTTCCGCCGCTTCTTTTTTCGCCTGTGCTTCAACCGTAATACCTACCGCTTCACGCTCAGCTTCTTTGCGGGCATCAATAACTTCAATTTGTTTTCTACGCTCTGCTTCTGCCACCGAGCGTGCTGTTTTAACCGCTTCTTCCTTTTCTACTTTTTGCTTTTCGGCATCAGCTGCTTTGGCGCGTGCAGCAGACTCTTCTTCTGACTTAACGGCAACGGCAATTTGTTTCACCTGTTCAGATACTTCAACTTCTTGCTGTTGGCGTATACGTGCTTGTTCTAGGGCCTGACGCTTCGCAATTTCTTGAGTTTCAATTTCACGAGACTTCTCAATTTCAGCCGCTTCGATAGCGCGGTTTTTCGCAATTTCAGCTTCGCGCTCTTCACGCTCTTTCATTTCGCGCTGTTTCGCAATTTCTGCTTTCTGCTCTTGGCGCTTAAATGCCAACACTTGTTCTTGCGTTAGGCGAGCTTCTTCTTCATCACGTTTCACTTCAAGCGACTGCTTTTCTGCAGCAAGATTACGTTGTTCAATAAGAATACGGTTTTCTTGTTGAATATCGTTGGTTTCTTTGCGCTTTTCTTCAATGATTTTAGCAAGACGCGCACGACCCTCTGCGTCGAATGCGTTGTTTTCATTGAAAAATTGTAGGTCTGTTTGGTCAAATCCAGTCAAGCTTACTGATTCAAGCTCCAAGCCGTTCTTTTCCAAATCGTTAGCGACACTTTGTTGTACTTTTTGCACAAAATCAGCACGCTGTTCGTGCATTTCTGTCATGCTCATTTCTGCTGCTACTGCACGTAGAACATCAACGAACTTCGACTCCATCAGTTTTTTAACTTCTTCTGCACGTGTAGTCCGTGTACCTAACGTTTGGGCGGCCATCGAAATACCATTGGTATTAGGCGCTACGCGTAGGTAAAAGTCCGCTTTTACATCAACGCGCATTCTGTCTTTGGTAATAAGCGCATCTTTTTGAATTTTCTCAACTTCAATACGCAAGGTATTCATGTTAACCGGAATAATTTCATGCACTACTGGCAGTACAAGTGCACCGCCATCTTTAATGACTTTCTCGCCGCCTAAACCCGTTCTTACAAAGGCAGTTTCTTTTGTTGCGCGTTTGTACAATTTGGCAAAAATAAGCCCAATAACAATAAGGCCTATTACAATGGCACCGGCAATAAAGAGTATTGACGGCAAGCTAGATGTTTGAAGAGTATCCATACTTTTATCTCTTTTTAGGTTATTGGTAGCGCGTTGCTAACCAGCTTCGTTCATTTTTTTGAACAAGAATGACACGCTCGCCTTGCGCAAAAAGCTCTTTTTCTTCAAAAGGCTCAACAAGCACAAAATGAGGCTGTGAATAGTTATCTGTAAATTTTGCTTCTGCGGGGTTTCCTCGTGAAGCACGGCCAATAGTGATCTCGGCAACCGCGCCAACAAATTCGTCACTGCTAATTGCGCTCGATTCGATAGAAGGGAGGATGTGAGCAATAACTAACACGGTTTTTGATGTCACTAACAAGCTCAACACCAAAGATACTGGAACAGAAATAAACCCCGGTAACGCGGAGGATATGAGTAGTGACGTTACGCCATTTAAAATGAAGCCTACAAGGCTGAACAAGGTTAACAGTACAATTAACCACACCAGAAAAGGAACGCGATTTATGTTCAGCCAACTTGCGAATTCAGAGCCCAGTACACTGTCGCTATCCATTTCGCCTAAATCGTCGCCCATACCTAATAAGCTTATGCCAAAGAGCATACTGACAAGCTCGAGAAACAGGACGATAAGCACTGCACACAGCGCAATACTGAACCAAAAGTTAGCGGGGGAAAGAAGGATATCTGTCATTTACACCGTCCATGATGAGCAACATTGAAGCTCTTTTATACCACAGACAGATAATATAGCCAGTGATAAACTTTAGAACTTTAGCATAGTATCTGCGCACATATTACCAACTGATTAGCCTTTAAAAAATAAAAAGCAGCAAGATTCAATGCTGCTTAATATTTTGGTTTGTACCGGCAGGTTTTTGCATGCAAACACTACATTTACCAAGTGTGATTTAACCGCTCACAATAAATCAATGAGTATGTGCTTCGCCGATAGCATGGCCATCCGTGTCGTAGTAGCCACTAGCTCCCGCTTCAATAAAGCCTTGGTTTACCATATTTGTTAAAAATGGATCGGTGTGATCATCGCCAATGTCGGCATAGTCAGTTGACTGATATGCGTCTCTTTTGGCAAAAAACGCAGCGACATCGATGTTGTAATCCACTGTTTCTAATGACCACGTTCGCGTGCTGCGCTGTGAGGCTACAGAAAAGTGCTTAATCAATTTTTGATGAGGTAACCATGATAGCAAATACACCGTTTGTCCTTGTTCAAGGGTGTAGTGTTGTACTGTGTCACAGCCTTTTTCGTCTGTTTTGGTTAGCGTCATTTTTTCTAAAAGGGTATCGCTAATAAGCTGGTAGCGATATGAAAAGTCATTTTCTCGCACACCGTGAATGGTTTCACCGCTTTGATATTCGATGGCACGCTCGTGTGCATCAAAGAAGCGGGTTGGTTTTATTAATTTGTTGCGCACCAGTGTCCAAGACTCTGTAATTTTTGTCGCGGGGTACTCGTGTGCTACCTTGTTGTCATTACGCCACAGCTTCATGCTTGTTGTGCGAATGGGTTTATTCACTTGCTCAACGTTAATGTTGTAAGTCGCCATGAGATTTTTCATGTCGTTTTCACAAGACAATGATGTTGCGTTAGCAAATGATAGTGTTTGAATGGTTAAAAGCGCCAATGAAACGATAAGTGCTTTCATAGATTACTCCAAGGGAAAGGGGCAATCGTTATTGCCCCTTGGTCTTACTGTTGTGCGGCCTACTTACCGCTAAAACACGTAATGAATGTGTTTATTCCATTGCTTCTTCAGCTTTTGATACAAAGTCGCCGGCAAAATCCATAACATGGAAAATAACACTTTGCTCGTTCGTACCATTCACTAGGAATGCGCCAGGGCCTTTCGCATAAATACCAACGTCTTCACCCGAGTGGGTTTCAGAACCTAGTGGTATAAGTGCTTCTTGGTGATAACCAGGTGTAGTGGTATCGACATCGGTGATGTCTTTACGACCAGTATCAGGGCCATCAAGATACGAGGCATCAGAGTTGGTAACATCACCTAGGTTTCTAAAGCCCAAGCCATTGGTATAACCCAACGTTGTATAAGGAGTGCCGTCTGCCGCCGTCGCTGCGTCATTTGCACCTACGTTAACGACTTTACCTAGAATTGGGTTACCGCGCTTAGGGTAGCCTGCGATAGTAAATACGTGACCGTGGTCAGCAGTAACAATAATCAGCGTATCTTCATCATTAGTGAGTGCGTCTGCCGCAGCAATTGCTTCAGCAAAAGCAATGGTATCGTGCAGCGCACCGTAGGCGTTACCGGCATGGTGTGCGTGATCAATACGTCCAGACTCAACCATCAAGAAGAAGCCTTCATCGTTGTTATCAAGGATGTTTATAGCAGCACTTGTCATCTCTGCAATTGAAGGTTCACCTGCAATGTCGTTCTTACGGTCTGCAGCGTATTGCATGTGAGATTCGTTAAACAAAGCGAATACCCGTTCTGTGGTTTCTGTATCAATACCATCAAAACCACTTTGGTCGTAAACATAAACACCATTGGTGTACATTGCTTGCCACTCTGCCGTAAGGTCACGTCCATCAGTACGATCACCTTCAACAGTGCTTGCTGCATCAGGGCTATTAAATGCGGCATCTTTGGGTAAGAAGTGACGACGTCCACCACCCATAACAACTTCGATTCCATCTACATCAAGGCCTTCAAAGTTTGCTTCTAGATTCGCTTCAAAATTAACAAGCTGGTCTGCGATATCGGTGCAACCCGCAGTAACCGCAGCTTCCGGCATATCTGAAATGTCTTCCCAGTTACGATCTGCCGATTTCGCATAGGTTGCCGCAGGCGTTGCATGAGTGATACGTGCAGTTGAAATGATCCCAGTTGATTTGCCCGCGATTTCAGCCAATTCAAGTGCAGTAACTAGCTCGTTCCCTGTAACCGTGCTGCAATCGCCACGTTCAATATCTTCATCTACACCGATAACACCTACATCGGTTTTGATACCACTCATCATCGCGGTCATCGTGCCGGCAGAGTCAGGTGTTTGCGCATCAACATTGTAGGTTTTTGATAGTCCAGAGAATGGGAAGCGGTCAAAACTAAGTTGGTTTTCTTCACCCGCCAGACCCTTCATCTGACCATCTAAAATGCGTGCGGCAGTAACTGTTGAAACACCCATGCCGTCACCCACGAAAAGAATAACGTTTTTCGCTGTACCGCGAAGGTTTTCAACCATTGCGTTTAGTTCTTGTTGTGAACTTACCGTTGCTACCTCAACGTTTGACGAAGCCGATGCGCTACCTGAGGTTGCATTCATCCAAACTTGCTTATTGTTTTCAACTTCTGTTTGCGCCGCCACGAACCAATCGTTGTTCAAGCTGGTCAGTAGTTCACTGCTACTCACGCTGCTTACGCCCGGTACACATACATAGCTTGTTGCAGTGATTTCCGCTTCTGCCAATGTACCATCGCTATCTGAATCAACACCAGAATCAATGCGAAGGCCGCTGTTAGGGCAGTTGGCATCGCCAACAGCAAGTTCAGTTTGTACAGTTAGACTGGTTAAGCCGTTTGTACCGTCAACACCGTTTTGGCCATCTACGCCATCTTTACCGTCATCGCCTTCAAGAAAGCAACCAGAAAGACCCGCTACCGCAACTGCTATTACACTTAATTTAAATACATTCATTGTTCTTCTCCACTTACTCGTTCACAAGGCCAAGCGCTTGATTAATTAAGTGGAAAACAACATTTTGCTCTACCACGCCTTGCGCAAGTTGGCTGCCAGGTCCTGTAGCATGTAACGCTATATCTTCACCCGAGTGGGTTTCTGAACTTAGCGGAATAAGTGCTTCTTGGTGATATCCTGGTGCGGTTGTATCAACATTTGTTAAATCTACGCGTCCCGCTGAGTTGTCTAAACCATAGGTAACGTCTGAATTCGTTTCGTCGCCAAGATCACGAAAGCCCAAACCATTGGTGTAACCTAGTGTTGTATAAGGTGTGCCATCAGATGCAGTAGCAGGTTCTTCTGAGCCCACATTGACCACTTTGCCTAAAATGGGGTTACCACGTTTTGGATAGCCAGCGATAGTGAATACGTGACCGTGGTCGGCGGTAACAAGAATTAAGGTTTCTGATGGATCTGTGTTTTCTACCGCAGCCATTACTGCTTGTTCAAACGCTAGGGTATCGGTAAGTGCACCGGCAGCATTACCAGCGTGGTGCGCATGGTCAATACGGCCAGATTCAACCATAAGGAAAAAACCGTTTTCGTTGTTATCAAGAATGTTGATAGCGGCTTCGGTCATTTCGGCTACTGACGGTTCACCAGCAATGTCATTAGCGCGGTCAGCTTCGTATTGCATGTGAGATTCGTTAAACAAACCAAAAACACGCTCTGTGGTTTCAGTGTCAATTGCATCGAAACCGGCTTGGTCGTAGATATACACGCCGTTTTCGTACATGTCTTGCCATTCAGCTGTGAGGTCGCGAGAGTCGGTACGATCGCCTTCTACATCGCTTTGTGCATCTGGACTGTTAAATGCTTCGTCTTTAGGAAGGAAGTGACGACGGCCTCCACCCATTACGACTTCTATGCCATCTACATCTACGCCCGTGTAACGCTGTTCAAGGTAGCTTTCAAAGTTCACTAGCTGGTCAGCAATATCTTTACAGCCGCCAGTTACCGCTTCTTCAGGCATGTCTGAAACATCTTCCCAGTTACGATCGGCTGATTTTGCGTAAGTTGCAGCAGGTGTTGCGTGAGTTATACGTGCTGTAGAAACAACTCCCGTTGACAAGCCTTTAATCTCAGCAAGCTCTAGAGCTGTAATAACTTCGTTACCCGCAACGGTTGCGCAATTCCCGCGCTCAATGTCTTCATCAACACCAATTACGCCTACGTCAGTCTTAAGACCCGACATCATCGCAGTCATTGTGCCCGCTGAGTCTGGTGTTTGCGCATCTACGTTATAGGTTTTTACCAGAGCAGTGTGAGGGAAAGTTTCGAAGCTCAAGTAACCTTCTTCACCAGGGTTACCCGCAAGCTGACCTTTGTGAATTCGCGCTGAAGTAAGGGTTGAGATACCCATACCATCACCGACAAAAAGAATAACGTTTTTTGCTTTAAATTTATTATTGGTTGCTAATTTCTGCGTAATTTTTGTTTGCGCGTCTGTGAACCAAGCGCTATTGGTTTGATGCTCGGGTAACACTGAGGCTTGCAGCCCAGCTGATACCGCAAAAGCAACTGCGGTGCATGCCACTTTCCAGTTACGATTCATGATTGTTTCCTACACGTTTTTATTAAAATCGGATATGGGTATGTCTAGACGTAGGTTTCTAGCTAAGTGCATTCGTTATCCGTGAAGCCTCAACTACAAAACGACAGAGAGCGTAGGAAGATGTGGTGACACTTCTTTGACAGATATATTGCAAAACTGTCACAAATGTCACATAAGTGTAAAACTATAACGTGTTTTTATTGATTGCCTGTTCAATAAAGCTGGTAAATTAAGGACTTAGCATTTTGCTGAGTGATAGAACGAACACGTTCAATTGTCATAAAAAAGTGGTCTAACCTGTTGTATGTGTCAGATTTTCTTACTTAAAATTGTGATGTTGTAACATAACTTCTGAGGGGGTGACCTTCAATACACTGCCTTGATCATACCAATCGCCTAATACAATACGAGACGCAGGCTTTCCATTGGCCGTGAGTGAATGAATATTTGGACGATGAGTATGTCCGTGGATCATGCGTTGAACCCCCCATTTTTCCATTACTTTAATTACTTCTTCTGGCGTAACATCCATAATCTCAGGCTTGAGGTTCTTTTGGTTGGCTTTACTTTCGGCGCGCCCATTATCGGCAACACGTTGTCGATACCACAAAGGTAGGGCTAGCATTAATCTAGGCCACCACCAACCACGGGACTTCTTGCGAAACTTTTGATAGGCCACATCTTTTGTGCACAATTCGTCACCGTGAGTAAGTAGTGTAGGCGTGCCATAAAGGTCGATAACTTCTTGCTCATTAAGTAACGTCATGCCTGCTTTATTCAGCCATGTTTCGCGTATCGCAAAATCGCGGTTACCGTGAATAAAGTAGATAGGGCAGTGGGCACTTACCTTCTTAAATGCAGCTGCAATTTCGGTGTTAAACGGTGTAACGTTGTCGTCTCCAATCCATACTTCAAATAAATCTCCCAGTACATAAAGTGCGTCACCATCAATGGCATCTTCACGTAAAAAACGCATTAAGCATTCGGTAATATCCGGGCGGTCAGCACTTAAATGTAAATCGGCGATAAAGTAGGTAAACGACATAGAAATTCTTTAACTGATCAGATTTTACTAAAGACGAAAAAGCCGTATCCATTGATACGGCTTGTATACTACGTATGGACAGTGAATTATTCAGATACTGTTGCAGATTCGATTACAACAGGTTCTACCGGTACGTCTTGATGATAACCGTGGTTGCCAGTCTTCACTGCTTTAATTTTTTCTACAACGTCCATGCCTTCTACTACTTTACCAAATGCACAGTAGCCCCATCCGTTAACACTCTTGCTTGAATGGTTTAGGAAGTCGTTGTTATTTACGTTAATAAAGAACTGTGCCGTCGCTGAATGTGGATCTTGCGTACGTGCCATTGCAATAGTACCTACTTCATTAGCAACACCGTTGTCGGCTTCGTTTTCAATAGGTGCTTTTGTGTCTTTTTGATCCATGTCAGGGGTGAAACCGCCACCTTGGATCATGAAGTTATTGATAACGCGGTGGAAAATAGTGTTATCGAAAAAACCGTCTTCTACATAAGAGATAAAGTTAGCCACTGTTTTAGGCGCTTTATCTTCGAATAGCTCAAGTTTGATGTCACCAAAGTTTGTTTTTAGTGTAACCATTTTGGTTTGTCCTGTGTGTAAATGTAAAAGTGTGCGTAATAGTATCGTAAAAAGTACTGTAAAGAGTAGCGCAAAAGCGAACATAGGGGTAAAAGGCTTGCCATTTGCAATACCATTTATATACCGACAGTGCTAAACTTTGCGCCCCAAAACGACATATACAGGAAATATAGACATGCTACATCTTTACAATACCCGAACCCGTGAAAAAGCGAAGTTTGTTCCGCTTGAAGAAGGGAAAGTGGGTTTGTATGTGTGTGGTATCACCGTATATGACGTGTGTCACATGGGTCATGCGAGAACGTATTTAAGCTTCGATACGCTAGTGCGTTACATGCGCCACTTAGGGCTTGACGTTAAATACGTACGAAACATTACTGATATTGACGACAAAATTATTGCGCGTGCCAATGAAAATGGTGAGAGCTTTGAAGCATTAACTAAGCGCACCATTGCAATGATGCACGAAGACTTTGCAGCTATTAACTTGCTGGAGCCCGATGTTGAGCCAACAGTGAGTGGCCATATGGACGAAATTATCGCGGTTATTGAGCGTTTGGTTGATAAAGGCTATGCGTACCAAGCAAAAAGCGGCGACGTGCTTTTCGATGTAAGTAAGTTTGATGATTACGGAAAGTTGAGCAAGCAAGACCTTGAACAGCTAAATGCTGGCGCGCGCGTTGAAGTTGCTGCAGGCAAAGATGATCCATTAGATTTCGTATTGTGGAAATCGACGAAACCAGGTGAACCCGCGTGGGCATCACCATGGGGAGAAGGCCGTCCTGGCTGGCATATCGAATGTTCGGCGATGAATCACAAGCATTTGGGCGCGCACTTCGATATTCACGGTGGAGGGTCTGACCTTATCTTCCCACACCATGAAAATGAAGTTGCACAGTCATGCTGCGCGTATGACACGCCGTACGTGAATGTATGGATGCACACAGGCATGGTGCAAGTTAACGACGAGAAAATGTCAAAGTCGTTAGGTAACTTTTTTACATTACGAGATGTGTTAAAAGAGCATGACTCAGAAACGTTGCGTTTCTTTTTGATGTCTGCACACTATCGCAGTCAGTTAAGTTACTCGCAAGACAACATTACGCAGGCGAAAGCTGCCCTAGAACGCTTGTATACGGCATTGCGTGGCGTAGACATTGATGACACGACTGATTTGTCTTATGGCGGTTATTTAGCGCGCTTCGAAGCGGCAATGAATGATGATCTGAACGTACCAGAAGCCTTTTCAGTGTTGTTTGAAGTGGCCCGTGAGCTTAATCGTCAGAAAGATAACCAGAGTGAAGCTGGCAAGTTAGCTGCTGTATTAAAAGGCTTGGGTGCAATTTTGGGCATGCTACAAAGCAACCCTGATGCGTTCTTGAAAGGCGGTGAAGGTAACGACGACGAAGTGGCAGAAATTGAAGCGCTTATCAAGCAGCGCAACGATGCACGTGCGGCAAAAGATTGGGCTGCTGCTGACGCTGCGCGTGATGCGCTAACAGCGAAAGGCGTTGTATTAGAAGACGGCCCAAGCGGAACAACGTGGCGAAAAGCGTAGCAATATTTGTTGTATTTTGAGTCGAGAAAGCCCACTTATTGTGGGCTTTCTTATTTTATACTTTAAAGTTATTGGTTTACGATGTTCACACATTGTAATTAGTGCGGTACGGGCGTTTATGTTGAAGGTGAATGCCAGCCACCATGCAACGAACAGAGCCTCCTCCCATTTCAAGAGTAGGAACAGCGATGGGGAGTAGAGTAAGATCACCAGGTAGTAATGCTAATTGCGCTTCATTCAATGAATCGAAAGCAGTTTTTGACAGAAGTAATAAGCGTTTTCCACCGCTATTCAAAAGTTCTAAGCAATTTCCTGCAAAACTATTCACTTGTTCTTCGCTGATATCGATAACTATTTTACCTGTCTTCTTAAGCGCTGAAAGCACCATATCTTTGTCGCTTTCTTCTATCATGCTGGTAGCAACAATGGCAAAGTCACTGCCCACACACATTATTACGTTGGTGTGGTAAACAGCCGTACCAGAAGTATCAAACGCTTTAAAACATATAGGCGTTAAGCCAATGGCTTCACAAGCCAATGTTACAGCTGTTTTATTGGCGCGCTGGGAAAGGCAAGCATAGGATAGCGCGTTTACGTGATCGATAACCATCGCCCCTGTGCCCTCAACAATGTGTCCGTCTTTTTCAAGAAAAGACAAATCTACAGCTTGCTGCACGTTGTAGTGCTGTTGCAGATAACTGACAATATCGTCACGACGCTCTACTCTGCGGTTTTCACAGTGCATTGGATACGTAATTAATAAGCCATTGGGGTGAGTGCTAAGCCAGTTATTCGGAAATACCGAATCAGGCGTATTTTTTTCTTCGCTTTCAAAAACCTCTACGTTTATATCATTTCTACGTAAGGTGCTTACCATGTCGTCAAATTCTCGCTTCGCATCTTCTGAAATTTTAGACGTGTTCGCATTCACTATATCAAGAGGCGCCTGAAAGCTATTGTCTTTAGCCGTTTGCTCGTTGGGGCGGAAGGCGTTAGGGCGCACCATTAGTACAGTGTTCGGTATAATTGACTTGGTAGATACGGCGTAATTGGTTTGCATAAATTTCTAATGGCCTTAATAACTTGTCTACTACATAGCTTGGCTATTTTATGCTTTGCATTACAATTTCAACCATGGTCAACATGTTACAATCTGATATTTAAGTTGAGCATATTGTGCAAATTGAACTACATTGTGCGTAGTTCATGGTTCTGTATTGTTAAGCATGTGTTTTCCATAGTGTGAGGTTAGTCGTGTTTGTTGATTTGGACGCAAAAGATAGAGAGCTACTCGATATATTAAAACGGGATGCTCGTACGCCTGTGACGGTGCTTGCAGAAGTATTATCTCTTTCGCGAAATACAGTACAAAAACGTATAGACAGGTTAGTTAATACGGGCGTTATCGAGGCATTCACAGTGCGTGTTAACGAGCAGTTGCAGCCTGACAAAATAAAAGCACTAATGTCGGTCGAACTAGAAGGCCTAAGCACCACTAAGCTCATTAGCAAGTTAAGAAAGTTAGATGGTGTAGAGCGTTTTCACACCACAAATGGCAATTGGGATGTGTTAATTGTAATTACCGCCGAAAGCCTGGCACACCTAGATAGTATTCTAAAACAAGTGCGTGACACTGGCGGCGTGTTAAACAGTGAAACCAGTATTATTCTGTCTACCACACAGAGATAGGCTACCTAATTAATATCAGGCTTATCTGTTGGAATTGCTGATTCTTTCTGCATAAGATGCGATTTCCAGCGCTGTTGGGCGACATGAGCTTTGACCAATTCCAAGCATTCATTCACCACGCTCAGCACTTCTTTATCTAGTGCATCCGCAGAAGGGGTGTAGTCACGCATACCCACTGAAATAAAGTGATCAATGCGTTCTGAGTCTAAATCGCTGAGTAAATTGACTAACGATGATGTCACTATGTCCGTTACCGATTCTTCTAAGGTGTTTTCAATAGTTCGCCCAATCACAGGAAGATAATTCAGCGTCGACACCTGTGCATTCGCACGTACCGCTTTGCCAACACTTTTTCTAACATGCTCTCTAATAGCTTCGCCATGCTCATCACTGCTTATCGAGTTGCCTAAGTGATTAACGACGCCCGCAAGCCACTGTGTGATAACAGGGCGTCGTGGGGCGAGTACCTGTTCATTAATATCGTCTAGCAGAGGAGAGCCTGCTGAAATATCTTTTTGTGCATCGCTTAATACTTTCACTACAATCCGATCACTCAGTTCTTCTACAAAAACATCGGCGTAGAAGGCGAAAAAGCGAAAAATCGCGGTTTGGTTAAGGTCGATAATCTTAAACTTATGCAGGCGATGCAGTATCGAAAATATACGTAGGAAACGAAATAGTCGGGTGGCACCTGTAGGTATTAGGCCGATAATGTCGTACCAGTGTAAGAACGGAAAAAAATACCAGCGCAGGTGCTCTTTTCGTACGATGGCCACTATCCATCTGAAGCAAAACTCAGTGAAGAAAATGCCTATGAATACTAGGTCTACTAGCAGGAAATTGTGGTGAATGGGATCGTATGCGCTAATGAGGGCAGGGAAGTAAACTCCCAGCTGGCTATAAACAAAATCAGTGGCATACAGAGAATCAAAGATGAGCCATGCTAAGTTGACAAAAAGCACACCTAGCATGACTAAATCTAAAATTAACCAAGGGGTTTCATGGCTGTTGCGCAAATTTTCTCGGTTAATTTTTAGCATGTCCGTATCCAGTTTTAACGTTATGGTTGGCGTTTAGCCTGAAGAGTTTAAACGTGTTACATCAACGTAGAGCTTAAGCTTTTGACCCGGTTGTAAGTAACGCTTTGCATTCAAGCCATTCCACTTACTAATATCGGCGACCTTAATATTGAACTTGCTCGCAATGCGTGACAGTGAATCTCCGTTTCGAACGGTATAAGTTAACTGCTTTGTAATACCACCGTCAGATTTTCCTTCAAGCCATACTACCAGTGTTTTGCCCGGGTGCAGCATGTCACCTGGCGCCATGCCGTTCCATTTGGCCAGTTGCTTCGTACCGACTTTATACTTACGCGCAATATCCCAAAGCGTATCACCTGATTGAACCGTATGACGAACCTTTTGTTTTGACGATGAGCTATTTTGCAAGCTTGCCAAGCGTTGCTCTTGAGATAAAGAGTAGCTATCAAGTTCTTGCAGAGCCACAGGCACCATAATGGCTTGCCCAACACGGATCATCGAGCCATCGAGTTCATTGACTTGCTTAATCACCTTAACCGTGGTGCGGTATTGCTTTGCGATTTTTATAAGGCTATCGCCGGATTTCACAGTGTGACGAACCCAATTGAGACGTTCTTTTTGGTCTATTTTGGCAAGTGCCTGAGAGAACGCGTCAGCCTTATCAAGGGGCAGCACAAGACGGTGAGGGCCTTCTGGTGAGGTAGCCCAGCGGTTAAAACCAGGGTTCAAACCGTGAAGTTCTTTTAGCGAAAGGCCCGCTAGGTCAGCCGCAAATGCTAAGTCGACTTGTGAACCAATATCCACAACTTTAATAACGGCAACATTTTCAACTTCGGGCCATGCAAAAGCATATTCTTCTTTGTGCTTTAAAATATCGGCAAGCGCGAGCAACTTAGGAACGTAAGCGCGAGTTTCTCTTGGAAGGCTTAAGTTCCAAAAGTCAGTAGGCTTACCGGCACGCTTATTACTTTTAATCGCGCGCATAACTCGGCCTTCACCACTGTTATAGGCCGCTAAGGCATGTAACCAGTCGCCGTCAAACATCTTGTTAAGATAAGTGAGATAGTCAAGGGCACCTTGCGTAGATGCAATTACATCGCGTCTACCGTCATACCACCAGGTTTGATCCATACCAAAGCGCTTGCCTGTTGCGGGGACAAACTGCCACATACCTGCGGCTCGACCATGTGAATAGGCAAATGGATCGAATGCGCTTTCTACAATGGGTAGCAGTACCAACTCCATTGGCATGTCGCGCTTTTCAATTTCTTCAACAATGTAGTACAAAAATGGCTTGGCGCGTTTTACTACACGAGACATGTATTCAGGGTGCTTCAAATACCACTTTTTCTGTGCTGTGACGCGAGCATCATCGGGAATAGTAAGTGCGAACTTCGCACTGGCACGCTCCCATACGTCTGTGATCACCGCTTCAGTGGTTATCTCGGGAGTTTCAGTGGCATCAGCCACGTCTTCTAATACGTCGTCGTTTGGATGGACGACATCAATAACGCCATCGCGTGCAACTTCACAATCGGCAATTGCATCTTCGGTAGCGTGGAGGACCGAACAGGCTTCTAGCGCCGCTTTTTCGTTGCTTTCTAATTGTGCGTTTTCTGCGTCATTGTTAGTTAGCTGACAACCCGTTAAACCTAACGCCAACAACAAAGGCGAAAGCGGAAAAAACTTCAACTGCATAAATGAAGAAACCTCTTGGAGCACTGCAAACCTGCCATATTACGGCAACTAGCTTGCTTTTGCATCAAAACTCATCTTTCCAGCGACGAACTGCAGCAAATACGGCAACATCATCAGCTAGGCTATTTTCGCAATAGGCTTCGGCAGCTGTTTTTACAGAAAGTTCATGAGAGCGCAAAAAAGGATTAATGGCCTTTTGTTCTTTAAGCGTTGAAGGAAGTGTGGGTTTGTTCTCGTCTCGGGTAGTTTTTACCCACTGGGCATAATTCACAAGTGCGCTATTATCTGGCTCTACCGCAAGCGCAAAATTCACGTTAGCTTGTGTGTATTCATGCGTGCAATACACCTTTGTGTTATCAGGAAGGCGTTTTAATTTATTAAGCGAATGCAGCATTTGTTCTGGCGAGCCTTCAAATAACCTGCCGCAGCCCGCTGAAAATAGCGTGTCGCCACAAAATACAAGGCCGTGACCAAAAAAGGCAATATGATCTAATGTATGCCCAGGGACTTCCATTACCTGTAGCGCCATTTTTAGCACCGGTAAAGTGACGGTATCGCCCTGTGAAACCGACTTGGTTAAGCCGCGAATATGCCCGCCTCTTGGACCAATAACGGGGAGTTCTGGGTGTGCCGACACCAATTTGGCAATTCCGCCAGTGTGGTCGCGATGGTGGTGAGTAATAAGCACAGCAGACAGTGTTAACCCATTGGCTTTTACATACTCTAGCACTGGCTGTGCATCGCCTGGGTCAACCACCACAGCATTTGATTTATTGTGTATACACCAAATGTAATTGTCGGTAAAAGCGGGAATGGGGTGAATTGTTAAACCTGACGGTAAGGTGTCTTGGGTCATGATGTACCTGCTTGTGTAGGTAGAATTATGCGTTACTATAGGAGCTTGTGAACAGCAGAGCAACAAAAGAGCGCGCTAAGTGATTATCAAATCGGCGTTTAAAGCCAAGCCTTTGCGCTACCCAAATAGCTGGGAAGATTTTCCAGCAGGGGAGCATATACAACACGCCGTTAGCGCGGTGTGTAATGATTATGCTGAGCGCATTTTCGGGTATCACTTTGCCAAACTAGGTACGTTAAGCTCTGCCATTACGTTAGATAGAAGCCCCATCCGTCATCATATTAATCACGTCCCTACCTTGCCTGCGGATAAGGCAGGCATATCATTACATTCTAACCTTGTTGTGGGGCAGTCTCATTGCCTGCCATTTTCTGAGAACAGTATTGATGGCTTTTTGTTAGCAAATGAGTTGGATTTTGCGCAAGATCCGCACGAAATATTGCGTGAAGTTGATAGAGTTATTACCCATAGTGGCTATGTCATTATCAGCGGATTTAACCCACTTAGTTTGGCTGGAATCGCAAAGTTCTTACCGGTAAAAAGAAGCAATGTGTTACACGATGCGCGTTTTTTTACCAGCTATCGAATAAAAGATTGGTTGCAGTTGTTGGGCTTTGAAATTGTAGAGCAGCGGCAAGTACTGTTTTCGACGTTATTTTTTCAGCAAAAATGGAAAGGTGCAGCAAAACTACAGCAATACCTGTCTTCTTACCTTCCTTGGTGCAGTGCGGTTTACGTGATATTAGCGAAAAAACGTGTGTTTCCGATGACCGCTATCAAGCCTAAGCGAAAACTCAAGCCACAGTTCTCGGCCGTTGGCGCTAGCGCTCGAGCATCCACACTAAGTCGGTATAGTAGTAAGTAGGCTAGCAACAATGAAAGTGGATAAATGCTGACTGAAATGCGAATTACTCATTGAAGTATACAAAAAAGCCATGATAGGTTTCCCTGTCATGGCTTTTGCATTTTTTGCACTAATGATATGCGTGTTACTTAACGCGCATACCAGGCTTAGCACCTTCATGCGGCTCTAAAATATAAAGTTCATCACCACCAGGACCGGCGGCTAGTACCATACCTTCACTCATGCCGAAACGCATTTTACGTGGCGCAAGGTTTGCTACCATTACGGTGTGTTTACCGATAAGTGCTTCAGGCGAGTAGGCCGACTTGATACCAGAAAAAACTTGCTTGGTTTCGCCGCCTAAATCTAGCTCTAGGCGTAAAAGCTTGTCAGCTTTCTCTACATGTTCAGCCTTAGCAATACGCGCAATACGTAAATCTACCTTGGCGAACTCGTCAAACGAGATAGTGTCGCTGATAGGATCTTTTGCAAGCGGGCTATCTGGGTCGATAGCTGGTGCAGCTGGCGCTAGGCTTTCTTTTGAATCTTCAACCATGGCGTCGATTTTCTCCATTTCTACACGCTGCATCATTGGCTTAAATTTGTTGATGGCGTGGCCTTTTAATAGGGTTTGCAGTGAATTCCAGTCGAACGTGTCATTTAAGAATTCTTCAGCTTTTACTGCTAGCACAGGAAGTACTGGCTTTAAGTAAATAACCAATAGACGGAACATGTTGATACCTAGCGAGCACACATCGTGCGTGAACTGCTGTTTAGTTTCGTCTTTAATAGTTACCCAAGGTGCATTGTTGTCGATAAACTGGTTGGCTTTATCGGCAAGGGCCATAATTTCGCGCACAGCTTGGTGATACTTACGTTTCTCGAAAAGTGCAGCAATGCTGTCTGACGCATTCTGGAACTCAGCAATAAGCTCTGGCTCAATCACGTTGTCTGATAGCTTGCCGTCGAAACGCTTGGTAATAAAGCTTGCACAGCGGCTAGCGATGTTTACTACTTTACCCACTAGGTCTGAATTCACCTTTTGAGCAAAATCAGTAAAGTTAAGGTCGATATCTGTAACACCATCACCTAACTTAGACGCGAAGTAGTAGCGTAGGTATTCTGGGTTCAGGTGGTCAAGGTATGTACGGCCCTTGATAAACGTACCGCGAGACTTAGACATTTTCGCGCCATTTACCGTTACAAAACCGTGAATGTTTACGCCAGTCGGCTTACGGTATCCCGCACCTTCTAGCATTGCAGGCCAGAATAGGCAGTGGAAGTACGTTATGTCTTTACCGATAAAGTGGTACAGCTCAGCCTCTGAGTCTGCTTTCCAGAAGTCGTCAAATTCAAGGTTGTTCTGGTCGCAGAAGTTTTTGAAACTTGCCATGTAGCCAACAGGTGCATCTACCCACACGTAGAAAAACTTGTTAGGTGCACCTGGAATTTCAAAACCAAAATATGGCGCGTCACGGCTGATGTCCCACTGTTGAAGACCTTCAGTGAACCACTCTTGTAGTTTGTTTGCCATTTCTTCTTGAAGAGCGCCAGAACGGATCCATTCTTTTAGCATGCCTTCAAACTTTGGCAGGTCGAAGAAGAAGTGCTCAGACTCTTTAAGTACCGGGGTTGCACCAGATACAACGCTGCGCGGGTTCTTTACTTCAGTCGGGCTATACGTAGCGCCACACACATCACAGCTATCGCCGTTTTGGTCTTCTGCGCCACAACTTGGGCATGTGCCTTTTACGAAACGATCCGGCAGGAACATTTCTTTTTCAGGGTCGAAAAGCTGATTGATAGTGCGCTTACTGATGTAACCTGCGTTATCTAAACGCGTGTATATTTCTTCACACAGCGCTTTGTTTTCAGGCGAATGGGTTACATAGTAGTTGTCGTAATCAACGTGAAAATCAACAAGGTCTTGGTGATGTTCAGCGCGGGTTCTTGCCACCATTTCTTCTGGTGTAATGCCAAGCTCTTGAGCTTTAAGCATAACCGGCGTGCCGTGTGCATCATCGGCGCAAACACTGTAACATTCGTTTCCGCGAAGGCGCTGAAAACGAGTCCAGATGTCGGTTTGAATATGTTCTAGCAAATGCCCTAAATGAATAGAGCCATTTGCGTATGGCAACGCACTGGTTACCAGAATTCGGCGTTTTTCTGACATAATGACGTTATTGATTCTTTGCGTTTCAAAATGGGTGCAAATACTAGCGGAAAACCGCGTTTTTTGCATTACGTAATTCACACAATTGTACTACTAGTAAGGCTTTTTATGTTCTTTTCTCGCAAAGCAGAGCCGGTAACGCACAAAGTTGCTGCTATTTTGGCCACGTATTTTTCGCTCGATGTGGAAGATACCTTGCCTTGGTGTGCTTTTAGCCAGCCTGAAAACGAAGATGCGGGTGTGACGGTTACCTTACCATTTTGTATCGCCACGCAATTACCAGTGCTTAAAGAAGAAGTCATTAAACAACTAAAAGGTAAGCTTGATGATGCCACACTTACCTTTAAACAACATATTGCCAGCGGTGAAACTGAGGTTGCGCCCGTTACCAATATTAAAAATATTATTGCCGTTGCCTCAGGCAAAGGTGGGGTAGGTAAGTCTACTACTAGTATTAATCTTGCATTTGCACTTATGCAGGAAGGCGCCAAAGTGGGTATTTTAGATGCCGACATTTACGGG
The DNA here is from genome assembly GCF_020515205.1 of Alteromonas sp. McT4-15. Classification (NCBI taxonomy): domain Bacteria; kingdom Pseudomonadati; phylum Pseudomonadota; class Gammaproteobacteria; order Alteromonadales; family Alteromonadaceae; genus Alteromonas; species Alteromonas sp. McT4-15. The sequence goes on from NZ_JAJALG010000005.1 coordinate 47,772, forward strand.
CCCTCTGTTCCTATCATGTTGGGTAACCCTGACGCCCACCCTGTGAGTGAAGATAACAAGCACATGCAGCCACTAAAAGCGCATGGCTTGGTGGCGAACTCCATTGGTTATCTAGTGCCTCAAGAAGATGCAGCAGTATGGCGTGGACCTATGGCGAGTAGGGCGCTTAAACAGCTATTAGACGAAACCTTATGGCCAGTGCTCGACTACCTTATTGTAGATATGCCGCCAGGGACGGGTGATATTCAGTTAACTATGGCACAGCAGGTGCCATTAACTGCGTCAATTGTGGTGACTACGCCGCAAGATTTAGCGCTAGCCGACGCGCAAAAAGGTATAAGCATGTTTGAAAAGGTCAATGTGCCTGTGCTTGGCCTAATCGAGAACATGAGCTATTACCAGTGCAGAGCCTGCGGTACTAAAGATTATGTGTTTGCCAAAGACGGTGGTAAAGCGCTTGCCGAACGTCATGGCTTACCGCTTTTAGGTCAACTGCCTCTTGATATTCATATACGCGAACATGGCGATGCAGGTACGCCGTTATTGGTGGAAACACCCGATAGTCCGCTGAGCGAAAGCTATCGAGAGGCTGCCCGCGCCCTTTCTATGCAATTAGCGTTGTCGGTTGCACCGCGAAAAGGAGGCGTTAGCCATATCAAAGGAGACCCCATTGGAATTGTTGGAAAGTCTGATTGATGCATTGCGCTGATAAATAGTTAACCACTTGTCCATAAATAAGGTGAAAAGCGCATAAAACCTTGCGTTACACAGTTGATTGGGACTACCGACATACGCATAATAGCGGCCTACAGAATAGAGGAATACACCATGCGTTTGTGCGATCGCGATATTTATCAATATTTACAAGACGGCAAAATCAATATCGACCCAGCTCCAAGTTATGACCAAATAAGCGGTGTTACGGTAGATATTCGTCTTGGTAACAAGTTTCGCGTGTTTGAAGATCACCAAGCGCCGTTTATCGACCTAAGTGGACCAAAGGCACAAGTGCAAGAGGCCCTTGACCATGTAATGAGCGATGAAATTGAACTGGAAGAGGGGAAAGCATTTTTCTTACACCCTGGCGAGCTTGCTCTGGCAATTACGCACGAATCAGTAACGCTGCCAGATAACATTGTTGGCTGGTTAGATGGACGTTCGTCTCTTGCGCGCCTTGGCCTTATGGTACACGTTACCGCGCACCGAATCGATCCAGGTTGGTCTGGCAACATCGTATTGGAATTTTACAACAGCGGTAAACTACCTTTAGCACTTCGCCCAAAAATGAAAATTGGGGCACTGAGCTTTGAGGTGTTATCGGCACCGGCTGAAAAACCCTACAACGCTCGCGTTGATGCTAAATACAAAGGCCAAGCTGGCGCAGTAGCCAGCCGTATTTCATCGGATGACGAGAACAAATAAATTTCCAATTGCCTAGTGCGTTTTCCCTTCATTACTGGTAGAAAATATAAGTTAAAACAATAACAACTTATAAACGCTATCAGTAAAGGGAAGCGCAATGCAATCACACCCTCAAACGCCTTCGGCTATGCCAAGCAAGCCACCAACACGCAAAAACAGTATTATTTTATTCGCGTTTATTGTGTCGGTATTAAGTGGTCTAGGGCTTTGGGCTGTAGGACAACCCAGCGACATATTTTTTACCGCAGCCATAACGCTATTTGTTGCCATTTTGTGGGTAACCGAAGCACTCCCTATACCCGCTACCTCACTTTTACCTTTTGCATTATTTCCGTTGTTCGGTGTGCTGTCGCACAGTGAAGCTGCGTCGTCGTTAGGTAGCCATGTCATTATTTTACTTATGGCCGCCTTTATGTTGTCGAAAGCGTTAGAAAGGGCCAATTTGCATAAACGATTCGCCATATACATGCTGCGGTTAACAGGGAGTGGAAGCCCCCTTAAGCTTGTGCTTGGCTTTATGTTAACTACCGCTGTTCTAAGTATGTGGATTAGCAATACCGCCACAATACTCATGATGTTACCCATGGCAATTGCCATTATTAATGCCGTAGATAACCCTCGATTTGGTGTTGCACTTATTCTTGGCATTGCGTATTCAGCAAGTTTAGGAGGCGTTGGCACACCTATAGGCACACCACCTAACATTATCTTTATGAGTGTTTATGAAGAAACGCAAGGTGTTGAATACAGCTTTATAGAATGGATGAAAACGGGCGTACCTATAGTCATGATTGGCGTGCCGATAATGGCACTTTGGCTCGCCCGTGGTATTAAAGAAGTCGGTAATATTAATTTACCTGTACCTGGGGTGTGGAGCGTGGCTGAAAAGCGCGTATTGATGATTTTTGGCACCGTGGCAATGGCATGGATATTCCGCCCATTTTGGACCGCGTGGATTGGCGTGACCACCATCAGTGACAGTACTATTGCTGTGGCCGGCGTTGCAGCAATGTTTTTGACTAATAGCGGTAATGATTACGGCCAAGTTGATGCCAAGGGCAATAACGACAAACTCCTTGATTGGAAGACAGCCAATGATATTCCATGGGGCATGCTTTTGTTATTTGCTGGCGGTATATGCATTGCGAAAGCTTTCACTGCGTCGGGCCTAAGTGTATTAATGGGTACATGGCTAACAGGCCTTTCGACACTTCCTGTGATATTACTTGTGTTGGGTATTTGCTTGTTTGTTACTTTCTTAACGGAAATTACGTCGAACACCGCAACATCAACACTACTAATGCCTATTTTGGCTGCGGCAGGCTTGGCAGTAGGCGTAGATCCTAAACTGCTAATGATACCTGCTGCAATCAGTGCCAGCTGTGCTTTCATGTTACCGGTCGCGACAGCGCCGAATGCTATAGCCTATTCAACAGAAAAGTTTGATATAAAAACCATGACGAGAGAGGGCATTGTACTGAATGTATTGGTAGCGCTGGTGGTTACAAGTGTGTGTTATTTTACGTTAACGTAGTAAAAGAGCCGGTAAAACTTTAAGAACTGGTTAGCAATTAAGCGCTTAAGTAAGCTAATTGCTAATTCTCGTTGCAAAGTGAATAAATTTAAGTAGACTTACTTGCTCTTTCGGTCGGTGTGTAGCGCAGCCTGGTAGCGCACTGTCATGGGGTGTCAGGGGTCGGAGGTTCAAATCCTCTCACACCGACCAACTTCTCTCTCACCCTTGAGTTTCCATCAGCTTCTAATCTCCAATTCTTTCGTTTAAATGTGCAAGTAAATAGTCTGCAAATACCTTTACCGGTTTAGGTTGGCCTTTGCGCGAGGGCATCATCAAACTCAATTGGGCTTTTCCTGTCGTCCAATCAGGCAACACCCTTACCAGTGAGCCTTCTGCAATTTCCTGACGGCATACGTAGGCTGGTAGGCTCACTAAACCGAGCCCTTCTATTGCCGCTTGTTTTAGCGAGCCCATATCGTCACTGCAATATTGGGGAGAGAAGGGAACCGTAGTTTTTACACCCTCTTTATTTTGCAAAGTCCAATGGCCTGTTGCAGGCTGCCAACCCACTTTCAAACTGCGTCGCTTAAACAGATCGTACGGCGACTTAGGAACTCCTGCCTTCGACAAATACGCTGGGCTTGCAAACAAGTGCCAAGAAACCTTGGCCAAATGTCTTTGAATGATGCTTGAGTCGGGTAAGGCGTCGATATGCCCCCTTATTGCTAAGTCGATGCCCGATGACACTAGGTCGATGGCTTCGTTAGTGACTTGTTGTATTACCTCAACGTTGGGATTTTCATCTAAGAATTCGAGCATTAAATCTCTTATTGCAAACTGTGCAACACCTACAGAACAACTTAACGTAACCCGCCCACTTAACGATGCACTTCTTGTTTGAATAGCAGCTTCAGCCGCTTCCATTTCATCGATAAGTGCGCGCGCGTGCCGATAAAAAATTTGACCTGCTTCTGTGACGTTAAACTGACGTGACGTTCTTTGAATTAACTTTGTAGAAAGCCTTTCTTCTAACTTTGCAACATGACGGCTTAGGCGCGATTTCGGCATGTTGAGTGCCGCTGCTGCGGGTGAAAATCCACGTTTTTCGACCACGTGAACAAAGTAAAAGTAATCATTTAAATCAATCATACAACATTTTTCTAAAGGCTTTATTGTTCTAATTATAGAACGCTGATTTCAAATTATGCCACTACAAGAGTTAATCGTTCTACTGCTAGTATCTAAATCGTGATAGCACAACACCAATCTGGAGATAGCGCAATGACCACACAGATGTCCACAGTAGTAACAGGCAATACGTTTAAAATTGGAAATGCTTTTAGTGCATTAGCTTTTAGAGAAAAGGACTTCTTTGGCGCAATGGACCCGCTTGTAATGGTTGATCATTACACGATGACACAGCCGACTTTTGGTGCTCACCCTCACGCAGGGCTATCAGCAGTATCTATTCTTTTTGAAGATAGTGTGGGGGAGTTCCATAACCAAGACTCACTAGGTAACGATTTCGCGCTTATGCCAGGCGACCTGTATTGGTTGAATGCCGGTTCAGGTGTTGTACACGATGAAGAGCCACGCAATGGCGCGCGTATTCACGGGTTACAAGTGTTCGTTAATTTACCTGCGTCACTTAAAAGAAATACCCCCTCAGCACTTCATGTTAAGTCAAGCACCATGCCCGTGTATGAAAATCAAGGTACACGAGTTCGTATTGTTCTAGGCGAAAGTAACGGCCTAACGGGGCAAAGCGCACCTACATTACCAATGACAATACTGGATGGTAAGTTAGCGCAACAAAGTACTTTCTCTCATCAGTTAAACGAACGTGAAAGTGCGTGGGTGTATGCCATTAAAGGTGAGCTTACGTTGAGTATCAATGACGAAAAAATCACGCTTTCTGGAGGTCAAGCGATAGCAGTATCTCAGTTGAATAACAAAGCACTCAGCCAACTTTTGCTAACGAATACGTCCGCCAAGCCAGCACATTTTGCACTTTTCGCAGGTGAGCCTGTAAAAGAGCCTTTTGTTCAAAAAGGGCCCTTTGTGATGAGTTCTCAAGCCGAGATCGAAAAAGTAGAAGCTGAATTTGCATCGGGCAAATTTGGAAGCCTTGAATAGTTTGCTATCCCCATTAATCGTTCAATCTAACCATTCGTAAGGAATAATCTATGAAAATTCTCGCCATTCCCGCAAGCAACAGTAAGAAGTCAATTAACAAAGCGCTCATTAACTACGCTGCTTCATTGCTTCCTCATCATGACATTGAAGTGATAGATATTAATGATTATGAAATGCCCATTTACAGTATCGATCTAGAAGAGGCTTACGGGGTACCAGATGCAGCGTCGCAGTTTTATCAAAAAATAGAGCAAGCCGACGCCCTAATCATCTCTTATGCTGAACACAATGGTAACTACACCGTAGCTTACAAAAATCTTTTTGATTGGACTTCGCGGGTAAACATGAAAGTGTATCAGGGCAAGCCTGTTGTGATGTTGTCTACTTCACCCGGTCCCGGCGGCGCAGCAAGCGTGTTGAAATTGGCGGTAGAGTCGGCCCACTTTTTCGATGGGCACGTAAAAGCGTCACTTTCAATACCGAGTTTTTATGACAATTATGACCAAGAAAAAGGCGAGGTAAGTTCCCCAGAGTTGATCGCCAAGCTAAAAGCCGCCTTGGCAGAACTAGAAACCAATTAACGGATATTCACAACAAAGAGAAGTTCGAAGTATGACTATTGGCATACGCGAGCTTCTCTTAATTGAACAGCCTGCACAATATTTTGTACGTAGGGTCAAGCAACCACCGCGCTTATGACTCAGATGCAGGCGGTAGCTAACCAACCTCTTTTGGGCTATCTTTTAGCCATCGACCTTTTGCAGTCTTGACACGAAAACGATTATGAAATGGATTTTAAGTCTACTATTTTTTGTTGTGTATGCGACGTCAGTATTCGCTAGCACGTCCGTTGATACTAGCGGAGCCCCCATGATTGAGCGTCACGTCTCGAGTAGGAGCGAAAGCAACCTAATTAGCGCAACTTCAATTAACAACGCTGAGCATAGAAACGCTTTTGAAGGCATGGATGGTGAGCGCGTAGAAAGAATAGAAGTGCTTGGTGCTAAACCTTTACGTTTTTTGTATAAAATACGTGAAGAAAAGCGATTCGCCTTTATGGAGGAGTTTAACAACGCAATCAAAGATACTGACTTGCATTTTAAGTGTAAAAACCAAACTGCCACGGGCTCTCATGTAAGAAAAAACGTGTGTAGAAATCAATTTGATTGGCGAATAATACAAGAAATCGTAGAGGATGAAGTTCGCCGAGGAAATATGGTGGGTGCTTATGCCATTGCTCTTATGGGAAATAAAGAGCAAAGAGATAGAAGAGAAGATTTATTGGAAACGATAAACCAGCTTATCGTAGAAAACGAAAGTTTCGCTGAACTGTATGGCGAGTTTAACGAAGCTAATACTGCTTACAAAAAGGCCCACGCTAAAAAGTTTGGTGTGTTCAGTCAGTACAAAGAGTAGTCGCCAAGTATTTCAATATTCGCTTTTTGCAACGAAGGTTGACAAAAATGCTGCAGGTTATATTTTAAGCTATAGGTCAAAATATAATCGGTTGGGATATGTTCTTAAAAAGGATTTTGGTTTTATTCTTGTTAGTTGTTTTCGTGCATTCGGCATACGCTCAAGTTTCCATAGAAATACCTGTGGATGCCTTTTCTGAGAACTATGCAGAGAATGTAGAGGTAAGCGGCTCAATTTTAGCTTCCTCTTCAGTAAAGGGAAGCTTGAAATTCGTCGCCCCTGAAATGCTCTTTGTCTTTGTGCCGCGTCCTACCTCCACTCTACAAATTGTACTGTCGAGCATTGATGGAAAATACAGTGCAGATGCTTCAATAGAATTAAGTGAAGACCAGGTTGGCTGGGTTCAGTTGAAAGTGCCTACCAAATATCAATCTGAGTTTATTAAATACCTTCCTAACCGATTAGTTGCGTTTGTGTTTGTCGACAGCCAAGATATGTTTGGTAACTATGTTCAAGAAGTCTACCCGACATCTTGGGGTGAACCCGTAGAAAACCAGATTAAATTGTTCGTAAACACTTCGGGTGGAAACCCTAATATTACTTACAAAATAGCTTCAGGTGATGTCGTGTCACGAGATTGTGCAGCGCTAGACGACAAATACACTCGCGTTTACAACCACAGGTGTGAATTTGGCAGCGATGACATTGCAAGTAATTTAATAGTAACTATTAGTCCAGAGTACGACAGTTTAGGGAAGAATTACGTTATTTGGACTCCAGATGAACAGTGAGCAAGAAAGCGTTTCGCTAACTGATAAAATACTAAAACACCTTACCGCTAAGCGTTTAGTTGGTCCTGCAATATTTTTAGGTTGTATAGCGTCACTCATATTCGTTCTCCTTTTGATAGCGCTAGCTCATGCGACACTCGCAAAACTGGATGCGAATACCGAGTATGCCATTAAAGCAACGACTCAAGTTGTCAGGTACCTACCTAATACGTCTTCGATACCCGCCGTAAATTTAGCAGAGTTTCATGTGGTGAGAGAGGTCAATAGTTGCCCACAATTGAAGCGAGCTAAATGGCAAAAACACGGTGAATTGAAGTTCTATGACAATGCTATTGTGACCACTCGGCTGATGGATAAGTCCCTAATTCAAATAAACATACAGCCAATAGTAAAAGAAAAGAGAGTTGCTGAATTTATATTTTCGGCAGGGCGCTGCGTGCTAAAAGAAAAAACAGTATTCAACATAAGACTGAGTGCCGACCATCCAGACTTCATGATGATTTTAGTGGGCGACGTAACAATTGGTAAACAGTTGAGTTACGACACTCGTACAATGCCACTACTACTTCAATCTGGGCAGATACGAATTAAAGATAAGAGCTTTTGGTTTGAAGATACTATTTCTTTGCCCGATGTTGAGCTAAGCATGGGAGATACGGTAATTATTCCGGCTGATGACTCAAATGCAACCAATGGACTGCTGACAGTAACGCTTGGTGATACTGCTTTTGACGGCGTTTTCTACAAAAAAGGGGGGCAGTTAAGAATCGTCAAACCTTTTGCTGATAACGACGGAGACCCGATTGAAATCAGCTTTTTTGAACGCCTATATAGCGACAATGCTTTAGCGATAGCAATAAGTGCAAGTTTCATAATTATTCAGCTACTGATGTATGTAGTTAACACATTAATCAGGTTGACACTAATTCCTAAACCGCCAGCTATTGGGGTTAGCGATTCATTAAGTCAAAAGAAAGAGCAAACTGAAAAACACTCAGCAATGCAGCCCGACGCGACGACTAAAAAGGATACTAACAATGCTTAATTTAAAAGGAATAACAGTAACGTTGCTTTGTGTTCTAGTGTGTAAATTTAGTAATGCGTCTGACGCCTACGTTAGAACTGTCCATCAGGAAGGACAGGGGATTCTTAGACCCATTGGTGAGTCGTGCTTTTTGTATACACCTGCACATGTGGTTACGAAGTCGCAAGGGGTGTTAGTAGAAACTCGCTTGAGAAAAAACTTAAGAGGGGAACTTATCAACACGTACCCGCAAGATCTCGCATTGGTGAAACTTGATGATAGCTCTGCATGTCAGGAAAGTAGTTGGAAAGATGGCGGTGAAAGAGTAGAGGCTATAATCAGTGTGATTTCTAGTGGTCGCATGAACTATAAGCATCAACAGGGCCGCACTGAAGTGTATGATGTCGAAATAACAGACAAGGCAGTAGACAGCACTTTTTCACTAAAATTGAAAGATGGAAAGAAATTCCGCAAAGGGATGAGCGGCTCAATCGTAACTGTTGGAGACTACCCAATAGGAATGCTGCTATCTGTTGAAGGTGACACAGGCACAGTACTAAGAATGGATACCATGGCCGACTTATCTAGGCGGGTAATTTTGCGATATGCCACAGATAAAGAACGCATTGAACTGGGCGATCTTAGCAATAGGGAAAGCCAAGTCTCGAATACTGAAGCGAACACTAAACCTTTATTGAAGACTAATGGCCCAGCGCCAAGTATTCAAAACACGAGTAATGAGTTCAAAGGCTCATTGTCCGAAGGAATGAGTGTAGACCACGTGTTTCTGGCGCGTGGTAACACTGCGTATCGAATAACTAGCGAGCCTCAGCGCGATAAAGTGCAGTATACATTAGGGATCTTTGACGATGCTGGAAATGAACTTTTTAGTACGCGCCGAACATGGTCAGATAAGAAATTGGACTGGGGAGTAGGAGTTACCCAACCTGGTGAGTATATCTTGAGGGTTTCCGGAGCAAGAGGAGCCGGGAAATATCAATTCACGATGAATACGTTAGCAACACCTGAAGAGCTTATCTCAAACAGTAATATAATCGGAACAAACGATACGTTTTCGGGCGGTCTGTCAAACGGAACTGTAGCAGAATACAAATTTTTAGCACGTGGTAACACCGCATATCGTATAACTAGCGAGCCCCAGCGAGAAAAAGTGCAATACTCACTGGGGATCTTTGATGATGCAGGAAATGAGCTTTTTAGTACGCGCCGAACGTGGTCAGATAAGCAATTAGACTGGGGAGTAGGTGTTACTCAACCTGGTGAATACACTCTGAAGATTTATGGAACAAGTGGTGCAGGCAGATATCAATTCACGATGAATACATTAGCAACGCCTGAGGAGTTAAACTCAAATAGCAATATAATTGGAACAAACGAAACATTTTCAGGTGGTCTATCTGACGGGACAGTAGCAGAGTACAAATTTTTAGCACGCGGTAACACCGCGTATCGTATAATGAGTGAACCCCAGCGAGATAAAGTGCAATATTCACTGGGAATATTTGACGACGCAGGAAATGAGCTTTTTAGTACGCGACGAACGTGGTCAGATAAGGAACTGGACTGGGGGGTAGGTGTTACCCAATCTGGTGAATATAGTCTTAAAATATACGGAACAAGTGGTGCTGGGCAGTATAAATTCAAATTGAACACTATCGCTACGCCTGAAGAACTCGTTTCAAATAGTAATATTGTTGGTGTAAAAGACGCTATCGCGGGGGCATTGGCAAGTGGAACCTTTGCGGAATACAAAATGGTTGTGGAAGGAAACACTGCCTACCATATTGTTAGCGAACCTCAGCGTGATAAGGTCCAGTACAGCGCTAGTATTCATGATGAATCAGGCAACGAACTGTTTAAAACTCGACGTAAGTGGTCAAATAAAAAAATTGATTGGGGAATAGGTTTCCCTAAATCAGGTACATACATTCTAAGGATCAATGGCACCAATGGTGCTGGTATGTATCACTTTAAGCTTTTAGAAAAATAGCGCTCTCTGATAATAGTGTGATCACATTGGCATACTTTGTTGCGTTGAGCGCAACAATTTTATCTGTGGCAACAAACTGTACGTTAGAAGTTCAAAACTCTGCTTTTGATAGGTAACGTTTCCTAACAATTAAACCACTATCGACGTACTGATTTTATGATATAACATGCTAAGAATATTGTTGTATTAACATTTTAGGAGTACGTAAATGGAATTAGAAACACTACTCGATTACGTGTTTTCGTATCAGATTATCCTGCTAGTGCTGATTGTTATTGGCCTTAAATCGTCTATTAAATTTGTTCCGCAAAACCGCGCATTCATTATTGAGCGCTTTGGCAAATACAATACAACCCTTGAAGCAGGTTTAAACTTTATAGTGCCGTTTATCGATACTGTTGCGGCGGATCGTTCGCTTAAAGAGCAAGCGGGTGACGTACCAGAACAATCTGCAATTACCAAAGACAATATTACGCTAAGCGTCGATGGCGTGTTGTACTTCAAAGTTGTCGACCCTTATAAAGCAACTTACGGTGTTGAAGATTACGTGTTTGCTGTTACACAACTAGCTCAAACCACCATGCGTTCTGAATTGGGTAAAATGGAGTTGGATAAAACCTTTGAAGAACGAGATTTATTAAATACTAATATTGTGTCGGCATTAAACGAAGCGGCAGCGCCTTGGGGCGTGCAAGTATTACGTTACGAATTAAAGGATATTAATCCACCTAACTCTGTTCTAGATGCCATGGAACAGCAAATGAAAGCGGAACGTTTAAAGCGTGCACAAATCCTAGAATCAGAAGGTGATCGTCAAGCGGCAATTAACCGTGCAGAGGGTGACAAACAAGCCATAGTATTGGCCGCTGAGGCAGATAGAGAGCAACAAATACTTAAAGCTGATGGTGAAGCCCAGGCCATTATTCGTGTTGCAAAAGCCGAAGCCGAAGCTATTGAAACAGTGGGTAAGGCAGCAGCGACCAGTGAAGGTCAAAAGGCTGTTCAGTTAGATTTAGCAAAAGGCGCTATTCAGGCTAAAGAGAAGATTGCAAAAGAATCTTCTGTGGTGTTGTTACCGGATAGCAGTACCGAAATTGGTAGTGTTGTTGCACAAGCAATGACCATCGCGAATACCATCGGCAAAAAGGGCTAGCTATGGATAATATGCTAACCAATCTACCTCATTTTTTACTTGGCGTGGGGTTGGTGCTCCTCATTCTTGAAGTGGTAATGGGGTTTACGACTATATTGCTGTTGACGCTAGGCATATCAATGATGATAACGTCGGGGCTGATGTATAGTGGCATTCTTGATGAGTCGTTACTGTCAGCATTTGTGGTAATTGCGGTTGTGGATGCACTACTTACCCTAATAGTGTGGCGACCGTTAAAAATGTTACAGCGAGACCGCTCTCCGAAAGAAGTGAAGTCAGACTGGATAGGCACCACGTTCGATGTTGAAACGGATATTACTCCAGGCACCCCCGGTTCTGCGCGTTTCTCAGGTGTAATGTGGAAGGTGAAGTCCACCACACCAATACCGCAAGGGACAACGGTGGAAGTGATTAGAGTTGAGGTTGGCATTTTACATGTTCAACCTACCGACTAACCGTATGTAAGCAATATCAAGGTAACGCCAACTATTTGTAGCAGCACGCTTATTGTAGCTCCAGACAATGGGCTTTAACGCCAATTGCGTTGGTCATCACAGTGACGTGAAGACCACAATAACGTGATGACCAAAGATTAATGGTAACTCATGGTTGAAAGTCGTGTTGCACGGTTAAATCACTAACGTGATTAGAACCCCAACCCCTTTGCTATTCGATTCCAGCTGTTAATTTGCAATATAACCGTTGTTAAAGCCATAAAGCGCTGCTCGCCAAAGGCTCCTAGAGTGTCTTTGTATTCATCAGCCATATTTTTGCTTTCGTGCAAAAGGGTTAGGGTTTTGGTCCATAAAAGCGCCTGTTTCTCTAGCTCGGTAAAAAGCAGGCAGCTTTCCCACGTGGGTAGCGCATCTATTCGTTGTTGAGTATCACCGTCTTTCAGCGCTTCTTGAATGTGCATATTTTGGCAGAACTCACAGTTATTTATTTGTGATGCGAGTAATCTGACTAGGTGTATGAGCTTTGACGGGAGTGCGTCACTGATGTGTTCGCTCACCAAGCTTGTTAGGCTGGTGGGAATGTTGGGGTAATGCTGGTACAAATAATTAGGTGTAAGTGTGTTAGTCATTGGGCTCTCCTTATTTCATCTAAGAAAAGCGTAAATCAACACCCGCAACCTTAATTGGAAATTTGCGACAATTTTCGTTTGCGGTACCGTTGTGGCGTTTCTAACGTACTAGCGCTAAATGCATTGGTAAAATGTGATTGGTCGTAATAGCCGCATTGTAAAGCAATATCGCTTAGGCTATTGCTGCTTACAATAAGTAGCTTTCTTGCTGTGCTAATTTGAGAAAACTGCAAGAGCTGATGTGGCGTTACATCAAAGTATTTACGAATGTATCGTTCTAATGTCCGTCTACTCATGGTTGCGTCATCAGCCATTTGTTGTGGCGATAATAAGCGCTGGTTTACTCGTTGTATAAGGGGTAACCACGATAAGCTGGTGTTGTCTGTTTGAGCGAATGTATTGACTAACCAGTACTGAATTTCACGAAGTTGTCTGTCGACGTTGTTTTCCAATTGTGTGCTTTCTGAAAACGGAATGTCAGCTATCATATCGCATAAATGGTTAAACGAGTCGTAGTGTAAAAAGTGCTGTTGTCGAAGGCTGAAAGGTACACATTCCTCACACTCTATAGTCTCTCCAAACAGCGCTTTTGCGGCACCGGGCTTTAACACAACACTGATATAGTTTGCATCTAACCGCCAGTGTTTACTTACAACGCGGCGATGTTGCAATATGCTGGCTGTGCAACCATTGTCACTAATGCGAAAGGTTAAACTGCAACCCGCATCAGGGTACAGTTTTTCGGTAAATTCGGTCAGGTTCGGCTTTTCATTAGTCATATACCAAATAGCCTTGACGTAAGGGCGCAATTCAGCTGTCACGGTGATAAAGCGAATATCAACATGGTCAAAGCTGGCCGCCGGAATGATGTTGCTGCGCTTAGCGAGTATGTCATTGTTATTGTCGACCCTTTGAGTATTCACAGCTAAACGTTCACATCTTCCCATTGGCGCCACTTTCTATTTCACAATGCGTATTTGTTTCCAAGTAGCGCTTCATTTCCATATAATAAGGCATGGCTTGCTCGGCAACCTGGTTTAATGCATCGTTAAGTATAGGTAAGGGTTTTTGAGGTGAAGCGATAAGGCCCGTGCTTTTCCAAACCGACTCATACCAGTGCGGAGCCCATGTGCCATCGGCTGCATTACCTCCAGCAGGCCACGACAACATACTAGGTTGAAAATCGATACCTATTGCGCAGCATAGTTTGCGTAGCGCCTCTTCTGGGTTTTCAAGCAGTCGGTCGCTATCGACAACAATAGGCGTTTGCCCCAAGTTATCTCGCACATAACGCAATAGCCGTAGTTGTTGAATAAAACCTATATCCTCAAGAGTAGGGTTTTCTCGTTTGGCTTGATAACTCGCTACCACGCGCGCGGGGTGACGTATCAGAAATACGTTGGTCAGTTCACCCAGCCAATCAAGTTCAATGGTTTCAAGCATGTGATGGGTCATGTGCTTCTGATAAAAATGCGGCTTGTTGTTAGGAGTGTCGCCCAAACACTGTTTGATAACATCCTTTGCATTGCAGGGCTGAGAATCTAATATGGCTTGCTGCATAGGATGAACAAGCCCGGTCTCAGTCAAATAGGTTGCATAAAAAGGCTCATCGATAACCGCACAATCGCTACGCGCGGAAAATGCGTACATCATCGCGGTAGACAAATTTCTGGGCCCAGACCACATTGCAATGCGCATTACAAATTCCTTTTTTAAACAGTTTGCTTTACGAGTTCAAAATACCACTGCCTTATTCGCGTGGTCATGGGGCCAGGGTGAGACGTGCCAATTTGTCGTCCGTCGATATGTGATACCGGTGTTTGCGCCCCAAAAGTTCCGGTCAAAAAGGCTTCATCGGCGCCGTAGGTTTCTACTAGCGAATAATTTTTTTCTCGCACCGTTATGCCATTTGCTCTGCAAACCTCAATCACTTTTTGCCGTGTGATCCCATTCATGCAGTAATCGCCAGTCGACGTCCACACTTCATCATTTCGCACAATAAAGAAATTGCAGGCGTTAGTGGTATTTACAAACCCATTAATATCTAACATAAGCGCTTCGTCGGCACCGCACTTTTCTGCTGCGATACAGGCCAAAATACAATTTAACTTACTGTGGCTATTAAGTTTAGGGTCTTGCGTCATTGGTAGCCCTCGTAGATGGGGCACGGTAGCAAGTTTTATTGGTCTTGAGATTGCGGCCTTTGAATGTTCGCAAATAATAACCAGTGTCGGGCCTTGTTGCGAAAGTGCAGGGTGTTGAAATGGCTTACTTTTCACGCCGCGCGTGAACATTAAACGCGCATGCACATTGTCATGCATGTCATTCGCTATGCGAGTTCGCTCTAAGGCTGCTTTCACGTCTTGTTTAGACATACCCAAGTCTAAATCAATGGCTAACGATGCTTCAAACAACCGGTTAATGTGCTCATCTAAAAATGCCCATTTGCCATCATATAAGCGCAGGCCTTCCCAAATGCCATCGCCTAACATAAAGCCGCTATCATATACCGATACCTTGGCGCTGTCGCGATGCACAATATCGCCGTTAACGTATATGAGGATATCGCTGTTTCGTGGGTCTTCAAGCGCAGTATGCGTACTTACGTCTTCCATAACCATCTCTTATTAATTGTTATTGTGTTAACACACCATGTGAACAGCTTACTGTTGATAAAGTAAGCTGTTTGCATTGTTATGGTATTCGCTTGGGGATGTCAACTTACGCAGTAGTTTGGAATAAGCACCGATATACACGTACCTTTATTGACATCTGATGACAAAGAAACGTCACCTCTGAGTTTTTGTGTAACAAGGTTGTACAAAATATTAAGGCCTAGACCTGTTCCACCTTGTTCACGTGCGGTTGTGAAGAAGGGTTCAAACACCTTTCGCTGCAAGTCTTTGGGGATCCCTCTACCGTTGTCTTTAACACTAAGCTGAATACCAGTTTCAACTCGCTTGCATTCAACGTTTACGGCGTTCTGTTTATTATCTACACCATCACCGAAAGCATGGCGCTGCGAATTAGAAATGAGGTTAGTTAATAGTTGCGCGATTATGCCGGGGCAGGTTTCAACACGTAAATGCGGCGTAATGTCCAATGACAGTTCGATGTTTTCTTTGCGCAGCATCGGCTTAAGGGGGTTACAGATTCTAGGAATGTATTCATCCAGATCAAACTCTTCAACTTCCATCGTGGTTTGATCGGCCGATGTTCGCTTAAAATCTTGAATTAACTGTGCCGCGCGCGAGAGGCTTGATTCGGCTAGATGAAGTCCTTCAGCGCAAACATGGGTGAAGTCCTTGAAGCCTTGCTCGGTTAAACTTTGATTTTCGAAGTCTCGATTTATCGCTTTGAGCTCCTCCTGACAATTACTCACCGAAGTCAAGGCGATGCCTAGAGGCGTATTCACTTCATGAGCAATACCTGCAACCAAGTTACCCAACGCTGCCATTTTCTCTGACTCGACTAGCTTTTCTTGGGCGGTTTTGAGTGTGCTTAGCGTTATTTCTAGCTCTTGAGTACGTTCTTGTACGTTTTGCTCTAATGTTTGATTTGCCTTTAGCAACTGAGCTTCATAATCGGCGCGCTCTTTCGCACTTACAGCCCGCCCGTATAAGTCGGCTAATGATGCAGCAAATACTATTTCATCACCAAGCCACTGCCTAGGGGCGCCTTGATGTTCACAGCAAATAATGCCAATCATTTTTCCTCTGTGGCGAATGGGAACATCTAGCATTGAGCTTATGCCTAATGGACGTAAATAAACATCGGTAAATTCGAATGTTGCGGGGTGAGTATGCGCATCATCCGCTGCAATACTGCGTTCTGTATCAAGGGCCTCAAAATAATGAGGAAAGTCTTTTCTACTAAGTTTCAGGCTTTCATCATCTAAATCATTACCTTTATCTATCAATAGCTTGCAGATAATAAGTGACTGGGTCTCATCATAAAGCCAAATACCAGCACGTGTAATCGCCAACCCTTCACATACTGAGTTAATGATAAGGCGCGATGCAATTGATAATTCGCCTTTATCAATATCGGCGCTTCGACTAACCCGCAGTAATATCAACTCTAGTGCATCTTTCATTCTTCACAGTCCGGAGCTTGATTGCGTAGTTCTAAAATACGGTCAAAGTTTTCTAGCATGATATGGGTGATAACGGGGTCAAATTGCTTTCCTGCATTCTCGCGCATATAAGATTTGACCTCGTCAACCGTCCACGGGGTCTTGTAACAACGTTTAGATAGCAATGCATCTACAACATCCACAATGGCCATGATCCTACCTTCAATAGGAATGTCATCACCTGCAAGGCCTTCAGGGTATCCTGAACCATCCCATTTTTCATGGTGAGTTTTGGCAATAACGGCGCCCATTTTGGCAACAATACGATCAGTACCTGAAAGTAAGTCATAGCCCTTTTGGGCGTGCGTTTTCATGACTTCCCACTCATCGTCTGTGAGTTTACCTGGTTTGTGCAATATGGTTTCAGGAATACTAATTTTACCTACGTCGTGTAGCGCGGCTGCGTAGCGAATGGTTTCAATGAACTCTTGGCTCATAAAGAGCTTTTCTGACAAGAACTCAGTCATTAAAATGACGCGTTTTACGTGGCCACCCGTTTCTTTACTTCTCATTTCAATGGCGTCGCTAAGCACCATGATGAGCTCTTTTTGAGTCTGTTGAATGTCCTCTTTTTGCGTCAAGTTTTCAAAAATAACCGACACGTTTGACGCAAACATTTCCAATGTTTTGCGTTGTAAATCATCCAACGGGCCGTCTAACTCAATGTACAAAATATTGTGACTTACTTTGCCTGTAGGGTAGTAACCAATGAAGCGATTTTCTGATTGATAATGAGCTTTGCTTTTAAGTACTTTTTTTACATCATCTTCAATGGGTTTGGGTATCTCTGCTGAAATCCCCGGCGTGCAAAGCCCTACTAGGTCGCCGCTTGCTCCTAGTACGGTCATTTTGGTGTCACCGTAAAGGTCAGTATGTTGTGTGGAAAGATAAAGCACTGAGCTATTTAAATTCAGCAGTGTGAGTATTTGTTTAAGCACAGCTGAACCAAACTGCGCTAGAGACTGGCTTTCAAGCACAGAGGACGATGACTTCAATACGTCCTCCATTCCCTGTTTACTTTTCTCTATCGTTTTTATGTCTCGGTATGAGCGTATAGCGGTATAAACGCACGATTTGAGCTTCATGGAAGATAGCTCAGTTTTCGCTTTGTAATCGTTAATATCGTATTGCCTAATAACCTCTTCTTCGGGGGCTTGGCCAGGCTGACCTGTACGAAGAATAAGTCGTGTACTGTGGTTGTTTAGCTCATTTCTAATTTGGTCTATGAGCTTTAGCCCCGCATCATCAGTTTCCATGACCACATCAACAAAAGCGAGGGCGATGTCAGGGTGTTCCTTAAAAAGCGCTAATCCTTCCTTTGCGCTATATGCTGAAACGAAGGTAACACCACGTCTTTCAAAATTAAATTTTCTTAGCGTGAGTATGGTGACATCGTGTACACCGCTTTCATCATCAATTATGGCAATCTTCCACGGCGCTAGATTTGACTGTGTTGTACTGCCATCTGACTTCTTAAAAAGTGACATAGAAAACAAATGCTAAATAAACAGGTTAATTAAAACGTATGCCACAAAATGAAAAGGCGCAAATTCAGGAGTTGAGTTTTTTGTTACTTATTAAAAAAGCCTTATTACCCACGCAATGGGCAATAAGGCTTTAATTGATGCCATTATTCTGAATTAGTTATCTTCTATTGGCGTATTTTCCGTAATTGGAACTGTGTTTACATCTGTATCAAGAGACTCTACTGCGTTTCTCACACCTGCAGCATATTCCGAGGAAACTTTTTCCAAAACAGCGTACCATCTCTCTTTAACGCTATCTGAACATGGACCCATAGCGGCTGCGTAGTTTTTATATAATCGCTGCTTTTGCTCGTCAGAAAAAAGATTAAATAACTTTCTTGGCTGAACATAATCAACGTCAGCGTCTTCTTGATTGTATCGGTCGGCATCGCCATCAATGCTTAGCGGAGGCTCTTTTACAGAAAAGTCGGCGACAGGTCCATTGTGCTGATTGGGCTCATAATAGGCGTCCGGGTTTCCAAAATCATTGGTGAAGAAGCGCATTGCACCGTCTTTGTGGTAATGATTTACATCGCTGTTCTTTGGAGCATTAGCAGGCAGGGCTTCATAGTGCGTACCTAATCGATAGCGATGGGCATCTGCGTATGAAAATATACGCGCTTGTAACATCTTGTCAGGACTAAATCCGATACCTGGAACCACATTAGACGGGCTAAAAGCGGCGTTCTCTACCATTTGAAAATAGTTGTCTGGATTGCGATTCATTTCTAGTTCGCCCACTTCTATAAGTGGGTAATCGTCATGAGGCCACACTTTAGTTAAATCAAAAGGGTTGTATTCTTGCTTTCCTGCCTCTTCTTCAGGCATAGCTTGAATATACATGGTCCACTTTGGGAAATTGCCTTCATCAATAGCACTGTAAAGCTCTTCTTGGTATTTCTCTCTGGTGCTACCGATGATTTTTTCAGACGTTTCGTTGGTGTAATTTTTGATGCCTTGCTGCGTTTTAAAGTGAAATTTAACCCAATGACGCTTTCCGTCCTTATTCCACATACTAAACGTATGGCTGCCGTACCCATTCATGTGCATTGGCGAGACAGGAATGCCTCGGTCTGACATTAAGATAGTCACTTGATGTACACTCTCAGGTTGTGCGGCCCAAAAATCGAACATGGCTTCCGGTGAGCGTAGGTTAGTTTTTGGATGACGTTTTTGGGTACGGATAAAATCGGGAAACTTGTAGCCATCGCGAATGAAGAATATAGGCGTATTGTTACCAACCATATCCCAATTGCCTTGCTCCGTGTAAAACTTCAAACTAAACCCACGAACATCGCGTTCTGTATCCGCGGCACCTGATTCACCCGCAACGGTTGACCAACGGCTGAGTACTTCTGTTTGCTTGCCCACTTCACTGAAAAGATCTGCACGCGTATATTGAGTAATGTCGTGTGTTACTGTAAATGTGCCTTGTGCACCCCAGCCCTTGGCATGAACAACGCGTTCTGGAATGCGTTCTCGGTTTTGGTGTGCAAGTTTTTCGATAAGTTGATAGTCTTGAAGCAGGGCAGGTCCTCGTTCCCCCGCCGTTTTTGTGGTTTCGTTACTGGCCAGTGGGGCACCTGCTGAGGTGGTTAGTTGTGGTTTCTTCGTCATTGTAAACTCCATTCACGCGCTCTGAATTCAAGCCAAATTCCATTAACTACATGTGTGTTTGACTCATGTGTAGCCATTGCTACGGCAGCGGCAAGTAAAGGGTTTAGTTCGCGCTATACATATCTATAAAAACAAACAATCCTAATAGTACACGATGTACATTGCATCAAAGTAGGGGGCTGTTTACTCTACGTTAACAATTGAAGTTAAAAGACATTAGGAAAGGATATGAATTTTGCTGAGTTTGCCGCTTCGCGTAAAAGTGTTCGTGGATTTACCGACCAACCCGTTACAAAAGATACGGTAGAAGCCATCATCAATGCCGCAAAATGGGCACCGTCTTCATACAACACACAAACTTGGAAAATTCACGTTGTAACCGGAGATGTGTTAGACAACATCAGAAAAGGGAATACAGAAAACACCCTAGCCGGTAAGCCACATGTTCGAGACTTCCCATATAAAGAAGATTATCAAGGTATACATCGTCAGCGCCAAATAGATGTGGCAATTCAGCTTTTTGACGTAATGGGGATAGGGCGAGAAGACAAAGAAAAACGCATGGATTGGATGATGCGAGGCTTTAGGCAATTCGATGCTCCGGTGTCACTTGTACTTACATACGATAAATCACTGGAACCTGCAGGCATCACACAGTTTGGGTTGGGCTCGCTTGCCTATGGCATAGTATTGGCTGCATGGGATTTAGGATTAGGTTGCGTAATTAACGGGCAAGGAATCATGCAGTCTGAAGTAGTACATAAATACGCCAATATTCCCGATGATGAAGCTATTATGATTTGTATTGCACTAGGTTATCCCGATCCTGAATTTCCCGCTAACGACGTTCGTTCAACACGCGCTGACAATAGTGAATTTGTTACTTATCACGGTTTTTAGCAGGCTGGTAGGTTAACGCGCTCTTTAATGAAGCTATTCACTATTAGCGATAAGTATTGCTGCCATTTCGTCGCCAGGTATTGGTTTACTCCAGTAATAGCCTTGACCAATATGGCAGCCTAATTCAATCAGTTTGCTCAAAGCAGCCTCATTTTCGATACCTTCGGCCACGGTAACCATACCTAAGCTTTCGGCCATGTTAATAATGGCTGATACGAGGGGTTCCTCACTTTCATTTACGCCCAAAGTACTAACAAAGATACGGTCTATTTTCAGTTTTTTAGCGCTAAATGTACGCAGATAATTAAGGTTTGAATAACCCGTTCCAAAATCATCAATGGCGAACTGTACCCCTAGCTGTTTGATCGCTTGTAATTGCTGTACAACGTTATTTGTCGACTCTGCTAAGATGCTTTCAGTTAACTCTAGCTCAAGGCATTCAGCCGTCAAGCCACTATCTTTTAGTGCCTGAGAGACCACTTCAGGCAAGCTCCCGTCTTTAAACTGTGCAAAAGATAAATTCACCGCAATACTTAAATCTGTATTGCCTAACTGATGTTGTTCTGCGCAAAAATGACAAGCTTGGCGTAACACCCATTCTCCTAGCGGTGCGATAAGGCCGCTGCTTTCCGCTATCGGAATAAACTTATTGGGAAAAATCATGCTGCCATCTGCTTGAGGCCAGCGCACAAGCGCTTCCATAGCGCAAATTTTTCCCGTGGCTAAATCCACAAGTGGTTGATAATAAACGTCCAGCGTATTGTTATTGATGGCTGGTCGAAGCTGTTGAATAAGCTTGAATTTCTCATCGCTCTCTTCATCAAGTTTGGCATCGTAGTATTCAAAGCGATTACGTCCATTTCGTTTTGCCTCATACATTGCAATGTCGGCTTTTCGGCAAAGTTGCTTAAACTTAACGCCATCGAAGGGCGCTTGCGCGATACCGATAGAACAAGACACGACTATTTTCGTCTGTAAAACTTCAAATTCTGAAGAGCACCATGTAATAAGGTTGTCACAAAGTTTATCTAACTGCTTTTTATCATGTATTTCAGACGCCAATACAATGAACTCATCACCACCAAAGCGAATTAGATTCTCGTTGGCAGTTAGGTTGTCGGTAATAGTTTGCGAAATTTTCTGAAGAAAGCGATCGCCCGCTGCGTGGCCTAAAGCGTCGTTTACAGGTTTGAAGTTGTCCAAATCAATAAACAACAAGGCCAATTGAAGTCCCTTTTCTTCACACTCTTCGAGCTTTTGAACGAATAGTCGTTCTCCCAGTATCCGATTGGGCAAATTAGTAAGTGGGTCGTGATGAGCAAGGTGCTGGATGTGAATGCGGTTCTGTTCTACTTTGGCGTTTTCTTGCTGCAACGACTGCATCAAGCGGCGAATATCCTGCACCAGCACATACACACCAAATCCGGTAACGCAGAAAATCACCATAATAAAAACAAGATGAGTCCAGCTTAGATAGGGGCTTTTAGGCGCTATAGTGCCGCTCATGATTAACCACGTCATGAGTGCACAAAGGGCTAATATAAAAGAGAGTACGCCTATAAATAGGCCACGCCCGCCAAGAAGAGCTGCGAAAATAATAATGCCGGGGTAGCCCAACATTGCCATGTCGAAGACACCCGCACCAGTAGCTGCTAGAGCGAACAACATGGAGGACAGTGAGCCCAGTAGTACGTAACTACTCAAGGCCATTACTTTCTTATGGGCCAGAAAAGCTGCAATAAGAATACAAAAAAGACTAATCGCGAAGATATCAAATGTGATGCCACGAGAAACAAACAAACACGCAATTAGACCTAAGCTCGTTACATTGCTTATTTGAAATATCCGCTTTCTACGCAATTCACTAAGCTCATCGCGTTTTGAAGAGGGAAGCACAGATTCACTATCCAGCATACGTTACTCTTACCGCAGTGTTTAGAAAACCATACCGCCACTTTGGAAAAAAGCAAGTTATCGCATTGAACTAAAAAAAACGACTTCATAGTGAAGTCGTTTTTCTAAAGTGTAACACCATCAGTAACTGTCGTTCATCGGATGCGGTAAAACAACAGCGCTTATGTGCACATGTCACCGATTACCATTACCCAAAATGGAAAAGTAATCGGCTTTTAGCAACGGGGTTTATGCCGCAAGAGTCAAAATTTGGCGAGCTTTAGCGAGGTCAATATCGCCATGTTCGCCCAATGCAGTTAACCCATTGCGTTCCAAGTTGCCGATTAGGCCATCAATTTCAGACTTCTCGATACCGTGATCTGAAAGTCTTGTCTTCACTTGCATTGTTTCAAAGAAGTCTTGAACTGCTTTTATCGTCAAGTCGATTGCTTTTTCTTTGTCGCTCTCTGTGATTCCAAAAACGCGCTCGCCCAGCTGAAGAATTTTCTCTTGCTTTTTGTCGCGTTGAACAAACATTAGCGACGGCAATACAATAGCGAGTGTGACGGCATGGTCAAGCCCGTGCAAAGCAGTTAGCTCATGCCCAATCATGTGTGTAGCCCAATCTTGCGGTACACCTTTACCAATTAGACCATTCAGTGCCATTGTCGCTGACCACATAACATTGGCGCGAACATCATAATCCTGTGGTGTCGCTAGCGCTTTTGGCCCTTCTTGAACTAGCGTTTGCAAAATACCTTCTGCAAAGCGGTCTTGCAGCGGCGCATTAACTGAATACGTTAGGTATTGTTCAATGACATGTACAAACGCATCTACTACACCATTTGACACTTGTCTCGGCGGTAGCGAGAACGTGAACTCTGGGTCCAGAACGGCAAAAACAGGCTGCACAGTTTCAGACGAGAATGCACGCTTCTGCTGTGTTTCTTTGCGATTTACTACTGAGTTACCATTGCTCTCCGAACCTGTTGCAGGAAGCGTTAGAACGGCACCAATAGGTAGCGGATTGCTAAATGCTG
Source organism: Alteromonas sp. McT4-15 (assembly GCF_020515205.1). Lineage (NCBI taxonomy): Bacteria > Pseudomonadati > Pseudomonadota > Gammaproteobacteria > Alteromonadales > Alteromonadaceae > Alteromonas > Alteromonas sp. McT4-15. The sequence goes on from NZ_JAJALG010000005.1 coordinate 71,436, forward strand.
CTCCCTTGATAAGAATATCCCAAGGATCGCCCTCAAAATTAACCGCAGCAGCCACAAATTTGGCACCGTCAATTACGCTACCGCCGCCCACAGCAAGGATGAAGTTAACCTTGTTGTCACGCGCTACTTCTACTGCTTTCATCAGCGTATCGAATTCAGGGTTTGGCTCCACACCTGAAAACTCGATTACATCTGCACCTTCTAGTGACGTTACGACTTTCTCGTAAATACCATTTTTCTTAATAGAGCCACCGCCATATAGAAACAGCACTTTCGCATCTTGGGGTAAGCGAGATGAGACTTCGCTTAGTTGGCCTTTACCAAATAAAATTTCGGTTTGGTTTTTAAACGTAAAATTAAGCATAGTTATTTCGCCTGTCCTTATTGAGTTATAGCGTTAAGTTGTTGAATCAATTTTTCTGCCAACAAGTCGTCTGAAAAAGGGTTCTGGCCCGTGATGAGCTCGCGATCGAATACTACATTCTTGTGATGTGGCTTTGTCACCTTTTTTCAATGCTAACTCAAAAGATTGCGGGTTGAGTTGAGCAGAAAGTAAGGCGATTGGGCCATGACATATCGCTGCCGTTGGTTTTTACCGTCGCATCAAATTGTGCAAGCATCGTAAGGGATTTGGTTTGAAGGCAGAAGTCAGATAAGTTTGCATTAGTCATCAAAAATCTGATGGGTTGAAGAAATGTCCTACCTAACACAACTTAAAACATTCGTTGAGGTATATCGCAGCGGCAACATAACCCGCGCAGCCTCTCGACTTCATATGTCACAACCCGCGGTAACGTCGCATATCCAAGCGATGGAAGCTATTGTGGGTAAAGAACTCTTTGTAAGAAAGGCAAGAGGCGTTGAGCCCACACCGATTGCAGATGACCTAGCGTTGCAGGTAGCAGGTCACATTGATGTTTTAGAGCAAAAAGTCGCTTCAATTCGAAGTCGGGCGTCAACCGATCATGGCACTTTACATTTAGCGGGTCCTGCCGAGTATTTGAGCGTTGTTGCTGGCCCTGCGTTGGCTAATTTACTGCAAGCAGATAAAGTGAATTTAGTTATGCATATTGGTAACAAGACAAGCACCTATAGTCTGCTAGAGGATGACGTTGTTGAACTTGCTATCACCGCATCAGAGCCTAGCGATGCACAATATGAATATTTAAAGTTAGATCGCGAACGTCTTGTTTTAGTAATGAATAGAGTGCAGGGAAAACTTTTAGGCGAACGGGAAATTACTGCGCATATGCTCAATCAATATAAGGTTGTTACATATGATGAGCAGCTACCACTAATCAGGCGTTACTTCTCAGAAGTTTTCAATGCACCGTGCGAATCACCAGTAGCTGCTGTGTGTCCAGATATTCGAGCCATTAGCACCATAATCAAAGCTGGAATAGGGTACTCGGTTTTGCCTGATTATTTATGTAAAGAGAGTATTGCAAAAGGCGAGCTAATTCCCTTAGGGCCACTAGGGCCAGAAAATGATATTTATTTAGTATGGAAAAAAGGCGCGCTGCGCAACCCTCGAGTGGACTTTGCCAAAGACGTAATCATGGCCTTTGCCAATCTCAATTATTTATCAGCACTGCCCGATTAATGCTTAAATAAAAAAGGAGGGCTATTAATATGGCGAAGCCAAATGCCAAAGGACCTGTCAAAACGGTACAGATTTTTTGTGCTAGATGTCGATGCCAACTTTACAAATACCGCAAAGGAGGCAAAGGGGCGCTGGTGAAGTGCTTCAAGTCCCGAATTGTCGAAGATTACACTGATGAAGAAGGCATCTGCCCTTCATGCAATAGTCAGTTTGCGCGAAGCGCAATGATAAGGGGCGAACGTTCTTTAAAAATTGTGGGTGGAAAAGTGCATATGAAATAAGTACTAAAAGTTGCGCTTGTGTTTTTTTGACCTAAATTTATTGCTAAGGGATCCTCCACCTAATCACATGGCTGTGCTGGCGATATTACACTTGTTGAATTAGTGAGTAGAGTACATGTCAATCCAGCGTAAATTTCTAATATCAGTGACCGCAGTTATTACGTTTTTTGCTGTAATAATCGCTGTCATTACTGTCTTTACAACCTCTTCATCTGTAAATGAAAAAATACAAACGCAGAAAAAAGAAACTGCTGACCGCCTTTCAAATATTCTCACTGTGACTGACGCCATTATGCTTGAAAGAGTAAAAAGTAGTATGGCTTTGCTAAAGCAACGAGGGGCAGAACTGGGCGCACCAAGTCAGGCTTCAAGCGTTGTGGTCAAATCAACGCCAGCTACTCAGTTACTATTGGGAAATACACCGCAGGCTAATAATTTTACGCTAGTAGATGGACTCACACAGGTCATGGGGGGCACCGCCACCTTATTTAGCAAGACAGGTGATGACTACATTCGCGTGAGTACCAACGTGATTAAAAATGGCGAAAGGGCCATAGGCACTAAATTAGCCCCCTCAGGTAAAGCCATTAAACAAATTCAAAATAAAAACGCTTATTACGGCGCCGTAGACATTCTGGGAAGCCCATACTTGACAGGGTACGAGCCCATGTTTGATTCATCTGGAAACGTCATTGGAATTTGGTATGTAGGGTATTCTGCGGACCTAAAGGTTCTTGAAGAAGCCATATTGCAAAGCCATTTACTAGAAGATGGTTTTGTCGCTCTTAGAGACGCGAAAGGGAATATTCGAATGCACTCTTCTCATGTGAGCGACGCCATTGTACAAGAGGCGCTTGCCAATGACGACGATTGGTTAGTGACTGTAACGCCATTCGCGCCATGGGGTTATGACATTATTTTAGCTGCATCTTCCTCTGAAAAGTCGGCGCTTATTGGTCAAGCGGTGTTCGCAGTATTTATTAAAATTGTGCTGGCAAGTGCGGGAATACTTTTAACTATTTGGTTGCTTGTTAAGCATATTGTTGGCAAACCATTAGATGAGTTTATAGGTGTTGTTAGTAACTTATCCTCAGGCGAAGGAGATTTAACGTTTCGGTTTGAAGCAGCAAGAAGTGACGAGTTCGGAACAATGGCGAAAGCATTCAATCGCCTTTTAGGACAGTTACAAGAAACATTGCAGTGCGTAGATGAAGCCACAGACAGAATGTTGGCCAAGTCTGAAACACTGAACACAACAGCAGGTAAATCTAAGGCGACCGTTGCTGAACTGGCGAAAGAAGCCCAAAACATCGACGATGCAATTGTGCTGCTTCAACAAAATGCAGACACAGTGTCGGGCACTATTCAAAGTTCGAGTGAGGCGGCTAAGGTGGCAGACTCTGACACACGAAACAGTGTGAATGTGTTAGCGCAAACTATTCACGATATTGAACTACAGGCCAACGATGTTGATACGTCTGTGAAAGTTATTTCAGAACTTGCGCAAGCCAGTGAAGAGATTAGCGGCGTAATGGAAGTTATTAGAACCATCGCTGAGCAAACGAATTTACTAGCACTTAACGCTGCCATCGAAGCTGCGCGCGCTGGCGAGCAGGGCAGAGGGTTTGCAGTGGTTGCCGATGAAGTCCGGTCGTTAGCCAGCCGGACACAATCATCGACTGAAGAAATTAGAAATATGATTGAGCGTCTACAACACGGTAGTCGTGAAGCGTCTGAAAAAATGCAGCAAAATAAAGACACTGCCTTCAAGACGGTCGACATAACTCAGAAAGCAGGTGATTCGCTTCATCAGGCTTTAAACGCTGTAGCGCGCATCACTACACTTAATCAAGATGCAGCCACTATGGCGGAAGGGCAAAAAGGCGTTGCCGATGGCGTTAAAAAAGGGCTGGCGACCATTCACGAAGTAGGCAAGGCCAATACAGATTACGCCAATGACGTCGCAATAAGTTGTGGAGCATTAGTAGAAGAGATTAAGCAAATGCAGATGCAGCTTCGCCGATATCACTTCTGATTTTGTGTTTTTTATACGCGATAGGCTGATTTTGAAATGATTAGTAACAATTTGTGAGGGCGACAATTGCCCGCTTCATTGCCATAGCACGCAGACCTATTTATCCTTATGCGTGGATAAAAATAGGGATTATTTCCCACTCTACGGATAAAAAACACCATGAAACGACTTACTGCGCTCTATGGAGCGGTGGTGACGCTGCTTACATTTGCGTCGCTGCTTGGCACATCTGCATACGCAGCAGATGTTGACTATCGCTTACCTAAATCTGTTACACCGACTTTCCAAAAAATTCACCTTAATATCGACCCCGATAACCCTGCCTATTCAGGAACCACTGAAATAAACGTCACAGTAAACACAGAAACAAATAAAGTTGGGTTTTATCAGCAAGATTTGACCGTGACTTCAGCCGTGTTGATTGCTGGTGGTAATGAAATTGCTCTGGATGTAACCGTTGGTGAATATGATATCAATTGGGGGATGGCAAAAGAGGCTATTGAGCCGGGCAAGTACACGTTGCGGATCGCGTTTGAGGGCAAAGTGAATACCTCATCTGACGGCATGTATCTGTCACGCTTTGAAGATAGAAATTATATTTTTACGCAGTTTGAAGACATGCATGCTCGTAAGGCTTTTCCTAGCTTTGACGAACCCATTTTTAAAATCTCGTATCAGATGTCTATTAGCGCACCCGAGCATCAAGTTATTGTAGGTAATACGCCCGTTGAGAAGCAATCTGTAGAGGCGGGCGTAAAGACTGTTTTATTCGAAAAAACAAAACCTATGCCGACCTACTTGATCGCATACACTGTAGGACCATTTGACAGTGCAGAAATGACAGGCCTTCCTGTTCCTGGTCGCATCTATGTACCAAAAGGGTATGCGGATAAAACCAAATTTGTTATCAAGCATACGCCAGAGATTTTGGCATCGCTTGAAAACTTCTTCGACATTAAATATCCATACAAAAAAATGGACTTTGTTGCAGTGCCAAACTTTACTCACGGCGCTATGGAAAATGTGGGGTTAATTACTTATCGCGACAGTTTGTTGTTACTAGAAGATAACCCTAGTGTGACAGAGCGTTCACGCCCATTAAATGTTATTGCGCACGAGCTTGCTCACCAATGGTTCGGAAACCTAGTTACTATGGCGTGGTGGGACGATTTATGGCTAAACGAAGCTTTTGCTTCTTGGGCAGCAAGTCATACTATGAAAGAGCTGTATCCTGAACTTAATTATGCAGATCGCATTGTGCAAGAAGGTGCGTTTGGCGCAGATGCAAGCCCGACAGTGAAGCCCGTTAAGAAAGTAGTAAAGAGCCAGCCTGACGTGATGGATGGTCTTGGACTTAATTACTCTAAAGGCGAGTCAATTTTGCAAATGATTGAGTCTTTAATTGGTACGGAAAAGTTCCGCGAAGGCGTGCGCAATTACATGAATAAGCACGCATGGGGAAATACTGTGGCTGACGATTTATGGGCTGCACTTGACGGCGTATCAGACTTCAACCTTAGTGCTATGATGAAAGCCTATTTAGAGCAGCCGGGCTATCCTCTAATTCACATTGGCAAAGATGGCAAAGTAACTCAGACTCGATTCCATTTGGCAGGTGCGGAAGTAGAGCAGCAAACGTGGGCTATACCACTTAAACTGACCTATCAAGTTAACGGGAAAATCAAAAATGACGTTGTCTTTATTGACAAGAAAACCACTTCACTACCGCAACTAGCAGAAGCACAGTGGGTATTCCCCAATGATAACGCAACAGGTTACTTCCGTTGGTCAATTGAGGCTGGGCAACTCAATGCATTGTTAAATAATATTGATGCGTTGAACAAACGTGAAAAGAAAAACTTACTATACAACTACCAAGCACTGCTTAATGCGAATGAGGTTGGCGTTGATAGCGTAATGAAAGTGTTGAATGCATTGGCGAAAGATAATGACGCTGAAGTGATTCGCGCTGCGGTGGGTGTATTAGCTGAATTTGATTATTTGGTCAATGAGGGCAATAAAGCGCAATTTGCGGCATTGCTAAATCAAGATTATCTACCACTACTTAACAAGTTATCACTTGAGCAAAGTGAGAGCGACTCGACCGACGTGATCCGCTTGCGTAACCAGTTGTACACGTTGTTAGGCATGCACGCAAATAACAGCACGCTTGTTGAGCAAAGTGAAGCCATTGCGAAGCGTTACATTAAAGATACTACTAGTGTGCCATCAGGCATAGCGGGGACCGCAATTGCAATAGCAACTAAAAATAGCCAAGGCGCAAACAATGCAAAATGGTTTGATAGCTTAGAAAAAGCATTCAATGAAGCTCAGTTGCCAAACGTGAAAAATACGCTTATTTACTCAATGCATTTTAGCGATAAAGAGACGGTGTTTAAGATGCTTGATTTGGCGCTGACCGACAGCATTACGCCTGCTAACACGCTATATATGGTAGTGCGAGTAGCGCGTAATTTAGACGACCATACAATGTTGTATGAGTGGCTGTCGAAAAACAAAACGGCTTTGATTGCAAAAATGCCTGATTATCATGTATCGCGCATGCCTGAGTTTGTCTCGGTAACCTGCTCAGCGGATAACCTCAAGCTAGCGACTAACTTCTACGCCCCTATAGCAGATGACCATCAGGGTATGCCTCGCGGCGTAGAAATAATGAAAGATGAGTCTATGCAATGTATGCGGTTGAAGGAGGCGTTTCAAGCTGACTTTGATGCGTTTTTAGCAAACTACGCGCAATAACGCGCAAAAAGTTACCGATTAGGTAAATAAAAAGAGCACCATTTGGTGCTCTTTTTTTGTGCAGAAGTAAATCGCTTAGCACCATCTTAGGTCGCTAAACGCTTTCTATTTTTCTTCAAAACACAAGCGACCGCGCTATATGACAACTCAACTTTCCCTGACCCTAAGTACAGTGGAGTTAATTAATAAATAAACTTATTTTAAAGCCGTAAGTTGCTGATTAATAAGAAATGTGACGTTTATATTATTATTTTCGTTAAGTGCTTGCTGTGTATACGTATGTATAAGATTTTATACCTTCCTATAAATCGGAAGATTAAAATAATGACTATCCAGAATAACACACACAACCTCTCACTGAGAAAGACGGCAAAAGTCGTCAATGCGCTTCTCACCGGCGCTTTATCACTCAGTGTTCTCTCTTTTAACGCCGCGGCTACCACGCTATGGGAAGAAAACTTTGAAGCCGCTGAACTTCAGGGTAAAGGAGCAACAGGCCCAATTCCCGTAGGCCAAAATGTTGTAGTTGACGGTGTTGAACGTTGGTCAATTGACGTTAGCGGCGCACAAATTACCGCAACAAGCGATTGGTTCAAAGTAAACAACAATGCTATGCAGGCACGTGATGTTGACGGTGACGTTGTATGGCAAACCGAAACAATTGATATTAGTGGTCAGGGCGACATTACGTTAGAAGTTGCGCTTTCTCAAAGTGGTACTTTTGAAAATGCTGATTACATCGACGTGTCGTACGCGATAGACGGTGGCGCTTTTGAATTAGTAACCTTAAACGAAGGCGACAGCAGAACAGTATTCGATGATTTTGGTAGTGCATTGGTTACGGCCAACATAGGTTCTGGCGCTTCACTCGTAATCAAAGTCGCTATGGCAAACAATGCTGGTAGTGAATATTCAAACCTAGACAGCGTTAAAGTAACAGCGTCAGGTTCAACTGGCGGCGATACTGGTGGTGATACGCCTGATGAGGGTGATAGCCCATCAAATGAGCTTCTTTTCTTGTCTGGCACGTGCTTCAATTGTCCCGATTTACAAGCAATTAATTTAGCCAGCGATTATGTTGAGTCAGACTATTATGCAGCGCTAGAAACTGCAATTGCTAATAATGAAAATGCGGTTACCCTTAAAGCAGCGGCTCACGATATTATTGAAAACGGTCATCGCACTCTTAGCTATTCTGAAGTATGGACAGCACTTACTTATACCGATGAAGACCCTGCAAATACCGATAATGTTGTGTTGTTCTATAAGGGTGTTTCCCAAGCTAAGTCAACAAATGGAAGCGGTACACAAAGCTCAAATCCAGACAATTGGAACCGTGAACACGTGTGGGCGAAAAGCCATGGTTTCTCTAGCTCGAGCCTAACGGCGTACACAGATATTCTACATTTGCGTCCTACTGACATTTCGGTCAATAGTTCTCGTGGTAATCTCGATTTTGATTTCAGTGATAGTCCGTTAAGCGAAGCGCCAGCTAACCGCGTTGACAATGATTCTTTTGAACCTCGTGATGCGGTGAAAGGGGATGTTGCCCGTTCAATGCTTTATATGGATGTGCGCTATGACGGAAATACGGCTGGCGATACTGAGGAAGACCTCGTACTTCTAAACCGTTTAACTACGACGGAAGAAGCCGCTTTCGGTAAATTGTGCGTGTTACTACAATGGCATGAAAGTGATCCGGTAGATGACTTTGAGCGACGTCGTAACGAGCGCGTTTTCGAATTCCAAGGAAACCGCAACCCATTTATTGATAAACCTGAGCTTGCATCGCTTATATATAATGAGAGCTGTGATGGCAGCGGTACTGATACAGGTGGCGACACTGGCGGTGATACTGGCGGCGACACAGGTGGCGACACTGGCGGTGACACAGGTGGCGACACTGGCGGTGACACAGGTGGCGATACTGGTGGAAATACACCGCCTTCATCTCACAGTGTTTACATTTCTGAGTACATCGAAGGAAGTAGTTTCAACAAAGCGATTGAACTGTTCAATAGCAGTGCTGAAGCTGTCGACCTTTCTGGTTACTCGTTAGTACTGTTTTCAAACGGCGCCTCAGGTGAAAATGACGGCAAAGTACTTGCCTTAGAAGGCTCAATTCCGTCAGGTGGCGTGGCTACATTTGCTAACAGCCAGGCTGATGCATCACTTACTTCTGGCTCGACCATTAGTGATTTTGTTATTAATTTTAACGGCGATGACTACATAGAGTTGACGTACAACGGCGACGTTGTGGACTCTCTAGGGACGTTTGGCGTTAGAACTAATTGGGGTAAAGACGTAACGCTAGTGCGTAAAAGCACTGTAACCGGCGGTAACACGTCGCGTAGTGGAAGCTTCGATGCAAGTGTTGAGTGGGACAGCTTCGCGCAAAATACATTTAGTAATTTTGGTGCGCATAACGGTAATGTTAGCGGTCCAACAGACCCAACAGACCCAACAGACCCAACAGATCCTACTGACCCAGTACCTGAAGTAGTGCTTATCAGCGCTATCCAGGGAGCGTCTGCAGCGTCTGAGCTAGTTGGAAGCGACGTAGTTGTAGAGGCAGTAGTTACTAAAGTTGTACCAGGTATGGATGGCTTCTTTGTACAAGAAGAAGCCAGTGACTCTGATGACAATACCGCTACTTCAGAAGGTGTTTTCGTGTACGTCGGCGCATACAACGAGATGCCACAAGCTGGCGATGCAGTTCGCTTAAATGCGACAGTTGGCGAGCGCTATGGTGTTACTCAATTAACGCTTACTGCAAATGCTGAGGTACTGGGCGCTGGTGAAAGCGTACTGTATTCAACGTTGTCATTGCCACTGAACGCAGAAGTGGATCTGGAAGCCTTTGAAGGTATGCAAGTTAGCTTCGAGCAAACTCTAAAGGTTTCAGATATATACAACTTAGGCCGTTACGGTCAATTCACTGTTTCATCGCAGCGTTTAATGATCCCAACAAACCAATATGAAGCAAATTCTGAAGCGGCGCTGGCATTGGCTGCGCAAAACGCAGTAGATTCACTTTTGGTTGACGATGGATACAGCTCGCAAAACCGCGATGGTCTTGAATTCCCGGTGGGTGGTCTTTCTCATACTAATTCGCTACGTTTAGGTGATAGCGTTGAAAGCTTAGAAGGCGTACTACACTACGCGTTCGGTGCGTATAATCTTATCCCTGTAGGTGACTTGCAGACTACCCGCACTAATCCAAGAACACGCGCGCCAATTTTACGTGCACAAGGCGACGTAAAAGTAGCAAGCTTTAACGTGCTTAACTACTTCAATGGCCCAGAGTTCCCAACGTCTCGCGGTGCTGACAGTGAGCTAGAGTTCAACCGTCAAAATGCGAAAACGGTTGCCGCTATTGTTGCTATGAACGCTGATGTTTTAGGTCTTGTTGAGATTGAAAACGACGGTTATGGCAATGACTCAGCGATAGCGACACTTGTCGATAGCGTAAATGCCGAGTTGGGTAGTGATGAATATGCTTATGTGGCACTTGAGTCGCTATTAGGTGGTGATGCTATTGCGGTAGGCATGCTATACAAGCAAGCGGTCGTTACGCCTGTCGGTAATCCAATTACCTCAAATGCTGCGCCATTTGATTACGGCAACAGACAACCACTTATTCAAAACTTCAGCGTAAACAGTAACGGCGAAAGCTTTGCTTTTGCTATCAACCACTTTAAGTCGAAAGGAAGCTGTGGCAGCGCTACAGGTGACAACGCCGATTTAGGTGATGGTCAAGGTTGCTGGAATGCACTTCGTACCGACGCAGCACAAGGTTTATTGGCACTTATTGAAGCAAACAGCGAAGTGCTTTCAGACCGCGTACTGATTATGGGCGATTTGAATGCTTACGCGAAAGAGTCTCCAATTTTGGCATTGGAAGCAGCAGGCTATACCAACGTTGTTAATCAGTTTGTAGGCGCAAGTGCTTATTCGTATAGCTTTGGCGGTGAAATGGGTTACCTAGACCATGCACTAACAAGTGGCACGCTAACTGAGTATGTCGTTGACACATCAGTGTGGCATATCAATGCTGATGAGCCTCGCGTATTTGACTATAACGTCGAATTTAAATCGGAAACGCAACTTGCTAGCTACTACGGCGCAGACGCTTATCGCTCTTCTGATCACGACCCTGTAGTGGTAGTGATGAACTTCCCTGAAGAGGTAGTAGTGGGTGATTTAGATGGTGATAACGACGTTGATTACAACGACATTATGGCGTTTTACCAAGCCTTCTTATCTGGTCAAGCGACTGATGCGAGCTACGATTTTAACGGCGACGGTATGGTTAACTTCTTTGATATTCAAGCGCTGATGGGCATGTGCTCGCGCGCTGGTTGTGCAATTTAATTTTTGGAAAAACATAATGAAAAAGCTTATTTTAGTATTTTTGGCAGCAATGACATTTAATGCAAACGCTGCATTTATAACTCTGACCACTGACAAGACTGAATATAACGTGGGTGACACCATTAGCGTGACAGTGAGTTTGAGTGGCTTAGTTGAAAACGGCACGCAAACATTCTTTTCGTCATATGTAACGGCATTCAACTTTGATTCAAGTGTACTCAGTGCAGTTGAGCCAAGCCTAACTAGTTTAATGGCGTTTGGCCCTTCTATGGCGCCTGGCATATTTCCATCTGAGCTATTTGCCGGTAGCGTTACAGGGAATATGGTATCAGGTTCTTCAATTGCTTCTCCGATGGCAAATCCGTTTTTCCAATCGGGTATGAAAACGGTAGGCTTGTATACGTTACAGTTTATTGCTATTGCTGCGGGCGATAACATCGACGGGTTTAGTTTTACGCAAAGCGATTTTTTTGATGCTGCTTTGGGCTCTACTCAAACTGCTGATGTTGAAACTGCGCGCTTTACTGTAAGTCAGGTTCCTGCGCCAAGCACAGGAATACTGGCACTGCTAGGTTTGGCTGCATTGGTGTATAGCCGTAAGCAAAATGCAAAATAAATAAACTTGCAGTGTAGTGGTAGCCCGGTGGCTTGATAACAAGCACCGGGCTTTTTTTTAAGCTGATAAACGCTAAGAAAATGTGCGCCAAGTTGAAAATCACTATTTACATACGACTCAAAATAAACCACACTGAAGAAAAACAACCAGCGCTTTGTATGTTAGATTCAATTTCATTTTCACAACGCCAGCGTTTGGCGTATATCGATTTTTGCCTTTTGTTTAAAGGTGCTATCCATCGTCAAGATCTCATCAACCGGTTTCAAGTAGGGTTATCTGCGGGGTCGCGAGATTTCACGTTATACAAAGAGTTAGCACCGGATAACCTGATTTATGATCCGCGAGAGAAACGGTATTTTCAAACCGAGACTTACTCTCCCTTATTTGAACATGACGCTAGGCGTACGCTCGTTAAACTGGCAAATGATATATCGGATGGTTTCGACGCTATCGGTGATATTCACTTTCCAGTTGAAAGCGCGTCGTCATTAAACGTACCAGACATTTTTGTTGTTGCTAAGGTGGTTCAAGCCATAGTTAATCAAAAGGCTATTAGCATTATCTATACGTCACTTTCCAGTGGTAGCGGCGCACGAGAGATAGTACCTCACAGCATTGTTGATAACGGACAGCGGTGGCATGTTAGAGCATTTGATAGAAAATCGCAGAGCTTTAGAGATTTTGTATTAACGCGTATTAGTAAAGTTACCGTTAAATCCGCGCCAGAGCCTCATGAATGTATTGACTGTGATGAGCAGTGGCAGCGTTTAATTCCACTAGAAATTGTACCGCACCCCAAAAATATAAAGTTTCCTACGGCGATAGAGTTAGATTATGCGATGGAAGAGGGGGTATTAACTTTGCAAGTGCGAGCCGCAATGGCGGGATATCTATTACGCCGTTGGAATGTAGACTGTACCAAACACGCCAGCTTAAAAACGGGTGAGTATCAGTTGTGGCTGCGCAATCAGGGCTCTCTTGCTAACACAGATAATTTGGCCATTGTACCTGGCTATATAGCGCAACAGGTGCCGTTTCAATAAGAGTTTGCTATTGCCTAATGCTTGGTATGCTTTTGAATACAAGCGATTAGAGTAGCTTTGTCTAGTGGTTTGGTAAGGAAATCATTCATGCCAGCGGCTAGACATTCCTCTTTGTCTTCCAAAAATGCATTGGCAGTAAGCGCAGCTATTGGAGTGTTAATACTCAGTGTGTTTCTTAATATACTTGATGCTTCAAGGCCATCCATAATTGGCATATTGCAATCCATCAGGATGAGGTCAAAGGTATGTTGTTTACAGGCATCCACGGCGTCCTTTCCATTTTTTACGTGTAAGTATTTGTAACCTGTACTTTTCAGCATTGTTTTTACTACTTCAGCGTTAATCTCATTATCTTCGGCCAGAAGAATACGCACATTGCCATTACGCGTGTGAGCAGTATCGTTTTTATTGTCTTGAACTTGAATGAGCGAGGCTAAGTCGTTTTCCAGCTCGCGTCGATTTATGGGCTTAGCATGTGTTTTCCAAATCAAAGAAGAAACGTCGTCTTCGTATTCTAATCGCTCGAGTTCCGCAGATATGAGAATGACGCGAGGAAAGTTTACGGGCTCTTGCTTTTTAAGCTCCCGAAGTAACTGAGGCCCACTCATTTCAGGCATGGCGATATCGAGAATAATAACATCGAATGAAAGTGGATCATCAGCGAGAAATGACTTAGCACTGTAGTAGCACGCGCTTTCAATCTGTAATGAAGAGACCACGTGATTGATATATTCCCTGCTAGTTTGTAGGTCATCAACAATTGCACACCGAATGCTGGAATTGGGTTTAACTGTTAATGCTGGAAGCGTCGACTCTTCAACTTGAATGGAAAAAGTAAACGTACTTCCTTTGCCATACGTTGATCGCACAGAAATGTCACCTTTCATAAGTTGGGCAAGTTGCTTGGCTATACTTAAACCCAATCCAGTACCACCATACGAACGGGTTGTTGAATTGTCTGCCTGCTCAAACTTGTTAAAAATATGCGCCAATTGCTTTTCTTCAATGCCAATTCCTGTATCGGTAATTTCAATAGAAAGCACATTGGATTTCGACTTGCGAAGGTACGACACTTGAAAGGTCACACTACCTTTTTCGGTAAACTTAATCGCATTGCTGAGTAAGTTATGTAACACCTGAGATAATCGAGTGATATCTCCGGTTATAACATGCGGTAAAGACGGATCTTTATAATAATGAAACGCTAGCCCTTTGCGCTGACATGCCACGCGCTGTAGCGACACCACGTCATCGAGAACTTGTAAAATATCCACAGGCGCTTGCTCAACAATTATTTTGCCAGCTTCAATTTTCGATATATCCAGAATATCGTTTATTAACACGAGGAGCTGGCGACCAGATGCCCGTGCTTTCTTTAGGTAAACATCGCTTTTATTTGGATTGTCTAGCGCCAATTCAATCATGCCAAACAAACCATTCATTGGGGTGCGTAGTTCATGACTCATGCTAGAAAGAAATTCGGACTTTGCCTTACTGGCTTTCTCAGCTTGCCGAGCTAATGCTTGTGCCTCGTTTCTGAGTATAATTTGCTTATCAAAAGCGGCTTTAATTGTTTTTTCCAGAGGCCAAAAAATAACAAAAGCTTCAATCGTCAGTAATAGCAAAGTGGCTAGCCAAATAAATATTTCAATTTGAGCGACATCACTAACGCGCGTTGAAGCTTCTTGCTCGAAGAAATTAACGACATTGTCTAATGCAGTGAGTAAATCGGTGACTTGTTCAATAGACAAACTCAAACCCTTTTCGCACATTGGGCTTTCCAGTATATTTTGCGCTTCGTTGATGAAGTTTCTTACGTGCTCGTCAAGTTGGCCATTACCAAAATAAGTGTCTTTTACATTAGCGGGAAGGTTAGGGAGTGAGGTAAGTCTGTAATGATTTACTTTAAAGGTTTCTAGTGTTGCCTCTAGGTATGTCTCTTCTAATGAGGCTCTACACGCAGCGCCTGTAGAGCTCAATAACGCAATACGCTGCGAGAGCATGCGTTGTTGTCCGGCAATATTGATGATTTCTGCGTCGTATTTTTGCTCATCAATCAGACTGTAAATAATAAAAAAGGACAGTGTGACAAGCGTTGCTGTTAGCAATAACGCGACGATGTATCGAAAGCGTAATGACATATATGTGAGCATGAGTTAGCACTCATCTCAAGATAATAGATGCCACGGCGTAACGCAAACGCCTAACGGTGTAATTGAAACATTTATTGCGGATTAAGCAATGGGTTCAAGAGCCCTTTTGGAAGTGGGTAAAATAGTGACTTCGTTCTGAGCAGTATGGTGAAACTTTTTGAAACGGGCACGCTTTTCTTTTGATGAGGAGCGCATCTCTTCCTCTGAAGGAAGATGTTTTACATGCAGTCCCTGAGTTTCGAAGTCATTATTAATGTAGCCTAGTGCCGCATAGCGTTTTAGCACCGCGTTGCAAGGGTAGAATCCCCATTTGTGATGAAATCGCTGCGCGTTAGAAACAAAATCCAACAAGTGATTTAGTGGACATCGGTAAGTGAGTCTTTCTGGTACAAATGTAACTGTCTCTAGCTGCACAAGTTGCAGTCCGAGATGTCGACACGTGGTAAAAAAGTCTTCGTCGTTTAATCCGAAACCTGTGTAACTTTCATCGAAACCGCCGGTTTTTTCAAAGTCTGCCTTACTAATAAAAAACACTGTAGAACAAATACTATCGTTACTAAACTCTCCATAGTTAATTTCCTGATTTTGTTGATTGTCATTTAAGTTTTCTAAGAATGTCATGTCATCATTACTCGAGCGGTAACCCGTTGCTAATTCAAGGTGACTGCGCTTGAGTTGGTTGTACGAGCCTCGACATAAATCCTCAGATACAAATTTTACTGACGTAAAAACAACACTGTCTGATGTTAATTTACGTACACCATCACCCACTAACGTTGGTGCGATAATAGCTTCAACATTCACATACAAAATCGTGTCATATGTTGCGGCTAACATGCCTTTGTTTCTTGCTCTTGCAATGGGTAATGTCTGTTGCGTTGTGAACTTATGGACAATGTCGAAGTGATCACTTTTCATCAAAGAAAGTTCAGACGGTGGTGCCATCCAAACTACAATCAACTCCGAAGGCTTGTCGGTGCCAGCCTCTAATTGCGAAATAAGACGGCAAAGCTTCTCGGTACGATTTTTGACAATAGTCACTACGCTCACTGGCATGTGCATGAAGGCCTCCCTCGCATGTCGCTGTCTCAACATTCACTTGTATGACGCATAACTTTTGATAGCTATTAAGCAAAAAACAGTCCTAATGGATTAACTATCTGTTTAATAATGTTTTTTATTGTTTGGTGAACGTAGGTGACAGTGTGTATTGTTGCTCATTGGGTAGATAGGCTATGACAGTGAGAAAGAGTTACACGCGTAGCCAAACGTTTCTACTATGCGCCAGGTTAGAGATTTGATATTCTTACCTTCAGTAATATAACTCTTTGTATTGTAAAGGTTCACATCGAGTGTTCTTCGGTGTTCCACAATGTGAACTTTGGTCTAAAATGTGGATGAATTGCATGCCACACTCTGCAATATGTACTATGCTCGTTAATGTGAGTCCATGGCTTTACTTTAACCGTATAAGTTGTTGGTTATTAAATTTTCAAGTGGTGTAAAGGCTGTGTCAGTACAATCTTCAGTAGTCGTTCGTCAATATGACAAACAGTCGCTAAAAACAGTTGACGTTATCTCCGGCATCTCTCCAAACGCAATGAGGCGGGTATTTGGCGGCTGGATATTTTTCGCTGCAGTAGTGGGTATCATTGTGGCAGTAGCGCCAGACTTGAGCGCTCAGTTTATCGGATTAACGCTTTTTGTGTTGGTCGCGTTTACATTGGTAATGTTTGGCCAAAGCCGTATCTCGGAAGGTTGGCCAGCTATTATCTGCGACCAGAACTTCATTGGCGTTGTAAGAGATCCGGTTGCTCGAGAGTACATATGCGTCGACTCTTCATTAGTCGTCGATGCAAAGCCAACACTTATCAAACCCAATAAAAAAGCTGTTGAGATTCAATTGGACTATGAAAAGCTTTCAGAGCAAGACATAGCGCTACTCAAGCAAGCAGTTTGGCCGTACAGCGACAAATTGGTGGGGTTAGCCCATTTCAAAAAGCGCGAAGAGGCATGTGAGAGTGTTATGTGGTGCGTTCAACATCGTTCATCTCATTAACTAGGGCGTGTTAATCCCGATTGGGTGGTGCAACAAGTGCCAGTTGAGTGAAAAGAGGGTAATGGTCAGAGCCAATATCACTTAGTCTCTCAATACGTACTAATGAAAAGTGCTTCGAGTGAAATACGTGGTCAAGCGGCCACTTCACAAGTGGATAGTGTGCATGGAAGGTGTTAAAAAATCCTCGTCCCTCTCGCGGGTCAAGCAGGCCACTTATCTTTTTAAAATGGCGCGTGGTGGGTGACCAGGCCACATCATTTAGATCTCCTGCAACTATAATAGGGCCGTTTTGCTTCGAAATTTCCTTTCCAACCACATGTAGCTCAATATCTCTCGGTTTTGCATATTCGTTTTCGGTTGGACTTGGTGGTTTAGGGTGTAAAAAGTATAAGGTTACTTTTTGCCCATCAACATTAATCGTTGCTCTAATCGACGGTACGTCATCCTCAATCAAAAAGCGTAAGGTCACATTCTCAAAAGCATACTTGCTGTAAACATGCATGCCGTATAAGTTCTCTAATGGGCAAAATTTCTGATGGGGGTAGTCTTCTTCAAGCTCACTGAGGTGATCTTGCCACTTTTTATTAGACTCAAGGGTAACTAAAAAATCAGGTTGGGTGCTATGCACATGGGATAGTAGCTTTTGAAAACCGTCGTTCGGCATATAAACATTGCTTGAAAGGATGCTCAATGTCTCTTTAGACTCAGCCGCTACACGACGTACTTCGCGCTTGTAAAGTGGTGTATAAGGGATAATCCACATGCATTGATAGAGCAGACTGACGGCAAGCCCTAGCATTAATATCACATCTAATACCGATAAAGTGTAAGAGATTGCTTTCACTGTATAGACCACAAGTAATACCGCTAGCAAAGTCGCTATTTGTAATCTAGGAAATTCCCATACTCTAACTGTCCAGTGCGACGAGGGAAGTAATGGTATAAAAGATATCGCTATGAAGATTACAGAAAAAACCAACAACACTATTTCCATTTAGATAGCCTCCCTGAGCCATAGAACTCGCCACCAAGCATAGCGGGCAGTTTTATTTCGGTTACGCAGTTAAGAATTGTTAATGTTTACGCTGGCGAGAAGAGAATAGTTTAGATTCAGTTCAGATGTGCTAAATAAGAATTATTATTCTTTGGCGAGTAAAAATTGCTGCAAAGCAAGCAAACTTTTCATCTTGAATATTGGTTGTTGTGTTTTGTGTTTGAGTTTTTTTATTTTAAATCAGTTTGTTATGTCGTTGGCATTGTTTTGGCATTACCTTATTCGAGTTTCGACAAAGGAGAAATGTTATGAAACGCACACTACTTTCTATGATTGTTGCTACATCGTTGACTACTGCTGCTTATGCAGGTGATATGAACTCTGACAACAAGTGGGAAAAGGGCGCCAAAGACGCATGGATTGATGGCAAAGCTGAAGCTACGCTGTTGTTCAATGGTAACCTAGATTCATTCGATATTAACACCGATGTTTCAAACGGCAATGTTGTTCTTACTGGTAAAGTGGATAACTCTGTTGAGAAGAAGCTGGCTGAAGAGTTAGTGTCTAACATTGATGGCGTAAAGTCGGTAGACAACAAACTAACGGTTGTTGCAAAAGCTGACATGGATTCTGATATGTCAGAAGACATGGAAGAGACGTACGACGAAGGTACGAGTGAGTTAACTGACGCGAAAATCGCTACCGTAATTAAAACTCGCCTTCTTATGGATACGGATATCTCTGGTTTTGACATTGATGTCGATGTAGAAAACGGCAATGTAACCCTAACGGGCGATGTTGATTCTGATGCTGAGCGTGACCTTGCGATTGAGATTGCGAAAAATGCATCTGATGTAAAAGATGTCGAAGATAACTTACGTGTGGTGACTGAAACAGCCATGAACTAATTGCGTTTAATCACCGATACAGAAGGGGCTTCGAGCCCCTTTTTTGTTTTAACCGACAACCTGTTTTCAACCTCATTTCCCAAACTCTGCACGACAAACACATCTTTGTTTTGTCGTAGCGTGAAATATTCAAAGCGCTGTGTACAAAATTCCCAACCTTCATGATCAATAAATAGCTAAAATTATATACGTCATTGTTTTATATGTATTTTATTGTTGGCTCGATAACTGCAATCTATTATTAACTAGACGCTTCAAGGAGAGTGGCATGAATATTTTACGCTGGGTTGTTTCGGGGTTCGTTGTATCTTTTTTTGTAGTTATCGTTGGAATGGCAAGTAACGGTAGTACTTTTGTAAGTCAAGCGACAGCAGATGATCAGGAGCGTGTGCTACATCCAGATATTGTGAAAATAGAAGGCACGTATTCGCAAGTTGAATTTGATTTAAGTAGAAAGTCTCATTTGCTACGTAAGATGCGGATGGACCATTATATTGCTCAAGCAAAACAGGCCGACTTGCGAGGGTGGGATCATGAGCGCGATGATTTAATTGAACGCGCTGAAAACATTCTGTCGCATCATTTGACCCAATATGCAGTGAGTGTTCAAAACGATGCAGAATCGTATTCTGTATCTTCAATCTAAATAAAAAAGCGAAGCCTGATGTCAGGTTTCGCTTTTATTCTTTTAGCGCTCTATGCCATTGTTTAAATTGTTAGTCTTACTCTACATCGACAATTTTAAGCGTATTGGTGGCACCCACTTTTTCCATCTCGTCACCATAGGTCAAAATAATGCTATCACCGCTTTTAACTAAGCCTTTCTCTTTGAGTGAAGCAATAACATCATACTTCAAGCGACCTGGCTCACTTTGTGATGAGTCAAAGTAAACCGGTTTTACGCCGCGGCAAAGCGCCATCGTGTTTAGTGTTGTTTCGTGACGCGACATTGCTATTATTGGCAAGGATGTGGTGATGCGTGACATCAGCGTTGGCGTGCTTCCGCTTTCCGTCAAACCGACAATTGCCTTAACACTTGGGAGGTGGTTTGCTGCGTAAACTGCTGAAAGTGCAATTGACTCACTGGTAGACGAGAATTGTTCGTCCATGCGATGCTTTGAAATTTTAACACTTGGATGTGTTTCTGCACCTTCACAAACGCGCGCCATAGCCGCAACCGTTTCAATAGGGTAGTTACCCGCGGCTGTTTCAGCAGACAACATCACCGCATCGGTACCGTCAAGCACTGCGTTAGCTACATCCATAACCTCTGCGCGCGTTGGCATTGGGCTATCAATCATCGACTCCATCATTTGCGTTGCAGTAATGACCACTTTGTTAAGCTGACGAGAGCGCGCGATAAGCTTCTTCTGTACACCTACAAGCTCGGCATCGCCAATTTCAACCCCTAAATCACCACGAGCAACCATTACGGCATCCGATGCACTAATGATATCTGTCATAGCTTCGTCAGTTGCAACGGTTTCAGCGCGTTCTACTTTGGCACAAATTTTTGCGTAGCAACCTGCTGCTTCAGCCAGTTCGCGAGCATAATTTAGATCTGCGCCGCTGCGTGGGAACGATACGGCAAGGTAATCTACGCCAATCTTAGCGGCTGTTTTGATATCTTCTTTGTCTTTTTCAGTCAACGCATCGGCAGAAAGGCCACCACCTTGGCGGTTGATGCCTTTATTGTTTGATAGCTTACCACCTACAGTTACTTCGGTGATGACTTTACGACCTTCTACACCAGTCACTTTAAGCTGAATACGGCCGTCGTCTAGCAATAAGATATCACCCGCAGAAACGTCGTCTGGCAGAGCTTTGTAGTCGATACCCACTTGCTGGTCGTTACCTTCGTCACGTCCAAGCTCTGCATCCAAAACGAATTTAGCGCCAATCTCTAGATGAACAGAACCTTGTGCAAAACGTGCAACGCGAATTTTAGGGCCTTGAAGATCGCCTAAAATTGCAACGTATTTGCCTAAGTTTTTGGCCGCCTGACGAACGCGTTTAGCGCGTTCAATATGGTCTTCTGCTTGACCGTGAGAAAAATTCATTCGTACTGTATTTGCGCCTGCGGCAATCAGTGCTTGAATTTTTTCTAATGAGTCGGTTGCTGGACCTAGGGTGGCAAGAATTTTCGTTCTTCTAGTCATGAGATTCCGTCGCTGTTTCTGTAGTTAGAAATGACAAAGAGTGTTAGGTGAATATTATTAAAATAGTCACCTGTAATCGCTTTACGTAATTTTATTACAGAATAGTAGTTGAATTTGACAAAAATGTGAATGAAAGAAAGAAAAAGTCATAACTGGCTCGACCAGTTAAGCGGCTTTAACTTACATTGTGAACAAATAATAGACTAAGTAAGGTGTGGTTGCTTAATAACAAACGCGGTTTTCTGGTATTGGGGTCAAATTCTCAAGTGTAGGCAAGCGAATGATGAAATCGACTCGCTTGCCCTGTTGCAGCTGTTAGTCGTTGCGTTTCTCATACCGAGAACCGCGAAGGGTATCTTTAACGCGCTTCAGGTTTTCTCTGAATTTGTTTCCGCGGCGCAGTGTAAAGCCTGTGGCCAACACGTCGATAAGTGTAAGCTGTGCAATACGCGATGCCATTGGCATGTACATGTCGGTATCTTCAGGTACTTCAAGCGATAAAACGTAACTGCACTCTTGTGCCAACGGGCTATCTGCCGATGTTATTCCAACGACAGTAGCGTCATTCATTCGCGCTATTTGTGCAATCTCTACCAAACTCTTTGTGCGACCGGTGTGGCTTATAAGCACTACAACGTCACCATCTGAGCAATTCATACAACTCATGCGTTGCATCAAGATGTCTTCAAAATAAACAACGGGTACGTTAAAACGGAAGAATTTATTTAGTGCATCGTGAGCGACCGACGCTGATGCGCCGAGTCCGAAAAATGAGATCTTCTGTGCTTGTGTAAGCAAATCTACCACGCGATTGACGACATTGACATCGACAGACTGTCGCGCAACCTCAAGTGACGCCATGGTCGATTCAAATATTTTATTGGTGTATTCGTCTGGACTATCGTTCTCGTCAACATGGCGGTTAACGTATGGCGTACCATTGGCAAGGCTTTGCGCTAAATGTAATTTGAAATCGGGGAAGCCTTTGGTGTCCAGTCTTCTGCAGAAGCGGTTAACCGTTGGCTCACTTACATCCGACATTTTAGCAAGTGTTGCTATACTCGAATGAATGGCTGTTTGAGGGTTCGCAAGAATAACCTCTGCCACCTTTTTCTCAGATTTGCTAAACGCCGCTTTATTTTGTGTAATTTTTTCTAAAATGTTCATACAGATATAGCAATTAAATAACGCAAGTTGTTGTAAGGTACATCTGTAATAGTACCCAATGTGACGACTGTGACAAGAAAAATGTAATTTTTTGACATTTTTTATTGTTTTGGCGAGGTTAAATCAGGGTAAACTGAGGGAAACAACAAAGATTCAGATCCTGTAGTTGGTTCAAGTTGTAATTTTACTACATTTGGTGTTAACTATACGGTAAAAATAGTCGTTAGTGTTGTAAATAACTGTACAATACGCCGCGGACACATACATTTAAAAGGTCGACGAATATGGTATTGGATAATTCCTACGAACCCTGTGATTTTGTACTTTTCGGTACATTGGGTGATCTTTCACGACGCAAGTTATTGCCTTCATTATATCAGCTTGAAAAAGCAAACTTGATGCATCCAGACACCACTATTGTTGGTGTTGCGCGTCAGGAAATGTCTTTAGACGAGTACGTTGAAGAAGTTCACACAAACCTTATCAAATTTGGTGAAAAGAACTTATGTGAAGAAACATGGGCACGCATGAAAGCGCGTTTACATTATGCTTGTGTTGATATGAAAGACGTAGAGAGCTATTGCGTTCTTGATGACCATGTTGACCCTACGCGCACCATGGTGTGTTACCTTGCAACACCACCGGCGATTTACGGTGATATTTGTCGTGGTTTGCACAGCTGCAAGATTATCGACTCAAGCGTGCGTGTCGTGCTTGAAAAGCCAATCGGCCACGATTTGGCATCGTCAAAAGTTATTAATGAGCAAGTTGCTGAATACTTCGACGAAAAACAAATTTATCGAATTGACCACTACCTTGGCAAAGAAACCGTACTTAACCTGGTTTCATTGCGTTTTGCGAACTCAATTTTTGCGACGAACTGGGATCATAATTGCATCGATCACGTTCAAATTTCAGTTGCTGAATCGGTTGGTATTGAAGGGCGCTGGGGTTATTTTGATGACGCAGGTCAAATGCGCGATATGGTGCAAAACCACTTGCTACAAATCCTTAGCTTGGTCGCAATGGAGCCGCCGACAACACTTGACGCTGACAGCATTCGCGATGAAAAACTGAAAGTACTTAAAGCGCTGCGTCCTATTAACTCATTCAACATCAACGATAGTACCGTGCGCGGTCAGTACACATCTGGATTTGTTAAAGGTGAAGAAGTGCCTGGTTACCTTGAAGAAGAGGGCGCTAATACACAAAGCAGAACGGAAACGTTTGTGGCTATCAAGGCTGAGATTGACAACTGGCGTTGGGCTGGTGTGCCATTCTACCTTCGTACAGGTAAGCGCATGCCAACAAAGGTCAGTGAGGTTGTTATTTACTTTAAGCGTCAGCCTCACAACTTGTTTGGCGACAGCTTCAAGAACCTTCCACCTAATAAGTTAGTAATCCGCTTACAGCCTGATGAGGGTGTTGAAATCACGGTAATGAACAAAGTACCGGGTCTTACGAGTTCAGGTTCTATGGATTTGCAAAAATCTAAGCTTAACTTGAGTTTCTCTGAGGCATTTGCAGACGAGCGAATCCCTGATGCCTATGAAAAGCTATTACTAGAAGTCATGTTGGGTAACCAAGCGTTATTCGTTCGCCGCGATGAAATTGAACAGGCGTGGACGTGGGTAGACTCTATTCTTGAAGCGTGGAAGCAATCAAGCGAGCCACCAGAGCCGTATCAAGCTGGTACATGGGGACCTGTAGATTCAATTGGTTTACTAGCGCGTGAAAACCGCAGCTGGTATGAAAGCAAAACAGCGAAGAAGAAATAAGATGGCGTTAACAACACTTTCATTTGAAACTCCTGATGCGCTGACCAATGCGTTTGCAGAAGACTTAGTAAGTATCCTTAAAACGGGCATTAAAACCCGTGGTCGCGCTTCACTTGTGGTCAGCGGTGGACGTACTCCATTGGCGTTATTCAAGCAACTCAGCGAAACCGACCTAGAGTGGGATAAAGTTGATATTACATTAGCTGACGAGCGCTGGGTTGAAGAAAGCCATGAGGCGAGTAATACCAGTCTAGTAAAGCAGAACTTAATTCAAAATAAAGCCGCGGCAGCTCGTTTTATCGAGTTAAAAAGCGAAGCAGAAGATGCAAAAGACGGTGTGAGCATTGCAGAGAAAAACCTTGAAGCAATGTCTCAGCCTTTCGATGCGTTAATTCTAGGAATGGGTGAAGATGGCCACACGGCGTCACTTTTTCCATGCTCAGAGCAAGTGCTAGACGGCTTAAATATGGACAGCGGCAGAACGTGCATTGCTGTTCAACCTACAACAGCACCTCACCAACGTATTTCATTGACGCTACCAGCGTTGCTCAATAGCCGTAATATCTTTTTGCACCTTACTGGTGAAAAGAAGAAGCATGTTTTGCTAGACGCTATTGAAAATGCCACCGAAGCGCAAAAGCCCATCACTGCCGTTGTGAATAGAGCACCGGTAACTTTGATGTGGGCGCCATAGGAGACGATTATGAACCCCAAAATTGCTGAAGTTACGCAACGAATCATCGAGCGTAGTAAAGAAACCCGTAAGGCGTACCTAGAGAAAATTGAACATGCACGACGTCAAGGTCCGCACCGTGGCGCATTGTCATGCGGTAACTTAGCCCACGGCTTTGCTGCCTGTGGTACAAGTGAAAAAGCAGATCTTCGCTCTATGACAAAAGCCAACGTGGCGATTGTTTCTGCATATAACGACATGCTTTCAGCTCACCAGCCTTATGAAACTTATCCAGCGCTTATCAAAGAAGCGGTGAAAGAAGTTGGTAGTGTGGCACAGTTCGCTGGTGGTGTTCCGGCAATGTGTGATGGCGTAACGCAAGGTCAATCAGGTATGGATTTAAGCCTGATGAGCCGCGATAACATTGCGCAGGGCGCAGCTATTGCGTTGTCTCATAACATGTTTGATAGCGCGTTGATGTTGGGTATCTGTGACAAAATCGTACCAGGGCTACTAATTGGTTCTTTGACATTTGGCCATCTTCCAACAGTTTTCGTTCCAGCAGGCCCAATGCCTTCTGGTTTGCCGAACAAAGAAAAGGCACGCGTACGTCAGCAGTTTGCTGAAGGCAAAGTAGGTCGCGACGCATTGCTAGAAGCTGAGTCGCAGTCTTATCACTCAGCGGGAACCTGTACGTTCTACGGTACAGCTAACTCTAACCAGTTAGTGGTAGAAATGATGGGCTTACACCTGCCTGGCTCGTCGTTTGTAAACCCAGGCACGCCATTACGTGATGCACTAACAAAAGCCGCTGCAGTGCAAGCAACACGCTTAACTGATTTGGGTGATAATTACACGCCAATTGGCCACATTGTAGACGCGAAGGCGATTGTAAACGGACTCGTAGGCTTGTTAGCTACAGGTGGTTCAACAAACCACACTATGCACTTGATTGCCGTTGCTCGTGCTGCTGGTTATATCGTGAACTGGGATGATTTTTCAGACATTTCAAACGCAGTGCCACTACTTACGCGCATTTACCCTAACGGGTCTGCTGATATCAACCACTTCGTTGCCGCAGGCGGTATGTCTCTCTTAATTAGACAACTACTTGATGCCGGTCTACTGCACAACGATGTGAAAACCATTTGTGGTGAAGGCTTAGATTTCTATACCAAAGAGCCAGTGCTTATTGATGGCGAGCTTGAGTGGCGTGATGGTCCTACTGAATCATTGGACAAAGAAGTATTGGCAACTGTGGAAGCGCCATTTAAACCAGACGGTGGTTTGAGCGTTCTTGACGGTAATTTAGGGCGTGGCGTAATTAAGACATCTGCACTTCGTACGCCTCACTGCACCCTTAAAGCGCCTGCAGTTGTATTTGAAGACCAGTTTGAACTTGACGAAGCATTTAAATCTGGTGCGCTCGATAAAGATTGTATCGTAGTGGTTCGCTTCCAAGGGCCTTCTGCCATTGGTATGCCTGAGCTACACCGATTAACACCGCCACTTGGTGTACTTCAAGACCGCGGCTTTAAAGTTGCATTGGTGACAGACGGCAGAATGTCTGGTGCATCGGGTAAAGTACCAGCTGCAATTCATGTAACACCAGAAGCTTACAAAGGCGGTTTGCTTGCAAAAGTACACGACGGCGACCTAATCGAATTAAACACCGTGACTGGCGAATTAACACTACATGTTGATGATGCGACGCTAGCTGCACGTGAAGCGCAACCTGCGAATCTTGCAAAGCATCATGTCGGCATGGGCCGTGAAATGTTTGCGGGAATGCGCGCGATGCTAACGGGTGCAGAAGAAGGTGCATGTTCACTGTTCTACACACAGGAGCAAGCATAATGGGGCAGAAGTTTGTCGCAGATGTAGGCGGGACTAACATACGTCTAGCGCGCGTGACCGAATCTGGTGTGGCTGATATTAAAAAATACATGTGTAATGACTTTGCCAGTATCGATTTGGCAATAGCACAGTATTTTGCTGATATGCCCGAATATGCTTTTACCGAAGGGTGTATTGCTATCGCGTGCCCGGTACTTGGCGATCAGGTAGAAATGACCAACCACAGTTGGGCTTTTTCACAAAACGCGCTTCGTTCTCAATTAAAGTTGAACGCGCTGTATGTAATCAATGATTTTACTGCAGTGGCGCACTCATTGCCTGTGCTTGGTGACGAGCAAGTTGTCCAAATTGGTGAGGGTAACGCAAAACCTAACGGTAATATTGCGGTATTTGGCCCAGGTACAGGGCTTGGCGTTGAACATATCACAATGACAACGTCAGGTTGGCAAACCTTAGACGGTGAGGGCGGTCATGTGGACTTTGCTCCTGTTGATGAGACCGACATCATTGTTTGGCGCCATCTACAGGCAACGTTTGGTCGAGCTTCTGCTGAAGAAGTTATGTCTGGTCGAGGCCTACATAATATCTATACCGCACTAGCTAAACATGCCGGTGAGCCGGTGACGTTCACCGAGCCTGCGCAAATCACAGAAGCGGCATTGTCGGGAAGCTGTAAATTAGCTGAAGCCACGTTGACGCAATTTTGCCGCATTATGGGCAGTTTTGCGGGAAATCTGGCATTGAACATGGCGACAACAGGCGGCATTTTTATTGGTGGCGGTATCGCAAATCGTTTCCCTGAGTTTATCCAAAACAGTGACTTTAGAGCACGTTTTGAAGCAAAAGGGCAAATGAAACATTACGTCAAAGACATTCCTACCTATTTGATAGCAGAGCCTGACCATGGTCTTCTTGGTGCTGCTGCTTATCTGAATCAAAATACAGCGAGCTAAATTATGACAACGAAATGGAAATACTCACCAGAGGAAATTTTTGCAGCCGGTCCTGTGGTACCTGTATTGGTTATCAACGATGTTGAAAAAGCTGTACCTTTGGCAAAAGCGCTAATGGAAGGTGGAATTAAAGTACTGGAAGTGACACTGCGTACGCCTGCTGCAATAGATGTGATTAAACGCATTGCACAAGAGGTGCCAGATTCACTTATCGGAGCAGGCACGGTAACCAATGCTCAGCAGTTGAAAGCAGTCGTAGAAGCAGGAGCGAAGTTTGCAATCAGCCCTGGGATGACAGCTGACTTATTGAAAGCGGGTATGGATGCCGAAATTCCGCTTATTCCTGGTATTTCATCTACGTCTGATTTAATGAAAGGCAAAGATGCAGGCTACACACATATGAAATTCTTCCCAGCAGAAGCATCTGGTGGTGTGAAAGCCATAAAGTCAATCAGCGGTCCTTTCCCTGACGTGACATTCTGCCCAACGGGTGGAATTGGTCCAAATAACTACAACGACTACTTAGCACTAAATAACGTTAAGTGTGTAGGTGGTTCGTGGTTAGCACCAGATGATGCCATTGAGGCGGGTGATTGGGCACGTATAACGCAATTGGCAAAAGAAGCGGTTGCTGGCGCCGCAAAGTAATATCAGGTGTACTGATTTTCAAATAAAAAACCTGCCATTTGGCAGGTTTTTTTATTCCCGTAAAAATAGTGGATGTGCTTAGAGGGGAACGATAACTTGCGTCAGCGCGTGGCGCTCACCAGGGGCAAGCGTTTTTCCTTTTGTAATCGCCGATTCTACGCATAGCATATGCTTGTAACCAAATGGATCCATATCTGAGATAGAAGCTGCGCCTTGCCATGGATTCCATACCACGACAGAGTCATTACCTTGAGAATTTACCGACGTAAATGCTTGATTGCTCACTTCAATTGTTGCATTTTCAATCGCCTCTACATGGATGCGATCTGTTTCCCCTGTAATTAAATAGGGCGAGGGCGTAGGTTTAAGCCCCCAATCATCCAACTTATCTTTAAACTCTCCATGCATACCTTTTAACTGAGTGTCCTGAATGTGGTCAACATGGAAATAAGTATGCAGTGCACAGTTGTAGTCAAAGGGCACTACACCTGTGTTTTGAGTTTCCAAAGAGACGCTAAGGGTGTTACCTACCTGTATAACAAGTTGTACCGCACAGTCATATTCAAAGCCTTCTGCACGTGAAAAACTTGGAGAAAGTATAATTTCAGTACCCGATTCAGTATCTCTAGAATCAATTAATTTCCATACTTGTGTACGCAAGAAACCATGAGCGGGTAGGGCGCCTTTTTCTCTGCCGTGGTCGTCACTAAACCATGGCCAGCAAACAGGAATACCGCCGCGAATCGGGCGCTCTCCATTCAAGTAAGCATGAGGGCTCACCCATAAACGTTCTTTATTGTCCTTTTTAGGTACATATGACAGCACATGACCGCCAAATAAACTAATTCGGGCTACAGCGTTACTATTTTCAATATCTAAAAAAGTCAGTCCGTTAGACTCACTAACGTTCACTGAATTAACGGGCGGCATAAACCCTCCTTGGACAAACGTTTATAAAAACGAAGTGACAGAGCACGAGTGATTGTCACGGAAACAAAAGGCGCAAGCGTTACTTTATATTATAGAAAACTAATGAGTATTTAGCGCTCGGAAAACAAAAAAGGTGCAAGCTCATTGCTTACACCTTTTAGATTAACTCAACTTTACAACAAGTTAATTAAATATTTGTTCTAAATGATACTTTTTATTTAGAAATATGGGCAACTAGGTCTAATACCTTGTTTGAATAACCCCATTCATTGTCGTACCACGATACTAATTTAACAAATGTGTCAGTTAGCGCGATACCAGCAGTTGCGTCGAATACCGATGTGCGAGCGTCACCAATAAAGTCATTAGAAACGACCGCATCTTCGGTGTAACCCATAATGCCCTTCAGTTCGCCTTCAGACGCTGCCTTCATCGCCGCACAAATATCTTCGTAGCTTGTCGGTGTTGCAAGGTTAACCGTTAGGTCTACCACTGAAACATTAGGCGTAGGTACGCGGAACGCCATACCCGTCAATTTACCATTAAGCGCTGGAATTACTTTGCCAACGGCTTTCGCTGCACCTGTTGATGAAGGAATGATGTTTTGACCTGCACCGCGACCGCCGCGCCAATCTTTCATCGATGGACCATCAACAGTTTTTTGCGTTGCTGTTGTAGCATGCACTGTTGTCATTAGGCCATCAACAATACCAAATTTGTCATTTAATACTTTTGCTAGTGGTGCAAGACAGTTCGTTGTGCACGACGCATTAGAAACAATTGTTTCGCCAGCGTAGCTATCTTGGTTAACACCCATAACAAACATTGGGGTGTCGTCTTTAGAAGGTGCTGACATAACAACTTTCTTGGCACCAGCTTCAATATGCTTAGCAGCCGTTTCTTTGGTAAGGAACAAACCTGTAGATTCAACAACTACATCTACGTTCACTTCGTCCCATTTTAGTGCTGCTGGGTCTCTTTCAGACGTAATGCGGATAGTCTTGCCATTTACAACAAGGTTATTGTTGTCTACGGTTACATCACCGTCGAATAATCCGTGTGTCGAGTCGTACTTCAATAGATAAGCAATGTAGTCCGTGTCTAGTAAGTCGTTAATAGCTACAACTTCAATGTCCTGACGCTCTGCTGCCGCGCGCATTACTAAACGTCCAATACGGCCAAAACCATTGATACCGATGCGAATTGTCATAACGTACCCCGATTATTTAAATAAAATGAAAATAAATTACGTAAAGTATGGATCAAAATGCCATAATTAGCAAAATAAAAAGCTAAAGTGTTGCAAAATTACGAACAATGGCTTTTGCAATCGTATTCAGATTTCGCCAAAGCCTTGTTTCTAGAATAATGTTAAAAAATTGTTTGTAGACGCACTATGCTTTCTCTTTGATGCGTTTTTCACCAAATAACAGGAATGACACACAATGACACAACAACTTCTGCAACAGCTGGTTGAAATGCGGGGAATCGAAACCCAATATGTTGACGCATGGGGTAAACCTGCAACCATCGCAGAATCAAGCAAAGCTAAGTTGCTTAACGTATTAGGTTATGACACCTCAAGTGACGAAAAAATACAGTCTCAAATTGCCAAAGACATTCAATCAGTCTGGCTTTCTGTGCTTAATCCTGTTCAAGTTGTTCGTTCTCACGAAGACATTAACCTTGCAGTTCGACTTCCAATTGAATTAGTTAATGACGAACATGTGCTTGTTGTGACTTGTGAAAATGGTGATGTACTTGAACATCGTTTTACGCCGGTTGACCAAGAAATGACAACAATGGCACACATAGACGACGTAGAGTTTCATGAATACGTTGTAACCCTGCCTTTGGATTTACCACTCGGTTACCACGATGTTGTGCTGATGGCTGATGATGACCAATTAGGGACATCGCGCATAATTTGCGCACCACAAGCGTGCTACACCCCGCAAGAAATCAAAGACGGCAAAAAAATTTGGGGCCTTAGCGTACAGCTTTATTGTGTGCGTAGTGAGAAAAACTGGGGTATTGGTGATTTTTCTGACTTAGCATTGCTTATCGAAAAAGCAGCAAGCGTTGGTGCAGACTTTATTGGCCTTAATCCCATCCATGCGTTGTATCCCGCAAACCCAAATGCCTGCTCACCCTATGGTCCAAGTTCACGCCGCTGGTTAAACTATTTGTATATCGATGTAACCGCAGTTGAAGGTTATGACGATAAATCGGTGCAGGATGTTGTGACAGGCGATGACTTTAATGCAACACTTGCCCATGCTCGCAATGTTGAGCATGTTGACTATGAAGCCGTTGCTCATCTAAAACTTGCTGCGCTTAAAGCAGTATTCGATGTTTATGATGCCAAATATCTACGCAAAAACACAAAGCAAAACAAAGCGTTTAAAGCGTTTGTTGAAGCAGGTGGCGAGAGCCTAGACATGTTGGCAGTGTACGACGCGCTGCAGTCTCACCTAAAAGCAGAAGGCAAAGAAAGCTGGGGTTGGCCAGTATTTCCAAAAGAATACAAAGACTACCACAACCCAGCGGTTGCTAAATTCAAGAAGGCCAACGAGCAAGACGTTAAATTTTATTTGTTCTTGCAATGGATTGCTGCACAGCAGCTCGAGGCTGCTAGCAACAAGGCAACTGAAGCTGGCATGACCATTGGTCTGTACCGCGACCTTGCGGTAGGGGTAAGCGAAGGCAGCGCTGAAATTTGGGGCAATAAAGATTTGTATTGTACAGATGCAAGTGTTGGTGCACCGCCTGATATTCTTGGCCCTCTAGGTCAAAATTGGGGCCTACCTCCGATGGACCCTCGCAAGCTTTACGAGCAAGGCTATCAACCCATTATCGACCTCTTTGCTTCAAATATGGCATCGTCTGGATCACTTCGTATCGATCACGTAATGGCACTTTTGCGCTTGTGGTGGGTTGTGAAAGGCGATAATGCTAAAGACGGTGGCTATGTTTATTATCCGGTAGACGATCTTCTGGGAATTTTGGCGCTTGAAAGCGTGCGCAATGAAAGTTTAGTCATTGGAGAAGACCTCGGAACAGTACCAGAAGAGATTCGTAGTAAGCTGGCTGAAAACGGTGTTTACTCTTACCGTGTATTCTTTTTCGAACAAGCGGAAGATGGCGGTTTCTTCTCGCCAAGTCATTACCCAGTTCAATCAATGTCTACATTGACTACGCATGACATGCCGACATTAATTGGGTATTGGCATTGCCTAGACTTAGAGTTAGGCAAAGAAATTGGGCTTTATCCAACAGAAGAGATTTTGCAGACACTTTACGCAGATCGACATGAAAACAAACAAGCCATTCTTGATACGCTTCATGGACACGGCTCTGTAGCAGAACATGTAGGTCGCGATGTGAATTACACCGGCATGAACCGAGAGCTTAACAACGGGATGCAAGTTCACATGGCGGGAGGTTCAAGTGCGCTGTTGAGTTTACAACTTGAAGATTGGCTTGAGATGGATAAGCCTGTAAATATTCCAGGTACGTTCGATGAGTATCCTAACTGGCGC
Source organism: Alteromonas sp. McT4-15 (assembly GCF_020515205.1). Taxonomy (NCBI): domain Bacteria; kingdom Pseudomonadati; phylum Pseudomonadota; class Gammaproteobacteria; order Alteromonadales; family Alteromonadaceae; genus Alteromonas; species Alteromonas sp. McT4-15. Next base: position 103,969 of record NZ_JAJALG010000005.1, read on the forward strand.
AGAAAGCTTACTGAAAACATCGAATCGATGTTCAACAGAGATGACATTAACGACTTAGCATCTAAGCTTACACACGCTAGAAAGCAGGCGAGCGGCAACAAGTAGCGCGTCATAAGGCCGGTAAAAATTAAGGAGTGACGAAAGGCTTCTTAATCGAGTAAGATAAAGCGTCACTATTGACGCTTTACTAAAACAAACCCGCTTTAGTGCGGGTTTTTAATAGGAGTAGCGAATGCAATTAGCGCAGCAGTTAGAGCAGGTATTATGTTCACAGCCGTTTTCTCAACTAGGTGTTTTAGAAGACAAAGGAAAGTACTTACTTCGCGTTTATCGTCCAGACGCAAAGTCAGTAACAGTCAAATGGGAAAGTGCAGCGCTAGCAGACGTTACTCTGCAATCTAACGGTGGTGGTCTTTACGAAGGGCGTATTTCACAGCTACAAGCGAAGGCCCTATATCGCGTGTTTGTCGACAGTGACAACGGGCAATTCGATTATGTCGACCCTTATCAATTTACTGACTATGCCTTTCATGCTGTTCATTATATCGATGCTAGTCCCTCAAACCTGTATCAACAAGCTGGCGCGCAGCTAATCTCGCTTGGTGACGAACAGGGCACCACGGTCGCCGGTGTCAGATTTTGTGTGTTTGCGCCAAATGCCTCATCGGTATCTGTTATTGGTGACTTTAATGGCTGGGACGGGCGCTTACACCCATTGGAAAAAACTTCAATGGGTTACTGGGTTTTATGTGTTCCAGAGCTAGCTGAAGGTGAACGGTATAAATACCAAATTAAGGATGCGAGGGGCCATGACCTACCGCACAAAGCTGACCCGTTAGGGTTTAGCGCTGAGCAGTATCCCTCACACGCGTCAAAAGTGTACAACCACAACAATTATGAGTGGGGCGACAGCACTTGGATGTCAAAGCGTAGCGTTAATAAGTACGAAACGCCAATGAGTGTTTATGAAGTGCATTTGGGGTCGTGGAAGCGTCCTGGAGATGACAGTGACGCGCGCTATCTCTCTTATCGCGAACTCGCTGACGATCTCATTGGTTATGTCAGTGATATGGGATATACCCATTTAGAATTACTCCCTATTTCTGAGTTCCCTTTTGACGGTTCTTGGGGCTACCAACCCGTGGGGATGTTTGCACCTACAAGTCGCTTCGGAAATCCAGACGAATTTAAGTACTTTGTTGACCGATGTCACCAAGCCGGTATCGGCGTTATCATAGATTGGGTGCCTGCGCATTTTCCGGAAGATGGTCATGGTCTTGCTCGCTTTGATGGTTCGTGTGTTTATGAGTATGAAGATCCGCGTAAAGGATGGCATCCCGATTGGAACTCGTGTATTTACGACTTTGGAAAAGACACCGTCCGTCAATTTTTAGTCGCTAATGCGCTGTATTGGTTGGATAAATTCCACGTAGATGGTTTGCGTGTCGACGCAGTCGCTTCAATGTTATATCTGGATTATTCACGTAATGACGGCGAGTGGATCCCGAATGTAGATGGCGGCAACGAAAACTACGAAGCGATTAGTTTACTCAAGTGGATGAATGAAGAAGTGTACAAGCATTTCCCTGATGCAATGACCATTGCGGAAGAGTCTACTTCTTTTCCTAAAGTATCCCGTCCTGTATTCGACGGTGGGTTAGGGTTCGGTTTCAAATGGAATATGGGGTGGATGCACGACTCCCTTCACTATATCGCCAAAGACCCTGCTTATCGCAACTATCATCATGGCGACATTACGTTCAGCATGGTGTATGCCTTTGACGAAAATTTTATGCTGCCCATTTCTCACGATGAAGTCGTTCATGGAAAGGGGAGTATGTTGCGTAAAATGCCTGGTGACGAGTGGCAACAAGCCGCAAACCTTCGCTGCTACGCAGGCTTCATGTTCGGTCATCCAGGTAAAAAACTCAATTTCATGGGCAATGAGCTTGGACAATCACGCGAATGGAATCATGATGCGAGTTTAGATTGGCACTTACTTGACTTTGATAAGCACGCGGGAATACAAGCACTCTACAGAGCGCTAAATCATCTCTACAAAAATACTCCAGCGCTATATGAACAGGACCATAATCCTGCAGGGTTTGCGTGGATTGATCACAATAATGCAGAGCAGAGCGTAGTCTCTTTTGTCCGTTCTGCGAAAAACGGCCGTCAAAAGGTATACGTAGTATCGAATTTTACGCCGGTGCCACGCAACAATTTTAGAATTGGCGTGGATGATGCTTGCCGTTTGACGTTAGCACTTAATACTGATGATAGTGCTTATTGGGGGAGCGGCTACGCGGTTATGGAACACGTAACATCGACACCAACACCGTGGAACGAAAGACAGCATTCAGTAGAGATTAATTTGCCGCCGCTTTCTACTGTGTTTTATGTCACAGAAGATGAATAAATTTCACACAATCACATAGTTTAAGAGAGACAAGTGAACGAACATCGCAAAAATTTGCTTGCTGCAGAACATAGTGTGGGTGAGGCGTTTCCTCTTGGGGCAACGCCGACACCTGATGGATGCAATTTTGCAGTTTATGCGCCCGATGCGAAGGCCGTTATACTGTGCTTTTTTAACAAAGATACTGAAGAAGCGACCGTTGAGCATGTACTGCCTGAGAAAACCGGTGACATCTGGCACGGCTATTTTAGTGGTGTAAGAGCAGGGCAATTTTATGGGTATCGCGTAGAGCGTGGCGAGGGCGGTCTTCATGCTGCAAACACGCATAAACTGCTCATTGATCCATATGCTAAAAAGCTTAGTCGCCCGATAAAGTGGGATGCCAGACAATACAAGCATGATTCTCAATTTATGATACCTAAGTGTATCGTTATTGATGATGAAACCTACGCCAAACCAGTCATAACATCACCTAAGGTACCCAAGCACAAGCGTATTGTTTATGAAGCGCATGTCAAAGGACTTACAAAGCTACACCCGGACGTACCAAAAGCGCACCAAGGCAAGTTTCTAGGCGCTGCTCATCCCAGTGTTATCAAGCACTTGAAGGCATTAGGTATAACAACAGTACAGTTCATGCCACTGTGTTCGTTTATGCCTGAGCCCTTTATTACCGAGAAAGGATTAACCAACTACTGGGGATATAACCCAGTAAACTTCTTTGCTCCAGAGCCGCGCTATGGCGTCAGCGACGCACTAGCTGAATTGCAAGAGATGGTGGCTGCATATCACCGCGCTGGGCTAGAGGTTATTGTGGACGTTGTGTTTAATCACACCGCAGAAGCAGGGAAGGGAGGGCCGATACTGTCATACAAAGGCTTTTGCCCTTATCAAGCTTATCTCCTAGAGCAAACTAAAACGGGAGAGTTGGTTTATTCGAATCATTCAGGCTGTGGCAATACAATTAACACCGCACAACCTTTTATGATGGGACTGATTTTAGATGCAATGCGTCATTGGGTATCGGTTATAGGCGTAGACGGTTTTCGCTTTGACCTTGCTGTAAGCCTAGGGCGTGAACCTCAGCAATACAATAAAAAATCCGGACTATTGCGTGCTATTAGCAGTGACCCTGTGCTGAAAAATAAAGTGTTGTTGGCTGAGCCTTGGGATATTGGACCAGGCGGATACCAGGTTGGTAATTTCCCCTCTCCATGGCTTGAGGTGAATGACAAATATCGCGACACCGTGAGAGCGTTTTGGCGTGGTGACGACGGCGTAACAGCTGACTTTGCGACAAGGTTGATGGGGTCGCGGGATATCTTTCATAAAGGTCATCGCCATATCAGCGCGTCAGTAAATAATATCTCGTACCACGATGGTTTTACACTTCACGACATGGTGACCTACGCAGAGCGTCATAACCTAGACAATTTGGAAGAAAATCGCGATGGGCACGGGCACAACCTGTCAGCCAATTATGGTGTTGAAGGGGAAACATCAAACCCAGACATTATTACTATGCGCGAGAGACAAAAACGCAATTTGTTTGCCACACTGATTTTCTCTCAAGGTACGCCGCACGTTCTTGGTGGGGATGAACTAAGTCGTACGCAAAAAGGTAACAACAATGCCTATTGTCAAGATAATCCCATTAGTTGGTTTAACTGGGAGCTTAATAAGCGCAAGCAAGATTTCTTGCGTTTTTGTCAGTATGTCATTCGATTGCGGCAATCATCGTCTTTATTAAGCGAGCTCAAGTTACACGATGATACTTATCATTTGTCGCGAAACGTTAAGGAAATAAATTGGTATAAACCAGACGGCTCCGATAAAGCGTCAGAAGACTGGAATGCTTTGCACAATAAAGCGTTTGGCGTAGAGATTAAAGGGTGTCCTTCGGGAACACAAAAGCCAGAGCATTGGTTTTTATGCGTTAATGCGAGCGAAAATGATGTACGCTTTCACTTGCCATCTGTTTTACCACGAGGTGGATGGACGATGCATTTAGATACGCGTTACGCGTCACTTGAAGAGCAGCCTTCAATTTGTATCCAGAAAGTATTTCTTCAAGCGAGTTCGTCGTTGACATTGTTCAGTTTCGCCAGCTTTGACGCATAGCACCAAGTTTAATTACGCATCGTTTTAGGTATGACATACCTAAAAATAGTAAAAAACGTGGCGAATACATTTACCATTGGCGACAAATACGGCATACCGTACTAAATTGTTGATGTTTGGCTGTTCTTTATGAGTTCAGGTGGTATCATGCGCTCCCATCTGAAATGTGAGGGTGTTCCTATGCAAAATAAAGGTGGTAATTCGCACGATGATAATGCGTGCGACATTGGTTTTATCGGTTTGGGGGTGATGGGTAGCAACCTAACCATGAACCTCGTTGATCACGGATACCGCGTAGCGTGTTTCGATTTAGATCAAAACAAAGTTGAATCCATTCTAGCAAAAGACGCAAGTGAAAGAGGTGAAAACACTGAACCTCGCGTTGAAGGCTGCAGTTCTTACACCGAGCTTTTGAGCAAATTAAAAGCCCCTCATCTTATCATTATTTCTGTACCAGCGGGCGACCCGGTAGATCATGTTTGCAACCACCTAATTGATGCGGGCATTCACGCTGATGACATTGTCGTAGATACCGGCAACAGCTTATGGACAGACTCTGTTGCTCGTGAAGAGCAATATAAGGGTAAGTTTATTTTCTTCTCTACCGCTGTTTCGGGTGGCGAAGTAGGTGCACGTTTCGGCCCTTCATTGATGCCGTCGGGCAATCCCTATGCTTGGACACGCATTGAACCCGTTTTAAAGTCAATTGCCGCTAAAGTTGATCCTGAAACAGGCAAACCTTTAGAAAGCCACACACCAGGAAAACCGGTGTTAGAAGGCGAGGCATGTGCGACATACATAGGGCCTGTTGGTGCGGGACACTATGTGAAAATGGTACATAACGGTATTGAATATGCTGACATGCAGCTTATTTGTGAAACGTACCACGTAATGCGCCAAGCATTACACATGGCGCCTGCTGAAATAGCTGAAGTTTTCCGTCGTTGGAATGAAGGCAAACTCAATAGCTACCTAATGGAAATTAGCGCCGAAGTTCTTGAGCAACTTGATCCAGAAACCAAGCAGCCCCTTGTTGATGTTATTCTCGATAGAGCCGGGCAGAAAGGTACAGGGCTGTGGACCGCAGTGAGTGCGCTTCAAGTTGGTAGCCCTGCGCAAACCATTACCTCTGCTGTATTTGCTCGTAGCATCTCAAGCTTAAAAGAGGAGCGCATAGCGGCAAGCAAAGTACTAGCTGGTCCTGATGCCCCAGTGTTCAATGATGAACAGAAAATGTCTATCATTAACAAGCTTGAACAAGCGTTATACTGCTCTAAAATTTGTGCCTATGCTCAAGGTTTCCAGCTTATGGCAATGGCAGGTAAAGAGCACGGCTGGACGTTAGAGTTTGGTGAAATCGCCAAAATTTGGCGCGCTGGTTGTATTATTCGCGCCGTATTTCTTCAGTCGATCTCTAAAGCGTACGAAAACAATGAAGACTTGGCCAACCTGCTTATGGATCCGTATTTTGCAGAGCAAATCACTCAATACCAAGCAGACTGGCGTGAATCAATAGCACAAGCAACGCTAGCTGGAGTGCCGTGCCCATCGATGATGTCGGCGTTGAGCTACTACGATTCATATCGTACTGCTGTGTTACCCGCTAATTTGCTGCAAGGGCAGCGTGATTATTTCGGCGCGCATACTTATCAACGTATAGACAAGCCAGCAGGTAAGAAGTATCACATCGAATGGAGTGATCCTTCACGTCCACAAACTGCTATTAAAAAATAGTACTCGAGCTTAAAACAAGTGACGCACTTAGATAATGAATTTTAGGCGTAACAAGACCATTCAAAGGTGTATTTGGCAGCAAGTACACCTTTTTTCATTGTAAGAGGTAATGTATGTCAAAAACGAATACCCAATGGCGTGACACGCTCAGTGAAGAAGAATACCGCGTATGCAGAGAGGCGGGCACAGAGCGACCATTTACGGGCGCGCTGCTCGATGAAACGCGAAATGGCCTATATGTGTGTAAGTGTTGCGAGGCACCATTGTTTCCGTCGGATACCAAGTTTGATGCTGGTTGTGGTTGGCCATCTTTTTACAAACAGTTAGAAGATGGAAATGTTGATTATCGAGAGGACTTATCTCATGGCATGCGACGAGTAGAAATTTTCTGTAAGCAATGCGGTTCGCATTTAGGTCACGTTTTTCCGGACGGTCCTGAGCCAACGGGGCAACGTTACTGTGTGAATTCAGTCTCAATGACCTTTAAGGGTGAAAATAACACCGTAGTAAAAGGCTAGCGCCACACAGCTTGACCTGAAATAAGGTAAACATCTGGTTAAAAAGTGAGCGCTTTTCGTGGCCACTTTCAAAATGATATAAAAAACCGCCTATAAAAGGCGGTTTTTTTGTTTTTAGTAATGAATTTTTGTGAAAGTAACTTTCAGAAATTAGAGTTTATTTAGCTTAAGTTTTTCGGCGTTGAACGTGTTGCTGTTTAACGCGCTTGTGATGTCATCAATAATGTTGTTCAGAATATCAACAGGGAGATCATAGGTTTTTCCTAGTTGTTCGCGCTGAATACTCGGTAATGCATCATCAAACTCTTCTGCAACGCCATACCATACGTAAGCTAATCGATAGTTTTCGCTATCCATACCAATGCTTGCTAGTGAATGGTAAATGCCAATATCAATATTGTCGCTGTCAGTGTATAGACCTAACGCTCGATACAGAGTTGTTAAGGCACGCTGTTGATCAGTTTTAATTTGCACAGAGGCAAGAGAAACTAATAGTTCGGGGTCTGTCACGCGATCACTCGCGGCAAAGCGCTCAAAGCGATGAAACGCATCTTGGTCGTTATATCGTGTCCAGTGGTAATAAGAAAGGTAAGGGTCAAGGGAGGTTTTAGTCTCTCGGCTTAACCGTTTTATTTCGTTGCGCGCGGTAATAACGCCTTTTAAGCGTGTGGCTTCTTTACCTTTGCGTTTAACATGTTCTATATGCTGTACCTCTTCGACACATTCTAAATACTCTTCAAAATGCAATAACAGAGGATACTTATAGGCATCGTCTTTATTGTCTTGATTGTAATAGCGAAGGCGAATGATATCGGCACGCTCAAAACGGCACCGTGCATCTAAGCTTAAGTCTAAGCATAGCTCACTGTGCGTTTCGCAAATCTCGCTGATTGTCGGTTCAAATAAATCACCGCACCCCGCTAAAAGGGGCACTGTCAAAATACTTGCCAACACCGTTCTTATTTTATTGCGCCAGTTTGTTGGAAACTTACTAAATAATGCAGCGTTCAACGCGCTTTTTATGGGCATTATGAAACTTATCAACAATTTGGTCATCCTTGTGTGTTTATTTAAGATACTGCTCGTCACCGTCAGACGAAACCTCACCTAGTGTACCCTAAAAATAATAAAAAGCTGACGTGCAACTAACGCAATTTTTTATCGATGAAGGCAGAAGCATGAATCAACAGTTTGAGCAGGAATTACAAAGCAGCTGGCAAGAGCGTCAGGAATACGCGGAAATGATGTTGCCCCTTATTGGTAAGTTATACCGAAATAAGGCAGTAGAAATTTCAGTTTATGGCCGCTCGCTACTTAACGCTAGTGCCATTGATGTTATTAAAGCGCATCGCAAAGTGCGCCTGCACGAAGGTATTAAACTACGTTTACGTGAAAGCTACCCAATTTTAGAAGCGTTAAGCAATATGCAACTTGCGCCAGCGCAAATTGATATTGGCAAATTAGCCTTCGATTTCCATTATGGTTCTGCGGTTGACAACAACGACCTTACGGCCTACCTCAACGAAAAACTAAATGACGTTGCCGGTAAAGAGGACGATCAGAAGCCTCAAGACGTTGTACTATATGGTTTTGGCCGTATAGGTCGTTTATTAGCGCGTTTGTTAATTGAGCGCCAGGGTAAAAATAATAAACTTCGTTTGCGCGCTATAGTAGTGCGCGGCGGTCGCGATGGCGATCTTGAAAAGCGTGCAAGTTTACTGCGTCGCGATTCTGTACATGGTCCATTCAACGGCAGCATCACTATTGATCACGAGCGCAACGCACTTAAAGCAAACGGCTCGTACATTCAGGTGATCTACGCTAACAGCCCTGATGAAGTAGACTACACGCAATATGGAATTGATAATGCAATCATTATTGATAATACAGGTATCTGGCGTGACCGCGATGGTCTAGGTCTTCACCTAAAAGCGAAAGGCGCTGCAAAAGCAATTTTGACTGCCCCGGGCAAAGGTGACATCAAAAATATCGTTCACGGTGTAAACGACGAAGAAGTCACAGCTGAAGACACCATTGTTTCTGCTGCGAGCTGTACAACCAATGCTATTACGCCAGTGCTTAAAGCGCTTGACGAAGAGTACGGTATAGACAACGGTCACGTTGAAACCGTGCACTCTTACACTAACGACCAAAACCTTATCGATAATTATCACAAAGGTGACCGTCGTGGTCGCAGTGCGCCATTAAACATGGTTATCACTGAAACAGGGGCGGCAAAAGCTGTGGCGAAAGCGTACCCTAAGTTGGCAGGAAAGCTAACGGGTAACGCAATTCGCGTACCTACCCCTAATGTGTCATTGGCTATCCTTAACTTGAACCTTAAGACATCAGTAGACCGCGTTGCAGTAAATGAGTTCTTGCGCGATACGGCGTTGTTCTCAAAACTTCAACACCAGATTGACTACACTGCAAGTAAAGAGATTGTATCAACAGACTTGGTTGGCTCTCGCGCTGCATCGGTAGTTGATTCTCAAGCAACAATCGCAGCAGATAACCGCCTTACACTTTACGTGTGGTATGACAATGAATTTGGTTATAGCTGTCAGGTACTGCGCGTTGTACGTGATATGGCTGGATTAAGCTTTCCTACGCTGCCACTTTAAGCAGCAAAAAGGTTCACCCAACGCGGTTGTAAACCACTAAATTGTTCAAAAAACCGGCCCACGAGGTCGGTTTTTTATTGGTGTAAACAATTTGTTTACTTTTAGTGTGATAAAACCCTCTTGTCCGCGTGGTATTTGTATTGGTGTCTATGCTAAATTAGCGCACAAATAATGAGGAAAACGACAGTCTATGCATATCTCAAGTCAATTCGACAGCGGCAACATTGAAGTTGTTAAGGCGCAATCACCAGAAGACATTCGTCTTGCTATTCCCAAAGACAATCAGTCAGAGTTTGCTCAGTGGTTCCATTTTCGTTTGGTCGGTGAAACCTTTGTTACTCACACAATGACAATCGAAAATCTAGCGAAATCTGCTTACCCTGAAGGTTGGAAGGGGTACAACGTTCTTGCATCTTACGACCGTCAAACATGGTTTAGAATTCCAAGTGATTTTGACGGCGACAATCTTTCATTCTCACTAACGCTAGAACAGCCTAGTGTCTACTTTGCGTATTTTATTCCGTATAGCTACGAGCGTCATTTGGACCTTGTGCACGATGCGCAAATGTCACTGTTATGTGAACATCGATTCTTAGGTCTTACGCTCGATGGCCGCGACATGTCATTGCTTGTGATTGGAGAAGAAACACCTGAAAAGAAAAAGGTGTGGATCACTGCGCGTCAGCATCCTGGTGAAACGATGGCTGAGTGGTGCGCGGAGGGTATTATCTACCGCTTGCTCGACGAGCAAGATGGTTTGGCGCGACAGTTGCTTGATAACGCTGTATTTTACATTGTGCCGAACATGAACCCTGATGGAAGCGCGCGAGGTCACCTTCGTACTAATGCTGTAGGCACTAATCTAAATCGTGAATGGGCAACGCCGAGTGCAGAAAAAAGCCCAGAAGTTCTTTATGTGCTAAATGCTATGTCTGAAATTGGTGTAGATATGTACCTAGATTTGCACGGTGATGAGGCATTGCCGTACAACTTTGTTGCGGGCAGCGAGGGGAACCCTAGTTACAACGACGATATTAAAGCGCTAGAAGACACCTTCAAATCAGCACTGTTAAATGCTACGCCTGAATTCCAAGATGAATTTGGTTATGACAAAGATGAGCCGGGTAAGGCAAACCTAACCGTGGCGTCAAATGCGGTTGGTGAAAAATTCAAATGTATGGCGTATACCGTTGAAATGCCATTTAAGGATAACGCTGATGTACCGGATGATGTCTACGGCTGGTCTGTTCAGCGCAGTCGACAGTTAGGTGAAGATTTACTTATTGGCGTTAATGCGGTAGTAAAAAAGCTGAAAGGCTAAGAAAGTATAGTTAGAAGCACGAGCTTCTGTTAAAAAGGCCTCTTTAAGAGGCCTTTTAGTGCGTTCAAAGTCGCTTTTTGTATTGCAGTTAGGTTGCCCTAAACGCTCTCGAATCAAAAAGCTACGACAATAATCACAATAAATAAGTAATCATAATAAAAAAGGGGAAGTACCTTGGAAGGGTTATACGGTTTTCTAACGATGTTAGATGGCTTTCTAGGAGGCGCGTTTTGGTTTCCTTACGTGCTATTAGGCGTCGGTCTATTTTTCACTGTCTATCTTAAGTTTCCACAAATTCGTTTCTTCAAGCACGCGTGGCAAGTTGTTACGGGTAAATTCGACAAAGAGAGCGATCCAGGTGACACCACGCATTTTCGTGCGCTAACCACGGCATTATCAGGCACGGTAGGAACCGGTAATATTTCTGGCGTAGCTTTCGCTATCTTTTTAGGTGGCCCAGCAGCATTATTCTGGATGTGGGTTACTGCATTTTTAGGTATGACGACCAAATTTGTTGAGGTTACGCTTTCCCATAAATATCGTGTGAAAACAGAAGATGGCACTATGGCTGGTGGCCCTATGTATTACATGGACCGTCGCTTAAACATGAAATGGCTAGCGGTTGCATTTGCCATCGCTACGGTTGTTAGCTCTTTTGGTACGGGTAACCTTCCTCAAAGTAATGGTATTGCGCAAAGTATTGAGGCGACATTTGGATTTGAGCCTTGGATGGTAGGGAGCGTGCTAGGTATTCTACTGGCGCTCGTTATTCTTGGTGGTATTCAGCGTATTGCCGCGTTTACCGCGCGAGTTGTGCCAGTGATGGCAGTGATTTACCTAATTGGTGCGCTGGCCGTTATCTTAGCGAATTTAGAAAATATCGGTCCTTCATTCGCAAGTGTAATTGGTGATGCGTTTACTGGGTCCGCAGCTGCGGGTGGCTTTTTAGGTGCGTCTCTAGCTTATGCATTTAATCGTGGTGTAAACCGTGGTCTGTTTTCTAACGAAGCGGGTCAGGGTTCAGCGCCAATTGCTCACGCAGCCGCAAAAACCAAAGAGCCAGCCTCTGAAGGTATGGTGTCGTTGCTTGAGCCTTTCATCGATACGATTTTGATTTGTACTGTGACGGGCCTTGTTATTTTGTCTTCTGGCGTGTGGAAAGAAAAACACGAGAATGTCTTTGACCGCTCGGATATGTTCTTTGTAGCGGGTCAGTATGATGACACCAAGCAGGCCGATGTCGATAAGCTATACGGTTACCTTAATGAAGTTGAGGGCAATGCAGTAGAAGCTTATACGGGGTCAATTACCGTAGTTAATGGCACAGCAGTAAGCGATGGCTTTACGTTGCTAAATTCTCGTTCAGTTGCTGAAGATGTAAAATATTCTGTCGGTAGTGAAGATCTTTTCACGGGTACGTTGAAGATTGTCGATGGAAAGCCAGTTAAAGAAAACTTAGAAGTAAGCGGTAAGTCTCTGGTACATTCTGCTGCGTTGACTACTATCGCGTTTACCCGCGGTTTCTTTGGCGATTTTGGGCAGTACATTGTGTCAATCGGCTTAATGTTGTTTGCGTTCTCAACGGCTATTGCTTGGTCTTATTACGGTGATCGTGCTATGACTTACCTACTAGGGCCGCGTTCAGTTATGCCATATCGCGTCATTTATGTTGCCGGTTTCGTTTGGGCAGCGTTCTCTGATACTACCCTTGTGTGGGCGTTGTCTGCTGTTGCCATTGTGGTAATGACCCTACCGAACCTTTTTGGCATTATGCTACTGTGCAAAGAAATGAAAGAAACGGTAAACGATTACTGGAGCAGACATAAGAAGTAGATTGTCTATACAGTAAAGGGCATTAGCCCTTGCTAAATGCGTGTTCAAGCCTTCGATTCTGTTGTGCTTAACACGCATTTTTTGTTTTTAAAACGGTGTAATCGACTTCATTGTTGCCATTAAGTTAAGTATGATACCCGTCCGCGTAAAAACGAAGAGTGCTAGGCACAACGCGTTTATCTCTCGCACCTAACAAACAGGAGCAACATATGGCATTAGTTGACTGTCCTTCATGTAATAAGAAAACGTCTGATAAGGCGAAAACATGTCCTCAGTGTGGTTTTAAGATTGGTGATGCAACGTCTGAAGATATAGAGCGCAAACAAAGCTTACAGCGATTTCAGAAGTTACAAAGCATTCAAAACCAGTCGCTACTTGCAATGTTAATTTTTGTAGCGAGTTTCGGTTTTATGTATTGGGGTGGAACCCGCCCTGGTGATCTGCAACACAACCTAGCAATTTTAGGTGCGGTAGTGGGCTTTGTATGGTACCTCGTTAACCGCGCACGTATTGTTTACATTAAGCGTTTTTCCTAAATGAATATAGATGCATTATTAGCCAGCATGACGCCTGAGATTTTCGAGCGTTTGCGCAGTGCCGTTGAAACTGGAAAGTGGCCTGATGGCACGCCACTAAGTGAAGAGCAAAAGGCAAGCAGCATGCAAGCTGTCATGCTTTACCAGTCAAAAGTTGAGAAGTCTTCTGAGCATATGACCGTAGGTGAGAGTGGTGAAATTGTCCATAAAAGTAAGTCGGACTTTAAGCGCTCTTTAAATGAACCTCAAGATGATAAAAATACTATAGCGCGGTTTAAACAGGATGATATTTAGTCGACTATTTGCGCCTGCACATGCAAGCTCAAAGCCTGAGAAAAGGATTCAGGCCATCGAAAGCCTTTCACCAGAAAAGGCAACAGAGAAAACAATTCTTCATGAGTTGGCATTTAACGATGATAATGCCGACGTAAGTTTAGCAGCGCTTAACAAGCTAAATGTGTTTGCACTTTGGCTGAAAATGTCGCAAATCGCTAGAGCACCAAAGGTAAAGCGAGTTTGTGAGCAAAAAGTGAACGACGCTATTTTGGGGCAAAGTGACATCGCCCTTCGAGCTGATGAAAAGGCCAGTTTCCTTACAGAGTCAGCCAATAGCGAACTTATTATTCAGATTGTACAGCGCGATCCCAGTTTGTTAGATGATGATGAATTGTCTAAACAACTGATGACTAAAATCAGTAAGCCTTCGTTCACGCAGTTCGTGTTTTCAAACACGAGCAGCGAAGCACTTCGCCAACATATCGTTAACGAAGAATCTGATGTAAATGTGCTTCAAAAACTAACCAAGAAAGTTCACGACGAATCCATACGAGCGCACATAGATGCACGTATAGACGCTATCAGATTGGCTGATCAAAAACCTGTAGAGCTAAAAAAGCAGCTCACATTATGCTTGTCCAAATATCAGGCGTTACTGGATAAACCTGATGTGCAATTTGTTATTGAACAACAGGCACATTTGGAGAGTGAGCTCAAAGGCCTCATGTTTCAATGTGATGTGCTTGATACCCAAGACAAAGCGTTATTTGAAGAAAAGCAGGCACGCATTGCAGAGCAAGTCGAGCGCTATCTAGCGCGAATACGTCCAGCATGGGAAGAACAGCAAAAAGCGTTAGAGATAGCCAATACAAAAGCGTTATGTGACCAACAACTTGACTACGCCACGCAGCAAGTGAATTGGCTTTTCCAAGAGCGTTTATGTGATGCGACGTTAGCTGATGTGGCGACCGTAAACGAGAGCGTTCGTGGACTTGAGGCAACCATTGAGCAATTGGGACACCTAATGGAGGGCGGTATTAGCGATAATCGCCTTCGTGCATACAGTGATGTTGTTGCTGTGCTCAATGAAAAGCTCGATAGCTTTTCAATGCAACAGCAATATGGACAAAAATTGCTAGTCCGCTTGCAAAGTTTAGAGGAACTTGCTTCGAAGATAGATGCACAAGACGGTGACGTTGAATCGACAATCTTGAGTGAGTTTAATGAAGCCAAACAAGGCTATAACGAAGTAAAAAGTACGCTTATACAACTGCCAAACACGTTTGCACAGCGTTTTAATACAGCGAATAAACGGGTAAACGCCAAGGCGAAAGCGTTTAAAGCAAAACAGGCATCGTCGATCAATGCCATTAAAAAGCAGCTAACACTTATCGATAACTTGATAGCGCAAGGCAAGTTTCGCGTTGCTATGGCAAAGTTCAACAAGTTAAAAGTGAGTTTTGAAGCGTTGTCAGAAAGTGCAAAGGTGTCATTGGAGAAGCGTTATCAAAAAACCTGTGAAGATGTCTCTCGTTTAGCTGGTTGGCAAGATTACCTAGCAGCACCTAGAAAGCCCGCTTTGGTTGAAGAAGCGAAAGCACTGGCTGAGTCACCTGCCGAGAACATCAAAGCCCGCAGTGATGCAATTAAGTATCTTCGCCAGCAATGGTTGTCGCTTACCAGCATTCAGAGCGAAAACAGTGAAGATGATACGCTTCAGCAAGCGTTTGATATTGCGCTAGAGCAAGCATTTGAACCGTGTCGTGCATACTATGCAGAGCTTGATGCGAAGCGCAGTGAAGCACTAGAAACACGCCAACGTATAATTGAAGCGGCACAAGCGCTTGACGTTGAAATGCCAGCAGCGGAGCTTGCCAAAGCGTATGACAAATTATCAAAGCAGTGGCATTCGGCAGGACAAGTTGAGCGTACTGTGTATGAAAACCTAAAACACGAATGGAAAGCAGTTTCCTCAGTGTTGGTTGACAAGATCAACGCGTGGCAGCGCGATAATCAACAGCAAAAGCGCACGCTAATTTCAAGTGTAAAGATGTTGTTGGACAATGAAGACATGGCTAATGCAGCGACTGAAGCGCAACAACTTCAGGCTCAGTGGAAGCAAGTAGGTCATGCGGGTAAACGCGAAGAGAGTAGGCTCTGGGCTGAGTTTAAAGCGGTTAATGATGCGGTTTTTGAAAAGTTGAAAGCACAGCGACAATCACAAAGCAGTGCGTTTGATAAACAAGTCAGCGAATTGGATGCAGCCATTGCTGTAATTGACATCCACGCCCATGACTTTGACGAGAGAATTCATGCGTTGTCAGAAAGTGCGCAGTCGCTGCCTAAAGCGCTGCGTAGTAAGCTAGAAAAGAAGATCGCGCGCCTTGAGACTAATCGCGACGAAGCAGAGCTAAATAAGCAAGAGCAAATGCTCAAGCAAAAAGTGAATGCACTTGTCTCACTGGTACAATCGAAAGTGACTGATTTAAGTGAAGATGAAGCGTCACTTAAAGCCACGTTAGGTAAGCGATGGACTTCCCTATTAGAACACTCTACCCAAGTGGATGACACAGCGAACACTTTGCATGACAGGCAGTGGCTTACTGTTGCGTTAGAAGTGAGTACAGATATGCCTAGCCCTGAACAAGATGCCTCTATACGTTCGAGTGTACAGCTTCAGATGATGACAGCAAAACTTGAACAAGGTGTGTCTTCAACGGCGTCCGACATTTTAGCCGATTGGTTAACGGTGGCGACGATAACCGAATCAGATAAACCGTTTATACAACGATTAAGTGCTGTGCTGAATGCGCATCCAGAGGTGCTGGCATAAATGGAAAATACGGTAGAGTTTGAATTCGAAAGCGAAATGTCAGCGTACCGATTTCTCAATACTGTAAAGCATATCGATGCTGAAGGGTTAAAAGTGAAATTTGGTCGCAGCGATCACCACGTGAGTGTTAAGTATCGCTATATACTCGGGCAGTTTGATATTACGTTAAGCACCTTAGATGATCTCGCACGAGAATTAGGCGGTCAGGAAGTGTAGTGAAAGCTTGCTTTACAGACAGAAACAAAAAAGCCAGACAATGTCTGGCTTTTTCATCGGTGATTGTCTAGCAATCTTTATCTTCAGCGTCTACGCCTTCTTTCACATCTTCACAAGCGTCTTCTACTGCGTTACCAGCATCAGTAACGATTTCGTCTAGCTCTTCCCCTGCGTCTTCTGCTTCACCATCACCACATGCGGCGAGTGAAAGAGCAAAAGCTGAAGCAACTAGTACCTTTGACAAATTTTTAAATGAAAACATATCCTTTCTCCTTTTCCTTGAAATAAATCTTATCTAGACCTTAGGCGATCGACCACGTAGCGCATTTGCGATAAGTGAAATTACTAGCAGCGCGATAAACACAAAGAATAGAAACTGTGCGATACCTGTTGCTGCACCTGCGATGCCTCCAAAGCCAAAAACTGCTGCAATAATGGCGATAATAAAAAATGTAATTGCCCAACCTAACATAGCTAAATCCTCTTATTGCTTCCGTTACATTCACAATAGGTAATGCTAACTTTGTGCCTCTTTGCTATCTATATGTTTTATATGTAAAAACTTGAATTTTTATTTTTTTAAGTACGTGTTGTTGTCTCCAAAGCTATTCGGCTTTACAGTATTTTTTGCACTTTTTACACAGCTCACTTAACGTAGTAGTTTTACAGGTGAACGTGGTAATAATAATCACGACAAGGAGCGCGCTATGGCAAATACACATTCAGCTTTTATTGGTTTGATGCAACGAGCGAAAAATGTAAAGCGTTGGCCGTTAATGGCGCAATTCCAAGACGAGATGCTTTCTACCCACATTTACGAGGCATCTGTCGTTGCGCATATGTTGGGCGCGATTGCGTGTGATGTGTTTGGTGAAGACATAAATCCTGATCGCGTGGCGGCGATGGCGATTTTTCATGAGGGAAGCGAAATTGCAGGAATGAGTGATATACCAAGCCCCGTCAAGTATCATGATCCAGAAACTACAGCGGCAATAAAAAAGCTCGAGCGCCGTTTTGAAGCAATGTTAATAAAAACGTTACCCGAAGCATTACAGGCTAGATACACACCGCTAATTGAGCAAGACAAGGACGATGAGCATGTTGTACTTGCAAAAGCCGCTGATGTGCTTTGTGCTTATCTTAAATGTGATTATGAACTTGCAAAATCGAACTGTGAATTTTCCAATGCCATGCAAGAAATGGAAGTACAGTTAAAGGGCTATAGAGATCGGTTAAAAGCAGTAGATTACTTTTGCCAAATCTTCTTAGAAGATGCTAAGGGCACGCTCGACGAACAGACCAAAGATCTTGAGTGGATTGAACGGGCGAATACACTACATTTAGACAGTAATTAGCGCTGTTTTTTGTTACTGCTGGAACACCGCTATTTCACGATGTTCCAGCGGTTGCAGTGCATCATGCTCAGATTAATTTGAAGCGGGGTTGTAGGGTAGAGACGATTGGTGAGCAACGATACGCAAATCACCATCGCTGTCTTTCACATAAGCAAAGGTATACTCTACCTTAGTCTCACCGCCAGAGGTGTCAGTAAAAAAATAATTGCCCATGGCTACTGCCATACGACAGCTATTATTGATGATGCCCACATTATCAAACTTAACATTGGTATAGGGCTTAATTGCAAAACCTTTGTCTTCAGCATATGCATCGTTACCCCCAACAAAGTAAGAGAGTGCTGCGTCGAAACTAGAGCGGAACTGATCATTAGCTGCCAAAGTAGGTTTAAATAGCACGCTGCTTAGATCGTATCCGTACATGTCTTGAATAAAATCAGCGGCCTCTAGGGCATAATCCCCGTTGTTTGAATATACGCTACCGATCCTAACAATACCGTTGCCCCACATTTTTTGTGCATTAACGACTTCTCTTTCCGTAATACACTCATCCGAATAGAGAAGCGCATTATCTATTGCCTTTGCTTGTAAGGTCGCATTTTTGTTTACGTTGGAATCAGCTAGCTGCGTCTTAGCCACCGCACTGCATCCCATTGTCACGCATACTGTTGTCATTACCAAAGCTATTTTCGTAAATTGTGTTGATAGTGTTTTCATCGCTGGACTCCTTAAGTCTGCAAATACGTAAAACCTAATTCACTACCAACTCTTTAAGAAAGGAAGAACCGTAGTGACATGCTTTAAGGATATACAGCGTTGATGACATGCGCTTTCATGCAAGATTAAAAGCAGATTAACAGCGCATGAACCCACTTTTAGCTAGAACCTGTTAATAAGTGATAAAAAAGCGCGATTTCACAAGTGAAACGCGCTTTACAACATAAGAAATTGGCTTAATTTAACGGTGCTAGTTTTTCGGTTTGAGAGGCTTTGCAAGTAGCTCAGATACACTTAATGCGTTTTTGTGAAGCTCATTGGGACTATTTGCCATTTCTATAGTAATTGTATAGTAGATGTTATTTATCTGTGTCTTCACTACGTCGTTGGACGTTGCGCCAGCCATGGGCTGGGCGACGTTGTCACAGCCAGACATAGTGCATTGTTTGTCATTTGGTAAGACTACAGGTTTATCATTAGTAGCCACAATTTCTCTTGCGAGAACTGGTTTTTTGTCAACGTTAGTTTTTTGTACTGCAAGGAATGTAAACCCTTCTTGCTGTGCTATTTCTGCCGCGCGATGTAAGGCGTATTGCTGAACCAAGTCTGCCGGGGTTTTGTCTGTTGCTTTAAATCGCACTTGATAGGTATTGCCTGAAATCTTCTCACTTGAATAGCCATAGCCGCCCTTAGTTGTCGAAGCTTTATAAGGGGTAGGAGCTGCAACTGGCGTTGATGAGCATGCTGCGAGTCCTCCCAATACAAAAACGCTCGCGCAAAGTGCGCAGGCTCGCTTGGTGAAATTACGTTTTCTAGTAATATTACTCATCAGACAAATTCCTTGTACTTCGTGCTGATTTTATTGAAATAGCGATAGTAGCGCCGTGCGGCTGATCGCCATAAGTGCTTGATTTCGTCTTGCTTTAGGTTTTGCATCGCTGGCGCCTTTGTATGCGCCAACACCCGCGATACCTATGATCGTTTCGGGTTTACCCATTAACAGTTTACATTGCCTCTTCGCTTGGGTAAGTGCAACCTCGGCATTGTGTTTTTGTACAAAGTAAGTATGTTCCTTTTCGGCAATTTCGCGAATATTTGACTTGATAAAAACATTCATTTTTCACTCCTTTCTATAGTTAAGCAGTTTATTCGGCCTTTTGTGCTCGCAGCACCAAAACATTACTTAGTGCCTACTACTCGCTCTAAAAGCTTTATAACACGAGAAAAGCTCAGGTAACCGTAGGCGTTCTTTGCTAAGCGAAATAGGCCCCAGGCGGTGACCGCATTAAGCAGCAGCAAAATAAGAGAACTGGCAATAAAGTGAATGCCGAGTTCGTGAAAAATAGCAGCCAGTGCAATGTTGAATATGAGCCAACAAACGGTTCCTACAGCAAATGCAGAAAGTGCGGCAAAAACAGTGACAAAAAACGACTTTTTAACGAGTACGAGTTCGCTGTTGACAAGTTCACAAAAAGCAAAGTATTGAGACTTTTTCTGATTCAGGGCGTTTTGCAATGATTCGAAAACATCGTTAAACGTAGGGTCAGGGTAGGGCTGTTTAATTCTTTCATCAGTTTCCGTCTCCTCATCTTCAGCGAAAAAGAGCGTGCTCGCTCTCGGAGCAGTTAACTGGTATGGATTTGCCGGACTCAATATAAATTGAGCCCGGCGGAAGTCAGGTGCAGTGCCCATGACTATTTTTTGCGTAGTAGAGACGTTACTAGCATGCCTGCGGCAAATGCAATACCCGCAGTTGCTACTGGGTTTTCAATCGCATATGCACGGACCTTAGACGCATGCCATTTTTTCTCTGCAAGGCGTTTTCGCGCAGACATATTTTCAGCAGAAGACGCTGCGGTCTTGCGAATATTCTCTTCAGCGATACCTGCGCTGTCAGCTAATTTATCTACCGACGCATGTAGTGTCGCTTGTAGACTATCTGTCACCGGATGTGCAGGCTCTTTAATGCCATTTGTCTGCGCTGCACCGTTTGATTTACCTGCATGAGAGCGAGTAGATGTTTGCGTAGCCATAATATTCTCCTTAAATTTTATGGGTTCACAGTAGGTGCTGCAACGCTTGTACCAAGCTTTGCAAGTCTTTAAGCTTTTGAATTGTATGGGTTATATTTTTTTATTCGGGGCGGGGAGAGCGTCGCTTTGAAACAGTCACACAGTTTCGTTTCATATCTCTGTAATATTTTCTCACTCTATAACGGCCCGCCAAGCATGAATAAAAACGGGCTCTAATGTTCTACTTTTATCTCCATTAGCATCTTTTTACTTCAATACTGAAGCGAGGTCATCTTTTGTCACTGGTTTTAACAGTGCACTGTCAATGCCTATTGATTTCATACGGTCCTCATTAGCTTCATGACCGCTGACAATGGTGATTGTCGCCTCTGGTACTGCTTTTTTAATTAACCCAGCTAATTCATAGCCGTCATAATCTGGAAGTGTCAGGTCCATCAATACATGGTCAAACTGCTTATCGTCGATTAATTGCAGCGCATCAGCCCCGCAGTATTCTACGTGAACTTGATTTCCCAAGTGAGTTAGGAAGAGTTGGAGTAACTCAGCTGCATCTTCGTCGTCTTCAATAACAAGAACACTTTTCCCTTTATCGCTTACTTCTTCTTGCTTTGATGGCGATGATTTAATTGGCGCTTTAGAGCGCTCAGTGAAGCGAACATCTTCAGGCGCATAAGGTTTTTTCATTGGCATGTTACTGACATGCTTCTCTACATTAGAAAAGGTATCTGGATGGCTACCTGACAGGTACTTACCTAAAAGCTTAGCTAACGCGAGCTTATCGATAGGTTTACCGATAACATCATTAAAGCCTTCTTCTATTAGTGAGTCTCTAAGTCCTTTACGACTAGCCGCTGTTACTGCAACCACTGGTAGCTTTTGACCGTGGCGTCGTAGCGCATGCAATGCTTCAATGCCATTCATTACCGGCATGTGTATATCCATCAGAACCAAGTCAAATGGCGTGTCACTTTCATCGGCTTGAAGTACAGCTTCTAGCGCTTTAACACCATTTTCAGCGAAACTAATATCTGCTTGAGACTGACTAACCAGGTGCCCTGTAAGTCGGCGTATTTCTCGCAAATCATCAACAATGAGTACACGTCCGCTAAGTTGTAAATTGATATGTCCTGATTCAACAGGTGCTATTTGCCCTAATATCAGTTCGACTTTCGGTTGTAATGAGATATCGCCTGGGTTTATATCAAACGTAAAGGTGCTGCCTTCTCCTAGCTTAGAGCTAACGGCAATGTCACCACCTAGTTTAGTGACCAGCTCCTTACAGATAGCTAACCCAAGCCCCGCGCCACCGTGATTCGCTCTCATCACATCTTCAATTTGCTCAAATGGCTGGAAGATATTTCTAAGCTTATCTGGTGGCATGCCTATTCCCGTATCTGCAACCGAGAAACGCAGCTTAGCGTTTGATTGTGCATCGCTTTCGTCTAACGAAACAGTCAGCGTAATACTCCCTTTATCAGTAAACTTAACTGCATTAGAGATTAGGTTTAGCAATACTTGACGCAGACGGGTAGGGTCAGTTCTTATAAATTCTGGGACACGGGTATTTGCAATGAGGTTAAGGCTAACGCCTTTGTCTTTGGCGCTAAGACCCATCAGGGAATGAATGTCAGTAAGAAATGCCGTTAAGTTGACATCTTTTACGTTCAGCTCCAACTTATCCGCCATGATGCGCGACATGTCCAACAGATCGTTTAACAAACTGAGTAGGTGTTTGCCGTTGGAATGAATAATCGAGAGTTCTTGTTGTATCCCTTGATTTTTTGCGTCGTCTATCAGCAATTCTGTGTAACCAAGGATAGACGTGAGCGGAGTGCGCAACTCGTGGCCTAGATGAGCCAAAAACTTGTCTTTCGCTTTGTTCTTTTGCTCAATTTTATTGCGTTCAAGACGCTCGTTTTCAATATCTCTACGCACCATAGCATAGCGAATAGTGCGCATAAATCGCGGAGTTTCAATTTCAGACTTCTGTAAATAGTCAGCAGCCCCTGCACGCATGACCATTTCGTCAACGGCGGCATCTGACTGGCCAGTTAATATAACAACGGGCAAATTAATTTGATTAGATTTTAACGCGCCAAGTACATCAATGGCATTTTCCACACCTAGTAGGTAGTCTAACAAGCACAAATCGAAACTGTGAGTCTTGAGCACGTCAAGCGCATCAGCGCTGTTCGTCACCCAAGTTAACTCAAACTTAGGCGACTCACAATTTGCTAGATAATCAGAGGTTAAGAAGTAATCATCTTCGTCATCCTCAACTAACAGTATTTTTATAACCTCTGCCATCTAGAACCTCTTTACTCGTGTGGCAACTCTACAAACTCTATCCAGTAACGTCCTAGCGCTCGCATCAATTCTACAAGGCCTTCGAAGTTAACTGGCTTAGTGATATATGATGCACAGCCCAAGTCATACCCTCTTAACATGTCTTCTTCTTCTTTCGACGTGGTAAGAATAACAACTGGAATACTGCGCAATTTAGGGTCGTTCTTTAACTCTTGCAGCGCTTCGCGACCATCTTTTCTTGGCATATTTAAATCAAGTAAGATTAAAGAGGGGCGAGGTGCTGCCGCAGGGTCAGTATATTTTCCTTCGTGTCTTAGAAACTCTAAAAGCTCAACACCGTCTTCAACACAAAAAAGGTTATTTAAAACGCGGCTTTCTTTTAGTGCATCAACTGTTAGTAGGCGATCGTCCTCGTCGTCATCAGCCATAAGAATATTTATTGGTTGGGTCTGTTTACGCGTCATTGTGCTTTTCTCCGTTATTATTAGAGCCAAAAGGCTCGCTGTCTTTTGGTACTAGAATGGTGAATGTAGCTCCTTCTCCTTGTACGCTCTGTGCGGTAATTTGGCCGTTATGTCTTTCTACTATGCGTCGACATACCGCTAAACCAATACCCGTCCCTTTATATTCAGTTCTTCCGTGTAAGCGCTGAAATGGCGCGAATATTTTTTCAGCAAACGACTGGTCAAAACCAATGCCATTGTCAGCGACCTTAATCTTCACCCAGTCAAACTCATCAGACATGACAATGTCGGCCAGCTCTGCTTCATCAGGCACTGAGCACGTCACGTTTACCTCAGGCGCTACGCCTTCGGGCTGAAATTTGAGTGCGTTGGAAATTAAATTCAAAAATAATTGTTCTATCTGAGTTCGGTCGCCGCGAATGATTGGCAAATGGTCCATATTGACCTTTGCTGACTTCTCATCAATGGCAATTTCCAAATCACTTAGCACGCTGCTAAGTGCCTTATTTAAATCAACGTCGCCAAAGTCTTTGCCTCTTGTCGACACACGCGAAAATGCCAGTAAGTCTGAAATGAGCATAGACATTCGCTCTGCTGCGTTTAGCATCCGAGCGAGAAAATCTTTACCTCTTTCGTCAATAACATCGGCGTATCCCGACTCTAACCGATTGCCGAATGCGCGAATTTTACGCAAAGGTTCTTGTAAATCGTGAGAGGCCACAAACGCGAAGTCTTCAAGCTCTCTATTACTGCGCGCCAATTCATCTGAATACATGCTGAGCTCTTGTGTGCGCGCCTCAATGCGAGACTCCAACTGCTCGTTGATATTTTCTAAGTCCTCTTGATACTTTTCGTGCTCACGAGTATTGATTTTAAGTAGGAGAAACACTGTAATGATTAACAAGAGCGTGGTTGCTGATGAAATTATCAGTGTATTGACTGAGTCTCTGCGTAAACTCATCAAATTTGCTAAATGCGTACCCTGCATGTCTCGTTCAGAGTCATCGATTTGCCTAAACAAGGCTTCAAAGCGTTTGTAGAGCTTAAAGCCTTTATCACTATTAACGAGCGCCAGTGCTTGGGTGTTGGCACCGGACTTAGTCAATTCAACCGCTTCAATCATTTCATTGATTTTTAGTCGTGTAAGCTCAAGAAGTTCTGATATACGTGCAGGTTGTTCTTCAATATCGGATGAGAAGGCACTAACCTCAACCTCATCAATAAGTTCGGTTAACACACTCAATGTTTCGGTGTAATCGGTTAGATAGTCTTCATTGTCCGTTAGCATATAGCCACGTTGGCCGGATTCCACTCGCAGAACGGCAACGTGTAATCTGTTAACGGCATTTATCACTCTGTTGGTAGTAAATAAGCGAGCTTCAAGTGCTGACAAGTCATTTAGCGTACTAACCACGTAAAACGAGTTTGCGGTCATCACAACAATCACAAGTACAACGATAATAATCCAACTGTACAAGGATGAGAGTAATTTGGTGATCATCCATTTATTCCGAAATGTTCACACTCATCGCTGAAGTAAGTTCAGCAAGAGTGTGACTGCAGTCTTTCGCACTGCTTATAATTTTATCTAACGCGGCTAGCGCTTTTTCTGGCGGCACTTCGCCATTAAGTGCCATTTTTACAAGCTCTGCTTGCATAGAAATACGATTTAAGGGTTTACGCGCATCGTGTACGAAAACACTAAGTTGAGAAAACTCGTCATTAGTCATACTGATTACCCCTTGGCAACGGTTAATGCTCTAATCATCTTTGCTTAAGTCGCCGTAGGCGTGTAAACGGTTGTACAACGTTTTAGTACTGATCCCTAGCATTTCTGCTGCCATGGTTTTGTTGCCGTTTACTTTATCGAGCGTCGCATAAATCAACTCTTTTTCAACGTCTTCAATTGTCCGTCCTGCTTGCAGTGCTGGTGTAGTGCTTTGCTTTTGTGCAAAAGGTGACTCTATGGTTTTTGGCAGTTCTATGTTTTGCTTTTCCGGGTCACTCATGATGGCGGCACGGTGAACAAAATGGCGTAATTCTCGAACATTGCCTGGCCAATCGTAGGCTTGAAGCGTATCTAATTGAGACTCTTCCCATTTAAAATTGGCACCATTGTCTTTGTTAAACTCTTCGATAAAGGTTTTAGCTAGCAACGGGATATCTTCTTTGCGCTCTCGTAATGGTGGAATAGTGATAGGAAATACGGCAAGTCTGAAGTAAATATCTTCGCGCAGCACCTTACTTTGGGCAATTTCTTCCATTGTTCGATTTGTCGCTGAAACAACCCTACAATTTACTGGGATAGTTTTTGTTCCACCCACGCGAATGACAACCTTATTTTCTAACACTCGCAACAAGTTAGGCTGCATATCAATTGGCATTTCAGTGATTTCATCGAGAAATAATGTTCCGCCTTCTGCTTGTTCAAACACGCCTTCCTTTCGACCGACTGCGCCAGTAAAGGCGCCTTTCTCGTGCCCGAACAACTCGCTTCCAATCAGTTCCTTTGAAAATGCACCGCAGTTGGTAGCAATATAAGGCCCCTCACTTTCTGAAGCGCGATGTATGGCGGCTGCAACCACTTCTTTACCTACACCACTTTCACCTAATAGCATTACGTTTGCACTGGTTTTACTCACTCGAGAGATCAGTTTGTACAGTTCCTTCATAACTGGCGACTCACCAATTAGAAGGTCAAAATGCTTCTCTATTTTATCTTCTGGTTTTACTTGAGCTTTGGGTTTTTGGCTTAGAACTGCTTCTATTTCTTCGCGCTGAATGGGTTTGACGAGATAATCGATATTTGGGCCGCACAACCCTTTGATCACACCTTTAACAGAAGGGTGGCCGGTGATTAGCGTTACGCGTGGACGCTTCGGCAACGCGTCAAGTTCATTAAACAAGTGTGCGCCGCTGCCGTCGGGCAGCATAAAGTCGAGCAGAATGTGGTCGAAGGTTTCTTTTTCTAACCAACTGCGCGCCTCTTCGAGCGTAGCAGCAGTCAGTACTTCGTGACCAAGAAATTCAATTATCGTACATGCCACTTCAGTAAATTCAGCGTCATCATCAACGAGTAAGATAGTTAGCACTTGGATGTCCTTCTCTTTTTATTCCATACATAAAAATTATGGAATAATATCAACAAATTATTCTTATCATACGCTAACACAATCCGGTGGGTTAACGTATTTTATATTTAGCTTTTGACACTCTTGCCTAGCGAAAGAAAGGTAATATAAACCACTTTTTTGCCATGATTTTACGATTGCTTGGTGCCAAAACGCGCTAGGCTCTAGTTTTATTGTAGGCACTATTAGCCAGTATTACCTTTAGCAATTAGCAATTACCATTCCTACTGTTGTACGAAAGAGTAAATTAAGCAAATGGCATATTTTTCGCACAATTAATTCAAATGTTAATGAGTACCTGTTCAAAGGATGCAATGAGATAAATACTCGAAAAGGGGAGACGGTAGTGTCTTAAATGTCTCATCTAGTGCCATTTTACAGGTGTGACTATACTCAAAGGAATTGAATATGTGGGCGAAAACAGCAGTAAGATCAATGACGTTGTACGAGATGCTTGGAAAAATGCAGCCTCGTCGCAAACAAGACGTTTTTGAGTTTGGCGAATTTTGGGACGTGATGGAAAAGCGTGGATTCGGTCCAATGCTTGCGCTGCCATCTTTTATCGCGTGTACACCTATTGGCGCCATCCCCGGTGTCCCGTCAATCGCAGGTGTGACAATCTTACTCATCTCTTTGCAAATTTTACTTGGTCGGCGTCACCCATGGTTACCACAAAAAGTAATGGAGCTAGAGTGTGAGGCAGATCAATTGCGCGTTATTGTTGAAAAAGTAAAACCGTATGCCGTCAGAGTAGATAGATTCCTAGTTCCTCGGTGCTTTTTTATGCGTCAGACCGTTTTCCGCTCGCTAATTGCTTTATGCTGCGTAGGTTGTGGTTTAGTAATGATTCCTCTGGAACTCATTCCATTTATGGGGCTAATACCTGCATTTGCGGTATTTATAATGGCAATTGGTATGGCCGCAGATGACGGCGCGGTGGCCCTTATTGGTGTATCAATATCGCTATTTGGTTTCGTTTTGGGCGGCGAGCAGCTCTCTGCTATCATCGCATAGTGACTCAAGCGTGCCATACATACGTACGTTCATCTATTCAGTAATAAACCTAGAAGTCGCTAAATCGTGGTTATTGGTCGCCAGCTGGTATATTCATGTGTCGTGAATGAAATCACTAGATGGAAGATTCATGGTCTGATAACGAAGTTCACCCATAAATGCCCTTGCTGCGGGGCCTAGCGAGTCACCGTCTTCAAATGACAGGTACAGCAACGCTTTGCGCAGTGCCGCGTTATTGTCTAGGGGGAGGGGTAGCAAGGTTCCGTTGTCCAACTCTTCTTGAATAATAGCGATAGGGAGCCAAGCAAATCCTAAGCCTTGTGCAATGATATCAAGAGACGTTCGAACATGGCCTACAGTCCAGCGTTGCTCGGCACCCAACCAGCCCACATCAGCTTTGCGTTCAGCAGACGAATCTCGAACTACAATTTGTCTGTGTGCTTTTAAATCTTCCAAAGTCAGTGTTCTATTGAGCTGGTGCAGTGGGTGGTCGACATGCGCGACAGCAACAAATTCTATTTCACACAAGTCTTCGCTAAATCCTGTGGGAAAAACAAATGGTGAGATCCCTAAGTCAACTTTGCCATCATTAAGCAGTGCATTTGCGCCACTTAACACAGTTTCTTCAATCTCAATTCTGAGCAAAGGAAATTCAGCTGATACCTTCGCTAGCACGTTATACAAGAGCTCAGAAGGGAAGATAATGTCAACCGCAATACGCAATGTTGTTTCAGTACCCGATTGCAGACTACTGGCAACTGCTTCAAGTTTTTGCGCTTCATTCAGTAAAAACGAGGCGCGGCGATACATGAGTTCGCCCTGAGGGGACAGTTTGACCTTTCTTCCTTCATTTTCAAACAGCACAACACCTATGGCGTTTTCTAGTTTTTGTACGGCATGGTGCACACTAGACTGGCTCTTGTGTACTTCTGCTGCAGCTTGGTTAAACCCTCCGGCATCAACCACTGCTTTGAACATGCGCCATTGCTCTAACGTTGACTTAAGCATGAGTGACCTTTTTTCAATTTGCTATTATCGCACTACATTAATGGGTCTTATAGCACAGCCTTAAATCAAATGTCAGCTTGGTTGATGTCTGTGATAGGGCATGTCACAACACTCACATTCTCATAACCAATATTAATTAGTTGCTCTGCTGCCAGCTTAGCGCGCATACCCGATGCACAATGAAGATATATTGGTGTTGACGCTTCTTTTACTTGTTCTAGCATTTTCATTTCAAGCACGCCTCGAGGAATATTGATGGCAGCTGAAACTGGCTGGCTGCTGACTTCGCCGGGTTCCCTCACATCTATCAATAGTCCTTTGTTTTGTTGTATTTCTTGCGAAGCTTGTTGTGCAGTGACCATTCTTAAGTCGTATTCAATGTTCTCAATACGTGATTTCAAATCTATTAGCATGTTGATTCCTTAATGGTTAGCATAAATATACATTAGTTCATCCTAATGTATATTTGAGACATTTCCAAAACAATATAAACTATGGTTTTTCGTCGTATATATTGGCAACTTAGCAGATTGTCTTATACTTTAGTATAATAAGTGGCTAAGTTGAGCCGAGTTCACACAAATTGAGAGTGATTATGTCCGAGGATAGGGTTATTGGTTCAGACAGTATGATGGAGCATGCATCAGAAGCTGAGATTTTTCTTAAGCAATTCGCAAACAAAACACGTTTAATGGTGTTGTGCTCTTTGCTTAAAGAAGAAAAGTCGGTCACGGAGTTACTGGACGTGGTTAGCGTGTCTCAACCTGTCATCTCCCAGCACCTAGCATTGCTTCGCGAATCAAAAATGGTGGCGACCAGAAGAGACGGTCAAACCATCTACTACCGTTTAGCCGATGAGCGGGTTAAGCGTCTTATCGCACTTATGTATGAATTTTTCTGCGAATAAAAAGGAGAGTATTAACAACTCTCCTTTATTCTTGTCTCTTTTTACTGAGAGACATTGCTTATCTCTTTGCACAGTGCATCAATATAACCCGTCTCTGCCAACCTATCTTGATCGATCTCCGGCCTTTCGAGTAGTTCGTCATGGGTAAGTGAAACAGAAACATGATGTGCAGCCCAGTCAATTTCGTTGATATCTTTCGGTAGTAGTGCAAGGTGTTTACCACCGGGCAGCCAATTGTTGGTATCAACTACAATAGCGACAATTTTCCAACTAGCGTTGTCAATAATGAAATTGCTTATGTGACCTACATTGTCGCTTTTGGTAGCCACCTCATAACCAACAACTTCGCCACATGCTCTTAAGTGATTCTCTTGTTTTTCGCTCTGTTGCTGTTGTTCTTCAGCGTGTTGCAATTCAACCAGTTCATTTGGATGAGCAAACTCTCCCCATGCGCCTGGGCCAATCCAATAATAGCCGTAACCAAAATACTTAAAGAGGTTTTCTTCATACTCTCTTGAAACGGGCTTATGCTCGTCGATAGAGGGACTGTTCTTTAGCGTTTCTACTGTCATATCGATATACACACTATTGTTTTCTGTATCGAGATTGACAACTGATATTGGTGAGATAACAACTTTTCGGCTAAGGGGAAGCCAAGTGTTTGTATCTGCGACTAGATATCTTACGGTGTATGTTTCATCATCGAAAAGTATGTCGCGTACTCCGCCAATTTTGTCATCAGTGGCATGGATAGCGTAATGGGTGAGTTGTTTTGAGCTGGTGATCATGCTGGCAGTCTCCTTTACGTGACTTTTCATACAAGAGAGTGATGCTCTATGACAAGACAGCCACTTATACTTCACTCAGGCAAACACAGTCGCGCTGAATATAAGTGATAAGCAAACACACTCTAAGTGTAGACTTTCCTTAAGTTTTCACCATTTTGTTCGTGTTAGTTTGTGATATAGATCATAATCCCACAAACAAAAACGCCCACAAAACTGTGGGCGTTTTTTTGAATTGTTGTCGTTGCAACGCATGGTTTTCCGTTGTTTAAAACGGGCCGTCCAACGCTTGCTTTTTATTAATCAAGCCACATCAAACTCTTCATCTGTGTAATCTTCGTCAAAGTCAGACTGATTACTTGCGCTACTGTGAAGCGTGTAAAAATGTTTTTTGCCTCTTGCAAGGCGCACATACTTCGCCCATGCTTTTTCTATACTATTCTCAGCGGGAACTTTACCGTTTACAAAATCGACGAAATGACTTTCGTCGTCGCTTTCAGGACTGAGTTCTCCACTTTCAAGGCCCAATAAAGTTTTTCCATATTTCGTTAGCAAGTCTGCTTCTGTAATACTAAAGTCACCAGACTTTCGAAAGCCATAAGGGAACTTAAGTCGATCGATAAATGGTTTTACTGAGAGTCGAATAGCTAAACTTTTCATGATGTACCCAACGTGATTGAATGTTCAGCGCACTTTTAAGTGAAATCCTAACGAAGATAAAACAAAAGTTTTTTCTCTTATCAATAAAAAATTTTTAACTGTTTAATTTCTATCAATATTGTGTAGTTAATCGCGTTGAGTTGCCCGATGTGTAGGCATTTCGCTTGCTTGATAAGCGGTCTGAATTTTTGCTTGAACACCACAATTAAAATTTCTTATCGCTACGATGATTAAAATTCGTTTTCTATTTTCTTCGTTAGGTCAATAATTGAGAGGTGTTTACAACCCTTACCAATTAGAGAAATCAATGAGCAAAGACTATCGTTACCAGCGTGATGAATGGGACTCGGTAGAAGAGGACGACCTCCACGCTAGAAAGCCTAATGCAAAGCGTCAAAGCAGTGTGAAGGCAAAGCAGAAAAGAGATTTGCAACGCCGTGATAAGCAGCGTCGTCTGCACCAAGAAGAGTACTAATTAGCCGACTTGGTGAAATTTTGATTAAGCGTACCGTTTATGACGGTGCGCTTCTGTGCTTTTGTGTTTACTTGCCGTATCATCTGTGTCACTTTAAAAGTACCTTGATTCGGTTGTTATACAAGCATGGATATACGCTTTCTCACCACCTTTATAGAGGTGGCTAAAACTCGTCATTTTGGCAAAGCCGCTGAAAATTTATATCTTACTCAATCTGCGGTAAGTGCAAGAATTAAACTTCTTGAAGAGTACTTTCATACTACGCTATTTATTCGGCAGCGAAACAGTATTCAACTGACGCAGTCGGGTGAGAAGTTACTCCCTTATGCAAAACAACTTTGTTCGACATTAAATGAGGCAAAACAAGAGCTTCAAATTCAGTCGTCTGAATATGTGGTGTGTGGTGCTACACAATTAGCTAGTGAGTTGCTTCTTCCTAAAATGCTAAGCCACCTTCACAGTAGCTTTCCAGATTGGTCAGTCAAAGCTGAAGTACTCACGTTAGACTCCTTGTCTAGACAATTGCACGAGCGTGTAACTGATATTGCGTTTTCTACTGAGCCGTTAAAATCCGAAGAAGTTAACAGCGAGGTCATGCTAGAAAAAACACTAGCGCTTTATCGAGTAGGCGAAGTATCGAGTGAAGTGGAAGCGCAAGATTTTGTCGCTATAGATTGGGGGACCAAAGCGCGTGATTGGCTCTTAACGGCCTATCCCCAGTTAAGAGATGCTAAGTTGCGCACTAACTCTTTAAACTTGGCTATCAATAACTTGACGAGTGAGGGCGGTGTAGCTGTGCTGCCGGTGGGGGTAGAGTCTCAATTTCCAAAAAATGCGAAAGTTACTTTACTGCAAACACTAGACAGCATTTCATTTAGTGTCTATGTACATACCATGAAACAAGTAAGGCGAGTTGGATTGCCTGAAATCATTGAAAGCGTTACCCAACATCATTAATAGGAATTCTATGTCTGATTTACACCCGTTGCTTGAAAAGAATGCGTTTCAGCGTTTGGAAGCGAGCTTGGCGACTATCAAAAAAGAACAAAAGTTATTTATCCTTAAAGACGAGCATGGCTGCGTCATGCTTACAACAGACGAAGAAGATGGTGTGCCGGTATGGCCAGATGCTGAACTGGCTCTACTGTGGGCGACGGATGATTGGGAACATTGCGAGGCCTTGGAGCTTTCAAGTGAGGAATTTCTTACTAAGTGGGTTCCCGGTATGACTCAAGACGAGCTTATGGTTATCGTCTGCCCAGTTCCTGCTGAAGAAGGTGAGGTGATAACCCCCGAAGAATTCGCAGAATATTTGTAAGGTGATCCGGATGACGTGGACGGCGTTTAAAACAAGGTCTACGTTATCGTTTAAACTAAACTGTAGACATTGAGAACCCGTTCAAAACGGAGCTGACTAGTGTTTACTGAGCCACCATCGATGAATAGTCTTTTTGGACTCAAACCCAAGCCGCATTCCTTAAGCAAGCCATTGACGAAGATGCTGATTGGGCCGAGATTATTGATCAACTTAATGCTCAACTGCATGCCGAATAAGTCACTACGATGTCGCACGTTTAATGATCTTGTGAAAATGGAGTAATTAAGGCTTGTTGTCCCCCAGCGCTGATGATTTGTGGTTTGTTCCACTTGGTGGAACAGGTGAGATTGGTATGAATCTCAATTTATACGGACATAACGACAGTTGGTTGATGGTGGATTGTGGCGTGTCATTTGACGAACCGCTAACACCTAAACGCACAAATGATAATGTGACCTCAAGCCATCAAAGTACAACGTCCAGTCAGGTCACGCATAGAGTAGTAGCACCCGATCCGAGTTTCATTGCCAATCAGAAAGACTCACTTGTTGGCATTGTTATTACCCATGCCCATGAAGACCACGTGGGGGCAATCCCCTATTTGTGGCAGCGATTTCAAAAACCTATTTACACCACAGCTTTTACCGCTGAAGTGCTACGACGAAAGCTTGCGCGCAGTAAACTCGCCAACAAGATACCAATCGTTGAGGTGAGCGCCAACGAAATGGTTAATATAGGACCGTTTTCCGTTACATGGCTAGCCATTACCCACTCGTTACCAGAGCCATTTGCACTTAAGATCAACACGACGGCGGGTACGGTATTGCACACTGCTGATTGGAAAATTGATGCCAATCCCATTACCGGGGAACCTTTTGATGCAACGCTCTATAAGCAACTTGGTAAAGAACGCATCTTAGCACTAGTCGGCGATTCTACTAACGCACCTAAGCCTGGCTTCTCTGTTTCTGAACGTAGTTGCTATGATGGTCTGTTAAGTACTATATCAGCGAAAAAAGGAAGGGTAATCGTAGGCTGCTTTGCAAGTAATGTCGCAAGGCTTATTTCTCTAGCCCGCGTTGCACAAAAAACAAACCGGTACCTCGGTCTATATGGCCGCTCATTATTGAACATGTACGCAATAGCAAAGCTTCAGGGTATTTGGCCGGACGATCTTTCTATTGCCGACCCTCAACATCTGGGCTATTTACCCGCCAATGAAGTGCTTGGCGTGGCGACGGGTAGCCAGGGCGAAAAAAATGCCGCATTGGCAAGATTAGCCAAGGACAATCACCCTCATTTACAGTTGGAAAAGGGCGATACGGTGATATTCTCATCTATTGTCATCCCGGGGAATGAGGAAACAGTGGGCCGTCTTACTGCGCTTCT
Source organism: Alteromonas sp. McT4-15 (assembly GCF_020515205.1). Lineage (NCBI taxonomy): Bacteria > Pseudomonadati > Pseudomonadota > Gammaproteobacteria > Alteromonadales > Alteromonadaceae > Alteromonas > Alteromonas sp. McT4-15. Next base: position 137,963 of record NZ_JAJALG010000005.1, read on the forward strand.
TGAAACCAAGGGCGTTGAGGTGATTCACAGTGAAAACAGTACCTTGCCAATTCATGCAAGTGGTCACCCTTGTGCTGAAGAAATAAAGTTAATGTATCATTGGGTGAAGCCTGAAATAGCGATACCCGTTCACGGAGAGCACGAGCACTTACAAGCGCACGCTAATATTGCTCGGGAATGCGGTATACAAAAACATTACGTAGGGCGAAATGGCGACCTTTACAGACTTGCTCCGCAACCCAGCATTCGAAGGCAAGTAATTAAAACAGGAAGGATCCCTCTTGCCCAAGACTAAGCTGGGAACTTGGTAGTTTACGCGACAAGAGGGTAGGCATTATTTACAATAAATCGCTAGCAATCATAGAGTTAAACTTACTATATGCAGCGTAATTTTGATTGCTTTCTTTTCTGCCCAAGTCAAAAACATTCTGTTACACTTGTACGCATAATAACAATTCAATTACGTCGACTTTTGGTATGAGCCGTTTTATCTACCTAATTCTTTTACTTTTTTTAGTTGTTCTTAATGCTGAGGCATCGCCGCGGCTGTCAAACCCTGTCTTTCAATCTTTATCGACTAAAAACGGTTTGCCACAAGATGTAGTGAACGACATCGTGGTAGATGATGACGGTTTCGTTTGGATAGCGACGGAAGGGGGCGCGGTAAGATGGGATGGCGTTAGAACAAAAAGAATAAAAGGGCCTAATAATACACTTATCGACTCATCCATTTATAAACTAACGTTGCAAGGTGACGATGCGCTATGGTTTAGCGTTTACGGACAAGGTGTTTTTTACTTAGATCTTAAAACACAAGACATCGTTCAAATTGAACCTAAATCATACCAAGAACTAGAAGAGTTTGTTCAACACGCTGAGTTTTTTCATTGGCAAGATGAAAATAATCTCATCATTTCTTTGGGGGAAGAGGTTCAGCGTTTTAATACGAAAACTAAAACTGTTGAAACTCTTGCAAAACTCAGCAGTACTACCATTGAAAATTACCATAGCATCAGAGCAGCCATCACTCTCGACAATACATTGTTAGTTGCTACTACAACGGGACTATTTAGTAACGACCTAACCAATCCAGATTTAACCTTATTACCAGTAGAATATCTCAATGGTATTTCCCCAACATTGGATAATGAAAACGCTAAATTCCTGATGTTAGATAGCAGTGAGCGCGTGTGGCTTACTACCGTTGAAAACGTGTTTGTGGCTGATAAAAAAGCATTGCTTGAGCAAATTAATGAAGGTCAAAAGAACGCATTTGAACTCGTTATCGATCAGCTGAACGTGTGGACGATGGAGCAAGCTAAAGACGACAGCTTTTGGCTTGGGACTAACAGGGGGCTATATTCACTTACCAAGACAGCGAGTGGATGGGAACAAGATCATATTTTAGAGCCACACAATGGTTCAACATCTATTTCAGATAAAAAGATTACGTCGATCGCAAAAGACGAGACGGGTAATATTTGGTTGAGTTCTATTTATGCTGGCGCGCTCTACTTTGGTGTAAAAAGCGCAGATATTTTTACTATTCAAAATGAGCGTCACGCAAAAGAGCAATCTTTAACCAGTCACGTTACTTGGGCGTTTGCAGAAACTGAGCCAAATAAATTGTGGATTGGTACCTCCAACGGTTTAAATCACTACGACTTCGCTACTGGCAAGTCAAAGCAATACTTAACGAGTGATTCTCCTTTAAGTTATATAGGGGAAGGCTCAGTTGAGCGAATTATCCCGACAACTGACGATAAGCTATTTTTACAAACTTATGACGGAATACGCCTGTTTGACCCTTCAACGGGCGAGTCGCAGCGCCCACAAGTGGTAAGTGGTGGCGAAGAAGAGGTTTTTGATGCTTACAGTGCGGGAACGACACTAGCAAGCGATGGAACTCTTTATTTTGTTGGTAATGAAGACTTTTTGGCCTACGACACAGCGTTAAAGTCGTTGCGCGACATAGAGTTAGACCCTCGTGTTTTTGATATAAACTTTACACAGGGCTTTTTGGGCGAGTCAGTTTATCACGGCGGCAGATTGTTCTTATCAACCGAAGGGGGGTTGTGGCTTATTGATCCCAATACCTCTTCCCATGAACTCGTTTATCGTTTTCCTGAATCACAACGTGGGCGTGACCGCTCTATATCATCATGGGTAATTGATGACACTGGTGTGTTATGGCTTGCCTATAATAGCGTTGGATTAGTAGGACTTGATGTCGATACGTTTGAGCCGCTTTATAACCTAAACGATAGCAACCTGTTGTTATCCAACATTGTATATGGGTTGCAAAAAGACGACGGTGGAAATATTTGGTTCAGTTCGCACAAAGGACTTCACAAATATGACCCTGCCACAGGTCAAATTAAGAACTTTATCTATGGTCGCGAACTCAGTGTGTCTGAGTTCAACCAAGGTGCGTCGCTTAAGCTGAACGATGGGCGTTTGGCGTATGGCTCAACCAGCGGTGTTGTGGTGTTTTCGCCTGCACAACTAGAAAGCATTGAAGCCAGCCGAGGCCTTATTAACAAGCAAACCGCCATTACGCAAGTTTCGGTAGATAATCGAGAACTTAGGCAACCGCTATTGAATTTGAATGGACATCACTTCGACCTTGAACACGAAGATTTTGGGCTTACTATTCATTTCTCATCCCTTGCAATGTCGGGAATTGGAAAGGTAAAGTACTATTATAAATTGCTTAAAGATCAGCGGATTGTAACTGAAGGTATTACAGAAGACGCTAAAATTACATTTGCGAATATTGAACCAGGCGACTATGTCTTCTCAGTGTCACCGACACCGGGAAGTTTCGATTTTACCGTGCTTCCCGCCGAAATTTCAGTGTCTATGCCTTACGCACCGCTTCGTTCTCCTTTGGCTTACGGAATTTATACCGCGCTATTAGTTGGGCTGTTCGTAGCGTATTTATTATCCCGTCAGCGTCAACTTTTCAGACTTCACAAAGCCCAACATCAAGCCACATTATTTAGCGATGCGTTTAGGCAGACCCGAGATTGGGTGTTAATTTTCGATGCCGAGAAGCGTTTGGTTGCAGCTAACCCAGCATTCGAGCAAGTATTTGGTTTCAACAAAAAGGAGCCATTACCTAAACAACTTGCAAAACTCTATTTGCGATATCCTACGCTTAATCGCCAACTATCAGCCAAGCTACCGGATTTACAAGGTGGCGACTTCTGGAAAGATGAAGGCGTCATCGATGGTGCAGATGGCAAGCGCTATGATGTATTAATTGATATCACCGCAGTAAGTGGTGAAAGTAATGTGCCAGAGCACTATTTAATTGTTATCTCGGATATTACTGAACAAAAGAACGCAGAGCGTAAGCTACTTAAAATAGCGACTTATGACAGTTTAACTGGATTGGTCAATCGTACTTTACTGTTAGACCGGCTTGAACATGCTATCGCGCTGGCTCGCCATCACGAGCATCGCGTTGCGGTCATGTTTGTAGACTTGGATAGATTCAAGGGCATAAACGATTCTCTTGGTCACGATTATGGCGATAAATTACTGCGAATTGTGGCAAACCGAATGCGTAATTTAGTCGCTGACTCCGGTACCGTTGCGCGTTTAGGTGGCGACGAATTTGTTATCGTTATCGAAGAAGTAACCAACGAAGATGACTTGAGTTCTTTCGTTGGGCAAATTATAGAGTCAGTAGAGACACCTATTTCACTTGCTGAAGAGGTGCTGCGCGTATCTTGTAGTATTGGTGTTGCGTTTTACCCTGACGATGCATCTGAACCAGCAGAGTTGATTAAGCAGGCTGATGTCGCGATGTACACAGCCAAAAAAGATGCATTGAGTGGGTTTACTTACTTTACGCGAGATATGAATGAGCGTGCAAAAACACGTCTGCAGTTGGAAAATAAAGTAAAGCGCGCGTATTCAGACGATACTTTTTACAATCATTATCAGCCTATTGTCGATGCACGCACGAACAAAACGGTAGGGGTAGAACTTCTCTTACGGGGAAGGTTGGACGATGAGCCGTTGTTCCCTGACCAGTTTATTCCCGTGCTTGAAGAGCTAAAGTATATAATTGAAGTGACTCGCAAAGCCATGCGTCGTGCAGCCAGTGATTTATCACAGTGGTATTCAAGTGGTTTTGATGGGTATGTTTCAATCAATCTTTCGGCCATGCACTTCAAGACCGAGTTTGATCTAAACAGTGTCTTTGGGTTGTTGCAGGAATTTGACTTGCCTAAAGAAGCGTTTCGTTTTGAAATCACCGAAGGTGTATTGATGGATGACACTGACAATGCGCTCAGGCAAATCCAGCGTTTCGTTGATGAAGGATTTATATTGGCACTTGATGATTTTGGGACGGGATATTCCTCGTTAAGTTATCTCAAGCGCTATCCGCTTTCGGTACTAAAAATAGATAAAAGCTTCGTAAATGAAATGGCACCGGGTAATGCCAATGAAGCGCTTGTAGCAACAACTATTTCGTTAGCGAACAGTTTAAATATGAGTTGCGTAGCCGAAGGCGTTGAGTCGAAAGACCAGGTTGAGGCGCTTTTGCGTAAAGACTGTTATTTCCATCAGGGCTATTTTTATGCGAAGCCCTGCTCTGCAGAAGAGGTCACGCCTCTACTGTTTAAGCAGTGGACTTGAGTAAGCCATAAGGGTGAATCAAGTGATAAGACCATCATGAAACAAAAGCCGAAACTATAAAAAATTTAAATTCTAGCCGTTAAGCCACGTTATTCGTCGCATAGAATGTAAACGCTTGTTTAAAAAGCTTGTCATTCAAAGAAAAATAAGGCTTATTAGAAGTCTGTGAAATCATTGTAAAAATGAGCTACATTATAACAACAAATGAGTGACCTATGCCGCTAGATATGACAGCAAATGCCAACAGCACGGAAGTAATTAAATCGCCATTGACTATGTTGTACCACTGGGAGCAAACCCGTGGTGACGACGTCTTCTTAACACAGCCCATAAAGGGCGAGTATCATGACTTTACATGGAAGCAGGTAGCAGAGCAGGCACGCACAGTCGCGGCACGTTTGCGTGAAATGGCATTTCCTGCTGGAAGCCGTATAGGGATTTTCTCGAAGAACTGCGCAGAGTGGTTCATTACTGACCTTGGTATCATGATGGCAGGTCACGTTTCTGTACCTATTTTCTCTACAGCCGGTCCTGACACAGTGCAATATGTGTTGAAACACGCTGACGTGAAATTATTGTTTGTGGGTAAATTAGATAACACTGCAGAACAAGTCGCTTCAATTCCATCTGAATATTTAACTGTTGCTTTCCCTTATCCGAATATTGCTACAAAGCAGCAGTGGGACGAGTTTATGGCTATCGCGCCTATCACTGACTCGCCGGTGCAAGATATGGATGACATCATGACCATTATCTACACCTCGGGCAGCACTGGTCAGCCTAAAGGTGTAGTCCATAGCTATAATACGGCATGTTGGGCAGCACGACGTTCGTTAGACCAACTGGGTATCAATGAAAACGACCGCACTATGAGTTATTTGCCGCTAGCGCATATTACCGAGCGTGTGTTGGTTGAGCTGTCGAGTTACTACAGCGGCGGTAAAATCCATTTTGTGGAAGACTTGTCGACGTTCCAGCGTGATGTTGGTCATTGCCAGCCAACGCTATTTATTTCTGTACCGCGTTTATGGACGAAGTTCCAAATGGGTGTATTGGCGAAGATGCCACAGAAAAAATTAGATACGCTGCTTAAAATTCCATTTCTTAACAAGATTGTAGCGAAGAAAATTCGCAATGGGCTTGGGATTAACAATGCTCGCTTATGGGCAAGTGGTTCTGCGCCACTAGCGCCAGCGGTTATCGAGTGGTTTGCAAAAATCGGTATTAATATCTCAGAAGGGTGGGGTATGACTGAAAACAGCGCCTATGGTACCGGCAGCGTTCCGTTTAGACACGACAAAATAGGCTGCATTGGCAGACCTTATGACGGCGTTGATATTCGCACGTCTGAAGAGGGCGAAATTCAAGTTAAGTCTCCGTGTAACATGCTTGAGTATTACTTAGAGCCAGAAAAGACAGCAGAAGTCTTTACCGAAGATGGCTACCTTCGCACAGGGGATAAAGGTGTTATTGATGCAGATGGTTATGTGAAAATAACGGGGCGCCTTAAAGATATTTTTAAAACGGCAAAGGGCAAATATGTAACGCCAGCGCCTATCGAAGCTAAGTTTATGGAAAACCCAATTGTTGAGCAGGTGTGTGTAACCGGTACTAACTTGCCTCAGCCTGTCGCATTACTTGTGCTAAGTGAGGAAGCGCAGAAGAAGGACAAGGCTGAAATTGAAGCGAGCCTGAAGAAAACATTTGAGGCAATAAACGCTAAACTTGAAAGTCACCAAGTTATGGACCGCGTTGTGGTAATGAAAAATGAATGGAGCATTGAAAATGACCTGCTCACTCCAACGCTTAAAGTTAAGCGGCATGTGCTTGAAGAGCGCTTTGAAGACATTATTCAAGGAACCTACAGCGACAAGTTAGTTTGGGTTGACGCCTAACAAAGTATCTTGCTTAAAAAAGGCTCTACAAATGTAGAGCCTTTTTTTATGACTAAGCAGTTAGGGTTTAAGCAGAAGGGTAGCGAGACTTCAGCCCTTCGTAAACCAGGTCGCTAAATTCAGCCTTAGACAAGTCTAATTCATCCATCACTTCAACAAGGTGTTCATTGTCCTCTCTGCCTTGCCATACTTTAATATAACTTCCCTCTTTATAGCCGTTGTCTTGGCGGAAGAAGTTCAACACGTTTTTACCCACGTATTGACGATAGAGTTCGTCAGCAGACATGTCGCATTGACCAACGATAAACATAAAAAGAGGAACACTAAAACGTTTAGCAGCACACAAGCCAGTCATTAGCTCTAGGTTATCAAGTAACGATTGGTTCGATGCATTATAGTCTTTACCATCAAACGTGACATTGGTATTGCCGCTTGCTAACTGGGCAGCAATGCTCTGTGCAGAAGCCGAAATGTCGCCTTTGTATTCTATGATGCAAGCGCTTAATGCGAAATGCCAGATATCAACAAGTTCCATCTGAAGTTGTGGCAAATCTTTTTGCTGCGCCTTCCACCATTTCCAACCGTGATGCTCAATTGCTTCTACAGACTCCACCATTGCGGCACGCAGATACCCATATCCTGCGTTCAGCCAATCAGGATTGACTTTAGAATTCATTTTATCTTGTAGGTTTAACATTGTCGCAAGCTGTTGTGCGGTTAACATCTAAACTCCTGAGTTGATGGTTAGAGCAAATTTATAAGAGCAATTGTACTGTAATGGGCGCGTTGGCAAAAGCGCTTTGCCCAACCCATGTCGATTCCATGTTCAAAGAGTGCTTCTAAATGGTGCACTTGCACCAAAGCAATTGAGAAAAGGCTTTCTTTACATAAAAGGTTTGGTGTAACTTATTGATAATTATAGCTTATAATGTTGGCATTGTTACTGCAAAATCTTTTTTGTTAACTGTGCTGAGCAGTAGCGCTAACGTGAATGAGTGCCAGGCAACGCTTATTCACGTTGTTACTGGGCAGCCCGTAAACCTTACCCATACAGATTTTTCGTGTCCTGAGGTCTGTGTGGGTTTTTTTTGTCTGTATCCTAGAGCGTGATGATGTAACTGTGCCCGTCATTGCGATACACTCAGAGTCCTATAACTGTGTCGATATAAAAGCTCGATTTATAAAGGATTTTGAGATTGCTTGCCCTTTACCCATCAAACAAACTAGAGCATTTGAGTTTTCTTCTTACCACATTGCTTCAGCAGCAACCCAATGGCGTGTTTACGCCTGAAACTATTTTGGTTGAAAGTCCTGGCATGCAGCACTGGGTTAGTATGCAACTTGCCCATGCGCAGGGCGTGGCAATGAACATCGACTTTCCCTTACCAGTACGTTTTATGTGGAATACAGCTCGCACCGTACTCGGGAGTGATAAAGTCCCCAAGCAATCACCTTATCGTCGTGAAGTACTTACTTGGCGAATTGACAATTTGTTGCAAGACACTTCGCTTATGGAAACAGGTGCATTTGAACAGGTTAACAAATACTGGCGTAGTGCTGGTAATGAGCTAGAGCAGGGCGCACAACGCTTGCAACTTGCTACCGCGCTTGCGGATGTATACGAACAGTACTTGCTTTATCGCCCTGACTGGCTGTTTGCTTGGGAGCAAAATCAGCGCGTCGTTTTTGATGATATGGAAATATGGCAAAGTGAAATTTGGCGTCTTTTGGTAAAAGAAGAGGCCCTTCACCCTGCAAGGTTGCATCAGCTTACGTTGCAAGCGCTGTCAGAAGGACAAAGTACAAGCGCTCTTCCTTCTCGAATTATCGTATTTGCCATTAACACTATGGCGCCGCAGTTGATATCGTTTTTCGATGCTCTCGCTGAGCATATCGATATTCACATATTTCATTTGAACCCCAGTGTGAATTACTGGGGCGACGCAAGAAGTGGTAGTGAGCAAGCTAAACAGTTACGTATGGAGGGCCTTGAAAAATGGATGAGTCAGGAGCAACCAAACCCATTACTTGGAAATTTAGGTAAACAGGGAAGAGAGCTTTTTAACCTGCTAACAGAGCTTGATACCTTTGAAATAAGTGCATTTGATTCCCCAAAAATTCCAGACATAGCCTCATTAGATAGTGCTGAAAAGGCTGCTATGGACTGTGAGCAAATTGCGGAAGAAACCTACTCTCTGCTTGATTACATTCATAACGATATTCTCAAAGCACAAGCGCCGTCTACCCTTTGCAAACAAGGTGAGCACCACACAATTAAACGCGAAGATGACAGCGTTACTATTATGTGCACGCACTCGGCGCTGCGTGAAGTTCAGGTGTTGCACGACCATTTATTGCATTGGCTCTCGCAGGATAAAACCCGTACGCCTTCCGATATTCTGGTGATGTGTCCTGCTATCGAAAATTACGCGCCCTTTGTAGACGCTGTCTTCCATCGTGTGGGCACGAAAGCGATGATAGATAATGGACCTGTCAGGTTACCTTGCTCTATCGCTGATAGAAGTCCCATGGACGCTGAGCCACTCATAGCGGCGTATATGGCATTACTGCAACTACCAGATAGCCGCTTTGGTGTATCTGATATTATGGATTACCTGCAGCTGGATGCGGTGCAAAAGCGCTTTTCAGTGAGCCAGGATGATATTGACCAAATGGTTGTGTGGTTGAAACAGGCACACATACATTGGGGACTTAATAGTACGCATAAAAATGTGGTGTCAGAAGGTGTTACAGACCAAGATACTTATAGTTGGTGGTGGGGCATTCGACGGCTATTAATGGGTATGTTAGCACCTGATCACGAGATGGTTGTTGACAACCTTCTCACTATTCCCGATGTGGAAGGGCAACGGGTACTTACCTTAGGCAAACTCATTGAGGTCATTGAATTACTGGGTAACTACGCTCGCGAGCTTAGGCTACCAAGAGCGCCTCAAGAATGGGCAAAGGACCTGATAGCACTTAGAGATGCGTGTTTTACGCCAACGCGAGATCAAGAGCACAGCTGGGACCTTATCGCTAAAGTCGCTGCGGATTTATCTGCGCGTTGTGATGAAGCCAACTATTCCCATGAACTGAGTTTGCGCCAGATAAGGGAGTTATTGCTCAACCGTTTTTCTTCCCCAGATGCTGGCAACCACTTTATGACAGGGCAAGTAACGGTGTGCTCTATGCTGCCAATGCGCAGTATCCCTTTTAAGAAGGTGTGTATTTTAGGCCTTAATGACAGTGAATTTCCACGTAAGTCGACACCGCTTGGACTCGATCTAATGGCTGGGCCTGAGCGGCGAATAGGTGATCGCTCTCGTCGTCTAGAAGACCGCTATTTATTTTTAGAAGCGATTATATCCACTCGTGAAAGCTTATATCTTAGCTATCAAGGGAATGACGTTACCAATAATAGTGAGCGGCAGCCAAGTCTAGTCCTCGCTGAGTTTATGGATATGCTGTCAATGGGCTATGGTGTGCCACTTTCTGATTATCTTATACAGGCACCGCTTCACCCATTTAGCGAAAGCGGCTTTACTGGTATGTTGCCAAGTTATGAAACGGGATGGTTGAGACTTGCTGATGCATTAAGGCGCACGCGCATTGAAAACGCCAACGATAGTGATGACGTTTCTAAAGACACGCAGACACAGTCACCGCACAATGAAGCCTTAACAATCGACATGCCCCGCTCACAAAATGGCACATCAGATGTGGCAGAAATGCGACTATCTGCCATGCAAGTTGCAAGGGCATTTAGCGATCCATTAGCCTTTTTCTCAATACAGCGCTTAGGTGTGAACTTAACCCAATCATTCACGCTGTTAGAAAATAGCGAACCGTTTGAAACTAACGCGCTTGTTCGCTATCAAGTGCTCGATGCTATTTTCTCGTCACCAGATAGGGCGCAAGCAACAAGCGATGAATTGAGCTCTCAAGCTTATAGCCAACAAGTCATTGAATTTGCAGCGCTTAGAGGAGATATTCCCGATAACCCAGTCGCAAGAGAAGAGCTTGAAATGTGGAAGGCCGGTGCACTAGCCTTAAATCAAGCCATGGGACCTCATGACGCCGAACCCAAAACAGCCAGTTTTAAGGGGCGCCATCTTACGTTTACCGCCTCAGCTTTTGAAGCAAGTGGGGCGCTTGTTGAACTGTGTGCGGGGAAAATTAACGATATTCGTGCCCTTGGCTTTTTTATCTCGCAACTCGTTTTTTCTAGCAGTGATGAAGCGACAACGTATTCACAGTACCCATTGGATATTTTCTATTGCGATTGGGAAAAGGGCGAAACAACGCTGATGAAAAGGCGTTTTGCAGCGCTAGAAAAAGAAACCGCACAGCAGCTTCTGTTGTTCATTGAATCGCTGTTTGTCACTATTTACACAGCACCTACACCACTTTATGCAAGCTTGATTGCTGAACTAGTGCCAGGTAAACGCAAGTCAGATTCTACCGCTATTGTTAGTCAGGCTAAGCCAGAATATTTCAACGAGATCGCCAGTGCGCTGTTAGCATGCGCTGAAGAATCAAGTTCAACGAGTGAGCATGTAACCAAACTCATTGTTGAGGTAACAAAGCTCTTTGATGGCCCTGAAGGCCAACGTGCGATAAGAAACTGGCAACAGTCTTCGGGCCCTTTTAGTGCCGATATGGCAAACAATCCTTACCTTAAATGGTTGTTTCCACAAGGTGTTTCTTGGCGTGATATGCCTAAAGTGCAAGGCTTTTTGTTGTTTTCGATGGTAGCCAATGCCAGTGTGGAGGAAAAACTATGACCACTCAATTACTAGATGTCGTAGCCATGCCGCTTTATGGCAGGCATCTCATTGAAGCGAGTGCAGGTACAGGAAAGACGTTCAATATAACGCGTCTTTACCTACGGTTCTTACTTGAGAAAAAGCTTACTGTTAAAGATATTCTGGTAATGACCTTTACCAAGGCGGCAACCGAAGAAATTAAGGGCAGGGTAGCAAAAACGCTGCGGGAGGCTACGCAAATATGGCAACACGCTAAAGACAATGGCGGTGTAATTGCAGATGATTGCGATCCTGTCTACATCCACTTATTTAACAACAACGACGTTGATGAAAGTCTTGCACGTCTGAAAGCTGCGCAATTAGAGCTTGATGAAGCGTCGGTATTCACCATACATGGTTTTTGTCAGCACGTTATTGCTCAGCTGGCCTTTAATAGCGGATTTGCAATGTCATTGAATTTAGGCAATGACACCAGTGAACTTTACCTGCAAGCGGCCGAGGATTACATTCGAAAAGTCTCTGTGAACGAAGACGATTTTCTGCTACTCGCGCAGTCTGGATGGCATGTTCCTGAACGGTTGTTGTCAGAATTTAATACTAGCGTGAGAAGTACGCTAACGCCGTTGTTGTTAGATGAAAACGCCATCGAAGACGCATTCATCAATTCATTACAAGACAGTGATGAAACCGCGTTATCCCAATTTGCTTTTCATTCTCGTCAGATAGAAGACAATGAAGAACTACTGGTTGAGCAGTTAATAAAAACACCCGCCCATAAAAAAGAGCGACCACAAGAACTGGCCGCACTGAAAGCGTGGCTGCGTAGTGTTATTGACGAAAAAATTTATGTGGCAGCACCGCCCCAAGCGCAAGCGTTTTTGGATGGCAGGCGTTATGCGCGAAACAAGTCAGGGGTTAAAGAAATACTTACTCCCATTAAGGATTTAGCCAAAGCGATTGACGAGGCGGTGGCTGACAAAGAAGCTGCCATTGCACAAATACCGGTTTTTCGCTTAATTGAAGACGCTATTGGTTTTATTAAAACACGTGTGGCACAACAGAAAAAGCAATTAGGTATTATCGACTTCGATGATTTAATCCGTATGTTGGCCGAAGAAGTGATCAAACCCAACAATACGCTGGTGCCTGAATTGCGAAGGCGCTTTCCTGTTGCCTTAATCGACGAGTTTCAAGACACTGACGCTAAACAATACGCAATCCTTGATGCGGTTTATCCAAACGCCAATGTAACGCAAGTTAACCTGGGTAAAGGGGCAGAAAACATTGAGGTGTCCGCGCCTTTAAAAGTCGATAGCGCGCTATTGATGATAGGCGACCCTAAACAGGCTATTTATCGCTTTCGAGGCGGTGACATATTCACCTACCTTAAAGCGGGAAGGCAAGCGGATTTTCGCTGGGTAATGAATACCAATTGGCGTTCGGTAGAGGGTATGGTTAAAGCGTATAATCGTCTGTTTTATGGTGCACCTGTGGCTACCGGTGAACCTAGCGATGTGTTTGGTTTTGGCATTAATTACAACCCAGTGAAATTCACACCTAAAGCAAGTGCAGCCAATACTCCGTTATTTGACCCTTTGAGTGACGGTAACTCACCACAAAGCGCGACGCGAAGTGCGATGAATTACGTCAGTATGCACATGGACGACAAGCAGGACGCCACCTCTATGCGTCGTAATATGGCCAGTTGGATAGCGCAAGAAATTTACCGCTTGCTAAACGAAGCGTATTTCGAAGAGGGGCCTTGTCAGCGCACAGTAAGACCAGCAGATATCGCCATTTTGGTGAAAGATAGAACAGAAGCAAATATTGTTAAATATGTGCTCGGTCAACAAGGGATCGCCAGTGTTTACCTGAGCGACAGAAGTAACTTATTTGCAACGCCTGAAGCCAAAGATGTCTTGCGGTTATTAAGTGGCATCTGGCACGCGACAGACAATAACAAAGTGGCTTCGAGTTTAGCGTCGCCATTATGGGGTTATAGTCCACAGACACTTATTGAACTGCTTTATCATGAGAACGATGCTTTGTGGGATCGCGCGTTCGACAAGGTAATGACGCTGCGCGAGATGTGGCTGCAAAAAGGTTGTATGAGTGTGCTGCTGTATCTAATGCAATCTAGCTACCAGCCCTTTGGAAGTGATGTAGAGCGCGCACTTACCAATTATCAACATCTTGCCGAAGTGCTTGAAAAAGCCAGTACCACCCACCAACGTCCTGAGCAGCTTTTAGATTGGTTGAATCATCAAATACACCAGCCTGATAGCGACGAAGAACTAACGCTGCGCTTAGAGAGTGATAGTCAGCTTATACGACTTATCACCCAGCACGGGTCTAAAGGGTTAGAGTATCCTATTGTATTTATTCCTTTCGCTACAGCGTATAAAGATGCCGCACGAAATGGTAAATCCATGTCGAACATCTTTACTTATTATGATGAGCAAAAAGAAGATTTGCAGTTGCAATTAGGGCAGACCAAACAGGCTATTTCACGGGTGCGCGCAGAAGGCGCGGCCGAAGATATGCGGCTAGCCTATGTGGCGGTAACCCGTGCTGCACATCGCTGTTACATGGGAATATTGCCATTAGATGGCAATGAAAAAAGTGCTTTGGCCCGAGCGATGAATATTGATAATGGGCAGCTGAACTGGCGAGATGCGCTTGAAGGTATTGCCAAAGAAAATGAAGCGTTTGCTTGTCATATTAACGGTGATGATACCGTGGAAACCTACACAGCGGTCAGTAATAATGACGTGGCATCTGAGCTGTATGCATTACAGTTTACTGGCACCAGTAGCGAAGAGTGGCGGTTATATTCATTTTCAGCACTAAGTCGCTTAACAACCTATATCGATTCCCAAGGACAACATGCTAGCAACATTGATAACGGCATAAGCATGCCGAGTATTCCCGTGATGCAAACGGTACGCGACGAAGAAATTGTTACAGAAAACACGCTATCCAGTTTTGATATTGACGTACATGAACCCGATACACTTTTAGATACAAATGCTTTGCGATTTACGTTAGCTAAAGGAGCAAGTGCTGGTAACTTACTGCACGATTTACTAGAGCAAAATGATTTTAGTGAACCTCAGTGGGAAGAAACAGGCAAAGAAATGATTGCGCGTTTTGGTCTAGATGAAGCGCAGACGCCGGCGCTTTATGAATGGCTTGATGAAGTTTTACAGACGCCTTTATTTCCTAACGTGCAGCTTTCGCTGTGCGATTTGACCTTACAACAAACCCTGCGAGAGGCTGAATTTTATTTTCCATTGGCAAAGAGCCAATGGAGCGCGTTGCAAGATATCCTTACCCAGCATCGTCATTCAGTTTTTGAAAAAATAGGCGGGCAAGCGCACGCAGCCCCTTCACTAATCACCGAGCAACTCGAAGGCATGATGCATGGTTTTATCGATCTTATTTTCGAGCATGAAGGTAAATTTTACGTCGCTGATTATAAGTCAACATGGCTAGGCGACAGCGTCTCTCATTATAAACCTGAGGCGCTGTTCGAGAACAACCAACACCACTTGTACGACTTACAGTATCTTATCTATTGTCTTGCGCTGCATCGATACCTAGGTAATACCCTTAACAACTATGAACCAAGCGAACACTTTGGCGGTGTGTATTACCTCTATTTGCGTGGGATGCACCCCGGAAATAGCGCGGGGGAGGGCGTCTTTTACTGCGAAATTAGTACTGAGCTATTACTGAGATTAGACGCCGTATTCGGTGCAGTTACCGATAGTGTCATAGACAAAAACGACACCAGTGCAGCGTTATTAGACGAACCAGATCATTCTGCTCGTGACGAAAGTGCAAGCGAAACGGTGTCAGCTCAACAGCAATTTAGCTTCGACGATGATTGGGAGTAGTACATGAGTCATCTTCAAACGGTACAGGACGTGCTAGAACAACTTGCAGGTATCGAGGCAATCGATAAATTTATTGCGAGAGAGTTCGGTGTTATTGAAGGACTGGATGAAAGCGACGTAGAGGTTTGGACGGGGTTGTTGGTGTGCCTTTCGTTTATGCAGCGCAATGGGCATAGCTGTGTATCTCTTGCTGATATTGCCAATCAACGACTATTTGAGCACGTATCTGCGACAGACGAAGAAAAGAGAGAGGGGCAAGATAAACCTGGCATTCATTTTCCTTCGCTAACACCGCTGCTGCGCACAGTGAAAAAAGCATTTGAGAATGAGCGAGTTTCTCAGCTATTTGTTTATGATAATGGCCGTTTCTACAGTAAAAGGTATTTTGAGTTTGAACAAGAAATTGCCAAAAGTGTGGTTCAAAGAACCGCTTTTGACGCGCTTGATGAGCACGCAATAGCAAGAGTAAAGGCCATTTGGCCCGCTTTGTTTGATGTGCAATCTGTGCAAGAGCAAGATTGGCAGCAAGTGGCAGTGGCAAAAAGCCTGGTACAGCGGTTTGGTGTCATTAACGGCGGGCCGGGTACGGGTAAGACCTATACGGTGCTGCGTTTGTTACTTGCACTACAAGCGGTAGATAGCTCGCTAAATATTGTGTTAGCCGCGCCAACGGGTAAAGCTCAACAGCGAATGACAGAGTCAATTGCTAACAGCATTGAAGCACTTCGAAATAAGATTGACGATGAGATATTGTCACGGGTGCCAACGAATGCAGTAACGATTCACCGACTGTTGGGACTTAGAGAGTATACTGTAAGCACGCAATACCACAGACATCACCCATTAAATGCCGACGTACTTATTGTTGATGAAGCGAGCATGGTCGACTTAGCACTTATGGCTCGTATTATTCGAGCGCTCCCGCCTACAGCAAGGCTTTACTTTATTGGTGATGCTGACCAGTTACCTGCCGTGGAGTTAGGTAACGTGCTGGAACAACTTGTACAACGTGAACACACATTAAATGATGATACAACGACACTAGGGGCTGTGCCCACAATCATGCGACAGCATGTCGCTACCTTGTGTCCTCATCTACCGCTTTTACCACTTGATGAGAAAGCAAAATCTTGGGTTGCTACGCTACAAGCACCGCAGCGTTTTAAAGGACAAGTGGCAGAGGTAGCAACAGCTATTAAATGTGGCGACGCTGATAAAGCAATACAGGCCATGGACATGTTTGCACTAGATGTTAGCGCGGATGGTAAGAATGAGAAAACCGGCTTCTTACATGAAGGTGTTCATTTGCTTGATGCTCCTGTACTTCGCAAACAGGATGTGATCGCACTTGCTAAGGAGTGTTTTATACCGCTTTTAGAGGCATCTGATGTTGCCTCTGCTATGACACAGTTAAATCATGTTCGGTGGCTAACGCCTATTCGAAAAGGTGACTTGGGCGTGGAAGGGCTCAATGAGCGAGTTTTTGAGGCGATAAAGCATAAAATAAGGCGTAGAGAAGGGCGTTTTTATCAAGGTCAGCCCATTATGATCTTAAAAAACCATCACCCACAGCGTCTTTCTAATGGCGAAGTAGGCATTATTTGGCCCGATAGAACTGGTAAGCTTTACGCGTGGTTTGAATCGCAAGAAGGCGAGTATAGAAGCCTCGCATTATCGCGTATTCCTCAGTTTGAAACCGTGTTTGCGATGACTATTCACAAATCTCAGGGCTCAGAGTTTTCTCAAGTTGTGCTGATCCTACCTAAACCTGAAAGCGAAAAGGCGGCAAACTTGTTTCACCGCGGATTGGTTTACACCGGCCTTACCAGGGCGAAATCAGGGTGTTTGATTATTTCTGATGTTCCCACGTTTAATGACATGGTTGGGAAGGTCGATAAACGTTTTTCTGGTTTATCGTCGGCAATAGATTGCTCATCAAATTAGTAAGCGCTAAACCCTTTTTTAGAAGCATTTGTTCAATAGCAAATATTACAGCGGAGAGAAAAAACACAATCCATGCTTATGTATGTCAATTGGATTTCTCGCTATGAGGTAAATTCGCGTATCACTACACACACGTAAAATGCCACCATCGTTGTTTAAGAATTGAGATGGCAGAAGTGTTGATGTGGCAATATCTGAGGAGTCAGTTTGGCCATTGCTCACGCAGAAATATGATAGGCCTCCATGATCTAGCCAACCAATAATGTTATCAGGTTTCGCAATAAAGCTAGCGTGGGTCAATACGCTCTCATGAAAGGTAATGTTGGCGCCAAATACAGGCTTAGTTTCTACCGCTATCTGTGTATCAGGCTTGATGTACAACCTATAAAGACCGTGTTCTTCTGGATGAATGTCATCGTTGGTATTGGTGTTGTTTACGAGGGTGAGCATACGCAAATTCATACACAAGTTTAGATGACTTTATTGTGGGCAAAGCCATGCCGGTATGCGTTGATGTGGATCAAGAGGCTTTTAGATAGTTATACCAATCCACATAGGAGTTTACCCTCCAAGAGTGGATAAAATTTTGCGCAGTCTGGTTGTATTTCATGTCGTATTTGTAACGTTTTTTGTTATAGTAACACCATGAAATTATAATAAGTATAAGATAATTAATGATTTATGCTGCTCTGGTTGTTGTGCTGAGTCTGCTTGGCGCCTTCACGTTTTTTCCGCGATTTAAACCTACAATTGAACGCTATCAAACAGGGATAAATTTTTTTCTGACGTTGCTTGCTACCTTGATAGGCGTCATTCTGGCGATTTCTATTTCAGAATATGAGGCTAAGCAAACAGAGAAGGAAAAAGTGATAAAGCTGCTAAGTGCAGCAGTGTCGTCGGTACAACAAAGTCGTCAGTATACGTCTGAAATTATACGTTACTTTGATTCATTATCTGACGAAAAACCAGACGAAGAGACGTTTTATGAAAGAAATAGGCCGCCTTTTCCTGAGTACCTCGATGTGTTTGTGTCTTATGAAATAGTCAGTACAAACTTGTCAGGCACAACGTTGAGTGATTTAAACGAATACCTAATTAACTTGAAACGCAGTCAGTCAATAGATGCCCACGTCTATTTAGATGTGCTTGATAAAACCCAGCGTTTACTTTTATTGGAAATAGATTTTCAAAAAGGTGCAATTAGCGCGCTTAAATTAGAACGCGAGGCCGACAAGTTAACTGAGAGTATAAAAGCGGGTAAATAACGCTTACGCTGGAACCTAAAAAAGCACAAACGCACTTGCACGCCTAGCGCGTTTGATTAATGTAATTCCTTTAAGTTTTCAGCGACTTTATTAATATTCCTAGCTGCTTAATGGCGTAGCTTCGTTGCGCTGATGTACCGTCGATAAAATTAAATCTAAGGCAATGGCGATACTTTCCGGTTGCTGAGAATAGCTGCCCCGGCGCAATGAAAATACCGCATGACTTTGCATTCTCTGCCAGCTTTACACAATCGTATTTTGCATTGAGCTCTACCCACAATACATAGCCTCCTTCGGGATAGCTAACACAGGTGTCTGCTGGAAAATACTGTTTGATATCTTTGAGGAGTGCATCCCGAGCTAGGCGATAGTCTTGCCGCATTGCGCGTAAATGACGGTCGTATCCACCTTGTTCAATAAAATCTGCAATGGCAAGTTGGGGAAGTGTGGGGCACATTGAGCTTGTCACATATTTTACGTGTAGCACTTTGTTTCGAAAACTCCCTGGAGCAATCCATCCTACGCGAAAACCAGGCGCGAGAGTTTTTGAAAATGAAGAGCAAAGTAGTACGCGGCCATCTTCATCAAAAGACTTAATAGTGCGAGGCCGAGGGTAAGAATAAGCAATGTCACCATAGATATCGTCTTCTATAATCGCGATATCATATTCTCGGGCCAATGCATACAGCGCTTTTTTCTTTTCATCCGGCATTACAAAGCCCTGAGGATTGTTTACCGTAGGTGTGACAAGTATGGCTTTTACTGGCCACTGATCGACGGCAAGCTTCAACGCCTCTAAACTCAGTCCCGTATGTGAGTCAGTAGGTATTTCCAATGCTTTTAAGTTAGCGCCTTTAATCGCCTGCATAGCCCCATAAAAACCCGGTGACTCAACGGCAATGATATCGCCAGCCTCGGCAACTGCACGAAGGCACACTGACAATGCTTCCTGGCATCCTGATGTCACAACAAATTCATCAAAATGCAGATGGCAACCTGACGCTGCTACAACGCGGCTAAGTTGCTTTCTAAGTGCCACATCGCCTTTGACATCGCCGTATATCATGCCGTCCAGAGCTCTATTCTTATTTAGCTCATAAAGGCGCTTAGTTAGCGGTTTCAGTGTTTTGGCATGCATGTTTGGCATAGCGTGTTGAAACTGACAACGAACGTCAATATCACTGTCTTTGGAAAACGTATTAAGTAGTATGTCTAACACATCTTCCCATTGAGAGACATCCATAGGGCGCTGAGGTGGTTTGGTCATTTTAGGAAGGTTTTCACCCGGCATGGTGGCTGGCACAAAATAGCCCGATTTGGGCTTTGCTTGCGCATAAAGCTCGGCTTCTAATACGCGATAGGCCTCTTGTACCGTAGCAATGCTTACATTGTGCTCCTTAGACAACTGCCGGACTGAGGGCAACTTGTCACCTGCGGTAAAACGTCCAAGATTGATCTGAGCTTTAAGGTGTTCTGCTAAGTCTATATATAACGCCATCAGTATTACGCCTGTCCTATTTAAACGGCCTTTTTTGAGCGATTATATTCGCTGTTTAATTTGCCTTACACATGAGTATATCCTGCAATTTTTGGTTATGTAACCATACAGATGGGATAGGTTTTGACCATACAGTTGCACTTTCATGATAACTGTATGGATTTATATTGTTCTTTGTGAGTATGTTTGATACAGATTGAGTGCGTTACCTTTATCTGCAATGTCATCATATTTATTTAAAGGGGGCTCAATCCTATGGAATTCTCGATTCTTTTGGCACTTTGTACGTTTGCGTTTATTAGCACAGTAACGCCTGGTCCAAACAACATGATGTTGTTGGCATCAGGTGCCCAGTATGGCTATGTGAGATCGTTGCCACACATGTTCGGAATAGTTATTGGGGTGGCGGGTCTAATGATCAGTACACTGCTTGGCATTGGTGCGCTATTTACCGTATTTCCAGCACTGTATACCATACTAAAAGTATTAGGTATTGCTTATCTTCTATGGCTGGCGTTTAAAATAGCTACGGCGCCGGTTACTGAACTGGAAGTGCAACAAGCAAGTACAAAAGGCCCACTAGCGTGGTGGCAAGGCGCTTTGTTTCAACTCGTCAATCCGAAAGCATGGATGATGGCGCTTGCCAGTGTAGGTACGTTTTCATCACCCACAGAGCATTATTTTGAATCTGGCGTTGCCATTGTTGTCGCGTTTGCTGTGATAGGATTTCCATGCATTTCAATATGGGCAGCTGCAGGCGCAAAAATGCGTGTGTGGTTGAGCTCTCCATCGCGGCGCAAGACATTTAATTTAACCATGGGCGCGGCGACTGCTGCTACCTTATTTCTTATCGTGTAAAGCCAACCTACCTTTATTGTTGATCTTTGCGGGAATTTTGCAAAAACGTACAGCAAAGCTTAATGTGCTCTAAAAACAATTAATGTAAAAATAAGGCTTATTTGTTGTGAAAACGCCACGTGTAAAAGTCAGCTTTCGTTTGCTTAATTTAGATATGATGCAAGCTTACACACTGAAAAAAGAGATAGCTGGGGCAAGCTTCTATCCTAGTAATAATCAAGGTGTCTTTATCGGAGAAGTACCGCTTGAAGAGTCTTTATTCGACGAACTGAATGATTATTTCATTCGCCAGCAAATAAAATACGATGAGTGTGATATTTTTGTATGCGCGCATACTGATGGTGGCATTCAAGAGGTCTCAGTACCCAGAGTGGTCAATAAAATACTAAAGTACATCGATTGTAAACTTACCTATGCCTTTGATGTTAATTGAGACGAGGAATTTAAATTGGTTACCCTTCGTGCCTTTTCAATGGACGACATACCCCAACTGGTAAGTATACTGAACGACAGTGATGTGACTCGTTACTTGTCTACCAAAATACCCATGCCATACACCGAGTTAGATGCAAAATGGTGGGTTGAAGAGGGCAGTCAGCAAGGGCTGGTGCGTGCCCTAGTAGTAAACAATAAGTGCGTTGGTTGTATAGGCGTGATGCCAGGAGAGTTCGAATATTCCCGTTCTGGCGAGATTGGCTATTGGTTGGCTAAATCAGCATGGCGCCAGGGTTTTATGGCAAAGGCTATCGAACAGTTATGTTGTGAAGTATTTGATACAACAGACATTGTACGTATTCACGCCGCCGTGTTTTCGGGTAACGTTGCCTCTATGCGCCTATTAGAAAAGTGTGGCTTTTCACAAGAAGCTGTACTTAAGCGTGCTATCGTTAAAGCGGATGTGTTTTACGATAAATTTGTCTATGCGCTTTTAAAAAACGATGGATGAATATGCTTATTCAAACAATATTACCCTAAGATTCGGCGTGGCCGAGAGAGAAAAAGCGAGGAGTAATGTTCCCGTGATACTCTTGCAAAGCCTTGATTTTGTGTTTTGGTAACAATAGGCGAAATAAATGGAAATTAGATACGCAAAAGAAGTCGTAATTACTGGTTATTCAACTGTCACAAATAATATGGCAGAGATGTCATCCGACAGAGGAAAAATTCCATCGTTGTGGCAAAAGTTTGATGTTGATGTGCCTGTGGATTACCGCGCTGGTGAGCGAGTTTATGGTGTCTACTATAACTATGAAACAGATCATACAGGCGATTTTACAGTACTTGCTGGATTCGACGGCACATCGACGCCTCCTGATATAGAATTAGAGACAAAAACAATACCTGCCGGTAAGTATCTTGTGTTTAGTTGCCAAGGCGACATGCCTCAAATTGCGATTGATGCTTGGACTCAGGTTTGGCAGTACTTTTCCCAGAATTCGCCGAAATATCAAAGACTTTTTACCATCGATTTTGAGCATTACCCAGATGGTAATACCATAGATATATATATCGCTATCGCTTGAAGTATTTAACATAGAAGGGCATTTCTCAAAGGAATGCCCCGTTATTGCGTGTTGCTACGAACTCGTCTATTACTAATAGGTGTTAAAAAACAAAAACGATTAAGGATAATTGCGATGCGTAAATTCGTTCAGGTTACTTTGGCCTCATCACTGTTTATGTTTTTTGGTGCCGCACTTGCCCATGAACACGGAGCTAAATCACCTCAGTACACACCCAAGTTTTCGCAGCTAGGAGAGGGAAGGTCAGTAGATTACAACGGCAGGCCCATTTACCACCACGTGTCTAATGATGATCTTCCTTCGAATGTGGCTCTTTTCGAAGAAGTGTTGCCTGCAAAGAGCTTAGGGGCACCACCGCATACACATGAAAATGAAGACGAAATATTTGTTGTTTTAGATGGTACGGTGCATTTCCTTAACGGAAAACAAGAGGTTGTGGCAAAAAGCGGTACAGTAGCGTCGCTACCACGTATGAACCAACATGGCTTTTGGAACCCTTATGATGAGCCTGCTCATCTACTTGTGTTCGTCGCACCGGGACATTTTAGTACGTTTTTTGAAGCAGTGCAAAATGCAGTAATGGATGCGAATGGAGCTACACCAGATGAGGTGGGGGGGATTATCGCTCAAGAGGCTGAAAAACTTGGAGTGAAAATCGATATGAGTCAGCTACCAGCATCAGCACTTTCCTTACTCCAGCCGAACCCTTAGAAAATTAAAAGGGACAAGAAAAGCTTGTCCCTTTTGGTCTAGTTGGAAATTAGTTTTCAACTTCAAAGGTTAAACCTGCGTTGGCTTCTAAGCGACTTATTAATTTGTCGCCTAACGCCGAAGCTGGGGTGTAGAAACCGCCTTTTAAATCAACGTCTTTACATAAACACAGTGCTGACTCAGCAATCATTTTGCTGGTAGAGCCGTAGCCTGGATCTTTGTCGCCTTTTACCGATACTGATAGCATCTCGCCGTTGACCGCAGTGCCCACGAACACAACATCATAAAAGCCCGCTTCTCGCTCTTCTTTGCTGGGGCCTTCACCAGGTTTTGGGCCATCATCGCTAGCAAGCGACTTGTCTTGTGCGACATGCTTGGCCATGGCTTCACCTTTTTCGCCCGGACCTGTCATCATCATCTCATCATATTGGAACGACTTACCATAGGCGTATTGGCTCAAGTAGTTAGCGCGGTGTACATTTTTGGTATTAATAGCGGCCATGATGAAAGGCGCAACCCACGTACCAAGTTGCTCATCGAAATAGGGTTTGTTGCCATCGGGTTGAGGTTGAATTGCCTCGTTGCCCGCCAATGAAAATGGGTTGATAAGTGCAGCCATAATAGACTTGTCTTTGTGAGCGGCCGCCATTGTCGCTTTAAGGCTTGCCGCTGTACCGCCAGAAAAGGTACCTTTCATTGCACGCACACGGCCTTTGACATAGTTAATCACGTCACCGGTTTTTGCCTTAGCATGCGATTGTAAAAAGTGAACACCTAAATCAAAAGGCACTGAATCAAAACCACACGAAAAGACAATGTTGGCGCCACTTGCTTTTGCCTTGTCTTCGTACTTGTTAATCATCTGGTGCATCCAAGCAGGCTCACCACATAAATCAGTATAACCAGTGCCGTTGTCAACACAGGCGCTGAGTAATTTCTCGCCGTAAATTTGATAAGGGCCGACAGTAGTTAGTACGACTTGAGTACGCTTAGTCATGGCAGCTAACCCTTGGGCATCGTCGCCATCAACTACAATACTCGCTACACTATCACCTATGCCCAGTTCTTTTTTGACATCATTAAGCTTGCTTTCATTTCGCCCAGCGACTGCCCACTTTACGTTGTTATTATTGCCATACTGCGATTGAAAGTATTCCGCTACTAACTTGCCGGTGAAGCCAGTCGCACCGAAAATAACGACATCAAATTCACGCTCATTACTCATTGTTTTGTCCTGTTTTTCTCAACGTTCTTTCAATATACGCACAAGCGCGTAGGTGTGTTATTTTTTTAGGTAATGTTTGTGTATTCATGAAACCGTTTCAAGGCGACTAACAAACGCTGAGATTCTGCGCAATCCTTCGGTCAATTGGCATTCCTTGGTGGCAAAAGACAAACGTACATAGCTATCGGCGCGGTGGTTGCCGAAATCATTGCCAGGGGTTAATGCTACGTGAAAATCTGCCAGTAATTGGTCACAAAATGCGGTGGCATTAAGGCCTGTTTTTTCGATATTAATATAGGCATAAAATGCACCTTCTGGTATGGCATCAATTGCTAAACCCATGTTTTCAATAGCTGAAAAGACCAGACGAGCACGCGCACTAAGCGTCGCGCGATTTGCTTCACACTGAGCAAGAGCTTGCGGAGTAAAGCACGCGAGCGCCGCTTTTTGCGACAATGTAGATGGGCAAATGAATAAATTCTGCGCTAATCGCTCCATTATTGGCAGCATAGCAGGCGGGACAACACACCAACCTAAACGCCACCCCGTCATGCCAAAGTATTTCGAGAAGCTGTTTACCACAATCACAGTGTCTCGAAAATCTGTGTGCTTAAGAATGGTTTGGAGACCTTCCTTAGTGGACGCATTAGTAGCACTTCCCGACTGTTCAAGTGCTAAATCAAGGTAGATTTCATCGACAATCAAAAAACCATTATGCTGTTGGCAGTAGCGCGCTATGGCCGCGAGTTCATCACTTTTAATTGCTGTGCCGGTTGGGTTTGCCGGGGTGGCAATGAGCACGCCTTTTGTGTTGGAGTTCCAATATGATTGAACGTCTTTAAGAGTTAGTTGGAAATTATCCTCAGCGCGGGTGGGGATAAGGGTGACATCGCCACCAAATGCATTTAAAAAACGACGATTACACGGATATGAGGGGTCGCCCAATAGAATGTTGTCACCTTCTTCTACAAGGGCTGCACTGGCAAGGAGAAGCGCGCCCGACGCCCCCGCTGTTACGACAATTGTATCTGGGCAAACAGTGCATTGATGTTTCTCAAGATAAAAGTTACTGATCGCTTGACGGAGTTGCGGCAAGCCAAGCGCCGACGTATACGGATAGTCTGGTTTGTCCAACGATGTGCTTAAAGCGTCAAGTACTGCGTCTGGCGCACCAAAGTCAGGCTCGCCAAGATTAAGACGTATAACGTTATGACCTTGTTGTTCAAGCTCTGTTGCTTTCTCACCGTAGG
Source organism: Alteromonas sp. McT4-15 (assembly GCF_020515205.1). Taxonomy (NCBI): domain Bacteria; kingdom Pseudomonadati; phylum Pseudomonadota; class Gammaproteobacteria; order Alteromonadales; family Alteromonadaceae; genus Alteromonas; species Alteromonas sp. McT4-15. The sequence continues at coordinate 163,453 of NZ_JAJALG010000005.1, forward strand.
CCATGGCGAGAAAGGGAGATATAGCAGTAGCGCGTGTTGCAAATTTCACGTTTATTCCTTTGTGAGGAAACTGAAAAATAGGTTACACAGGTTAGCATGAAGACGATTGCAAAATTCATTTTTTGATAACACAAGGACGGCGTGCGATGAATGGTCATAGGCAAATGGCATATCTTGGGTTAGGCTAAAGCAGGTGTTAATACAAACTGACTCAACTTGTTGTTTAACAATGTCAAATTGACGTTTTGAAAGAAGAGTGGAGTAGATATAAGTGAACGCTTTAGCGTTGATAAAAAAACTATAAGGAACCTACTAATGCTGCATATAAAGCATGCTTTTAGTCCTACAACCCGCATGTTGTTACCCATAGGGCGTCTGTTACAACTATTTACGGTAATGCTGGTTTGTATGTTTTCTCTTCTACCTAAGGCGTATGCACAAACGCCAACTATCGCTGAATTTACTGAAGGCATGACTGAAAAAAGTGGGCTGATCCCCCTTTATTACAGTAGCAATGAAGACAAAATCTACCTAGCCGTGCCCAATAATAACGCGCAATTTCTTTTCCAAAGTAGTATGCCTTATGGTGTTGGGTCTAATGATATTGGATTAGATCGCGGACAGTTAGGGCAAACGCGGTTAATTAGCTTTGAGCGCTTTGGTAATAAAGTATTGCTCAAACAACACAACACAGAGTATCGCGCAACGCGTGGAAGCGAGGCGGAAAAGCAAAGTATCGATGAAGCGTTTGCTGATTCTGTTATTGCCGGTTTTACGATAGTGGCTAAAAACGACTCTGCTAACTTGATTGATTACACGCCATTTTTATTAAGCGATGTTCATGGTATCTCAAACCGTTTGGCAGGTACTAATCAAGGCAACTTTAGCGTGGATAAAACCCGCAGTGGCGTTTATTTGCCAAAGACGAAAGGTTTTGTAAATAACACAGAGCTTGAAGCATTAGTCACCTTTGCTGGGAAGTCACCGGGTGATTATTTGCAGCAGGTAACGCCGGATGCAGAGAGTGTATCGGTGCACCTGCACCATTCTTTTGTGGCCTTGCCAGATGATAATTACACGCCGCGTGTATATCATCCTTACTCTGGTTATTGGAAGTTTAGGTACTTTGATTACTCAACGCCTATTAGCGAATCTACTGAGCAGCGCTTTATTACTCGACATCGTTTACACAAAAAGTCACCGCATGCGTCAATGAGCGAGGCCGTTGAGCCAATCGTGTACTACCTCGACCCAGGTATTCCCGAGCCGGTTATGTCGTCACTAAAAGAAGGCGCGAGTTGGTGGAATCAGGCTTTTGAAGCAGCAGGCTATAAAGATGCGTTCCAGGTAAAAGTTCTTCCTGAAGGTGCTGACCCAATGGATGTACGCTATAACGTGATTAATTGGGTGCACCGGGCGACGCGTGGCTGGTCATATGGCTCATCAGTAGTCGACCCTAGAACGGGGGAAATCATTAAAGGTCATGTCACATTGGGGTCGCTGCGAGTGCGGCAGGATTATTTAATTGCACTTGGTCTCACGGGTCCATTTAGCGACGGCAATACTGACACCTCAGCACAACAGGCCATGGCGCTTGATAGAATAAAGCAACTTTCTGCTCACGAAGTAGGGCATACATTAGGTATTGCACATAACTTTGCCGCCAGTGAAAACGACCGTGCGTCTGTAATGGATTATCCCCATCCCAAAATTAGTTTAGTTGACGGAAAAGTGTCACTTGTCGATGCCTATGATAAAGGCATAGGTGTATGGGATAAACATGCTGTTGCATATGGTTACCAAGACTTTGGAAGCAGCAACGCTCAGGATGCCGTTGAAGTTGAGGGTCTTGCAAAACTGATTGTACAAGCGCGAAATAAAGGGCTTAAGTTTAAATCAGACTCTGATACTCGTAGTTCACGCCACGGTTCATCTAATGGACACATGTGGGAAAATGGCAGCGATCCATTAACGGCATTTGACGAAATTTCAGCTATTCGCCGCGTTGCATTGTCTAACTTGGGGCTTAATACCTTACCTGAAGGCAGCAGTCTTTCATCGCTAGAAAATGCTTTGGTCCCTATCTATTTGCTCCATCGCTATCAATTAGAAGCAGTGGCAAAACAAGTGGGTGGACTGCACTATGAATACGAAAGAAAAGGTGATTACACCACACCACAAGGGCAGCAGTTTGTCGCACCTTCTGTGCAACAGCGTGCCATGGAGCAACTTATTAACGCTTCAACATCGCAGTACTTGGAGTTGCCGCAATCGGTGTTAAACCTTATTCCACCTAGCGCCTACGGTGACGATATTACGCGTGAGCATTTTAAAGGCAAGATGGGGTTGATGCTAGATCCTGTGTCTGCAGCTGGTTCTGCGGCCAACTTTGCGCTTGAGTTACTGCTTCACCCAGAGCGATTAAATAGGCTGCAATGGCAAGCGCATAACAGTAAAGACCGTCGTCGAAAGGTGGATGTCACATTGTTGGTAAAACAAATTTTGGCCGTTCACTGGTATAAGTCATCATCGGCGAGTCCGTTGGACGAACGCCTCAAATTAGTCGCGCTAAATGCAATAATGCGCGCGGTTGAAGATAAAGCGCTTGCCCCTGAAGTGAAGTTGGCTGCACAAGATGCACTAGTCGAGTTTACTCAGTGGCTAGAAAATGAAGCTGATGACGGGCGTTATGAAGTGATCTATGACCAATTTAAAACCTACTGGAAGTACGGAGAATACAATGGTGGGTTTGACGTAGAGCCATTACCACCGGGTTCGCCTATTTGATGAGCGTCATTCGGTTAGTGTACCAATCGTTATAAGAACATGCCGCTAGAGTTACTAGCGGCATGTTGCTATTGTCTATTCGTTAAAGCTCGACATAATTGGTGAACACTTTATATAGCTGTGTTCCACTTAACACAGACGCCGAAGGGAAATGCAAAATAGGGATAAGATCGCAGGGTGCATACAATGTCCTACTGCCATCATCGGTATCCAAGTCGTCTATGTTAAGCACTTGCGCTAACGGCTCGCCTTTTTTGACTATTTGACCTGGCTTGGCAATGTATTCAACCATGCCCCCCCAGTCAGTAAACATGGTTTTGTAGTCTTTCAAGTAAACGCCTAACCGCGGCATGGGTTTAGGCGATATGTCACATTCGTGCAGCACCCCTTTAGCGTTCAAGTAGCTAAGGATGCTTGTGGCATCAATATCACCCTCTTTAAAATCTATGACTTCTTGGCTTCCCATTTCAAGGGTAAAGGCTTCAACGCTGAAATTAACGTCACGACCAAGGTTTTCACTAATGCAGTCTTGCAATGTCCACCATGGACAGAAGGTGGCTTCATCTAACGCACCAGCAAAAACGTTTGGAATAAAAATGCAATGGGGAATATTAAACAGACTGGCGCTTTCTTTCGCATATTCAGGAATATAAACGTGTCTTGTCGAAACCGGACCATTGTGTAAGTCGAGCACATAATCGGCATTGACCGCCATTTGTTGCAACTTCAAGTTGAGCTGCTGTGCAAGACCTAGTCCCCACGGTTGCGCAAGCTTGTTGTCAATGGCGCGGCTTAAATGAGCACGGAAGCGTTGCTTAATACCATCAATTGATTCTTCTCGTGTCACCGTTTTAGCAAAATGTGCAACGGCCTCCTTGTCAAAAAAATAGCCGCGATTCCAATTTGTACCGTTTACTGGGTCGAAACGACCGAGAGTGTATTCACCCGCTTTGATGTTGGTCCCGATGGGATTACAGTTTGGGACTAATATTATTTCACCACAGATATCCATCTGCTTTAGGCGTTGTATCAAATGATAGATTACAACGTTGCCCTGAACTTCCGCTCCGTGAATAGAACTTTGAATATAAACCGTAGGGCCGGGCCTTGTACCTTTCATTCTGTAGATAGGTACGTTCATATTACGACCCGAGGCGTTTTGCGCCACGACCATGTGTTTCTTAACTACTTGCGTTGTCATGAATTAAACCTGAATTCTGTCGTTTTATTAATATTCTGTTTACGCATTATTAGCGGGGCTTACATTGCTCGCATGATAAATTATCCGGCAACGTCCATTGTTGCCACTGGTGCTGCAAACCATCAAAGGTAATAAGTTGATTGATGGGAATATCCTCAAATTGCATGACAATTTGCATGGCGAGCATGGCTTGGTATGTACCTATGATATTCACAACTGGCGAGAAAATTCCGGCTTCTACACAGCTTAAATCTGGCGAAGCAAAAAGCGTGCGTAAGCAGCCGTAGCAACGGCTTTTACCCGGGATTGCAACAAACAGTTGCCCCTCAAAACGAATGGCTGAGCCTGAAACTAATGGGGTATTGTGTTTAAAACACGTCGTATTGATAAGATCTCGACTATCGGTGTTATCAGTGCAATCTAATACAATGTCTGCATTTTTAATGCAGTCTTGGTGTGCATCAAAAAATGGTGATTCTATAGTGGTAATTTTGCACTCACTGTTAAGTGACAATAAGCGGGCTTTAGCAGCCACCGCTTTATTCTCTCCCACATTCGCTTCACTAAATAGCGTCTGGCGGTGCAAATTGGTGTTTTCCACTTTATCAAAATCGATAAGTGTAATGCTGCCTATTCCACTTGCACATAAACTGGTTGCTGCGGCAGTGCCTAATCCGCCAACACCGACAATACAAACATGTGCATTTAGCAGTGCTTCTTGACCGTCTAAATCAATTTTAGGCAGAACAATGTGACGATTGTATCGCATAGCCTGCTGATGAGATATTGCCTGTGACATAGGTTATGCCAACTTAAATGTTGAATTCATGGTATGCACCCCTATAAAGTGGTAACCAATAAGTATTTTGTGCGGGTACTTTAGCAAAACCTGTCAAAATGTCGCATATCAAATTAGGATTTTATATGTCAGTTGTTAGCCAACCTCTCAATATCGCTGTTCTCACTATTTCGGATACGCGAACGCTAGACACCGATAAATCAGGTGATTATCTGCAAGATGCTCTAGTGACAGCAGGTCACACGCTTAAAGATCGTGCATTAGTTAAAGACGACATATATCAGCAAAGAGCCGTCGTTTCGCAGTGGATTGCTGATAGCGAAGTTCACGCAATACTAATTACTGGCGGAACAGGTTTTACGCATCGCGACTCAACACCAGAAGCAATTAGTGTGCTTTTCGATAAGGAAGTGGATGGTTTTGGTGAGCTCTTTCGTCATATTAGCTTTCAAGAGATTGGAACGTCGACTATCCAGTCTCGTGCAATTGCTGGTTTTGCAAATAATACCGTTATATTTTGCCTGCCTGGTTCCACTGGCGCCTGCAAAACAGCGTGGGAGAAGATCATTGCCAGCCAGCTCGACGCTGACTTTAAGCCGTGTAATTTTGTAAAACATCTGGTGCAAGCATGAGTACCTTTAGCCACCTGAATGCTGGCGGCGAGGCCAATATGGTTGACGTCAGTGATAAGGCTGTTACTCAACGTGAAGCAACTGCAGAAGGTTATTTGTATGTCAATGCGTCAGTAATCACGCAAATCAGCGAAGCGAAAATTGCTAAAGGGGATGTGTTCGCCGTGGCGCGTGTTGCAGGCATTCAGGGGGCGAAGCGATGTAGCGATTTAATACCCTTGTGTCACCCTCTAGCGCTGTCGAAGGTCGATATCAATTTTGATGTGGATAGCCAAAATAGCCGTATAAAAGCAACTTGCTATTGTAAGTTGAGTGGCAAGACAGGTGTGGAAATGGAAGCGTTGACGGGGGTCAACGTGGCGTTGCTCACCTTGTTCGATATGTGCAAGGCGATTGACCCGTCGATGCATATGGAAGGCATTCGTGTGCTAGACAAAAAAGGTGGCAAAACTGGTCACTGGACCAACGATCAATAGCGAACGAGTAGAACATGCATATTACCGTAAAAACCTTTGCACAAACTCGTGAAATAACCAACGAAGACAGCATTACGCTTTCGTTAGATAAGGGCGTTACCATTGGCGAACTCATTAAGATGTTGATCCAACGAAGCGAAAAATGGGATTTAGCGTTATCTGGCAGCGTACTCACCGCACGAAACCAACAATTGTGCGATGCTAGTACTGTAATTGAAGATGGTGATGAAATTGCACTATTCCCACCGGTTACAGGAGGCTAGCGGTGTTTGCACGCGTTCAGCAAGATAACTTCGCCTTTGACGAGCTGTACAATGAACTCGTCGAACATTCTCTCACAATTGCGCCTGGTAACACGGGAGCCATTGTTACCTTTACTGGTTTAGTGCGCGATTTTAACAATAGTGGCGATATTGAAGGCATTGAACTAGAACATTATCCAGGTATGACTGAAAAGGCATTGCTATCGCTTGTTGAACAAGCGTGTGAACGTTTTTCGTTAAACGGTGCAGGCGCGGTGCATAGGGTCGGACGTTTGTATAATAATGAACAGATTGTCTGGGTAGGGACTGCTGCACCGCATAGACAAGCCGCGTTTGAAGCGACTAACTTTTTAATGGACATGCTCAAGCAGTCGGTTCCACTTTGGAAAAAGGAATTTAAAGGTGATTCTGCGACATGGGTTGAAGCCAAGGCGTCTGATGATAAAGCCGCGTTGAAATGGATGCGTGAAACCCCGCGAGCAATTGAAAAGTAATGAGCCGCTTTTTAACCGCAACCATTTTTCTGACCGCTATTTTGGCAATACTATTGCTAGGTAAGCCTGCTTTATCAGCAGAAGAGCGTAGTGTTGATACACTCAATGTGGCGGTAGCTGCTAACTTCGCTAAGCCATTGCAGTTCTTTGCTAACCAGTTTTCACAGATAACGGGTATTGAAACGCGGATTACCGTGTCATCGAGTGGAACGCTTTATGCACAACTGCAACACGGTGCACAGTTTGATATTTTTTTATCTGCAGACAGGCAGCGCCCTATCGCTTTGGCTCAAAGTGGGGTGGTGCATACAGAAAATGTTGTTGATTATGCACAGGGGCAGCTTGCTTTTGTGTATCGAACGTCTGATGTTACACAAGTGCCAGATGCATTATCTGAGTTAGTATTGTCAGTCATGTCTATGGGAAAAGTGGCTATGGCTAACCCAAAACTTGCACCCTATGGCGATGCAGCTAAAGACGTACTAAACGCCCTGAATCTCTACAATGATATGCAAACGCACCGTGTAACAGGTAAAAATGTACTTCAAACTTATCAGTTTTTTACCACGAATAATGTAAAAGGGGCCTTTGTTGCATACTCGCTGACACCAGCCGTTATGCATGAGCAAGATAAAAATATAGGTACATTTTTAGTACCGCCTTCATTGCACAAGCCCATTGTGCAGTCATTAGCAATAAACAGTAGGGTAAAAGCACAACTTGTTCCGAATAGGTTTAACGAGCAACCTTTCAATAAAAGTGACGCGCTAATGAGAGTTTCTGCTAGTAATTTATTTGTTCAGTACCTTTTGTCTGACAAAGTACAAGCGCAGCTAAATGAATGGGGATATTTGCCCGCAAAGAATACTGACAATGTATGCCCTCCTGAAGTAGAGCCAGTACAAAAATGACTGAAGTATGGGACTATTTTACACCCTCTATGTTGGGTGCTGTCGCCTTAACGCTTAAGCTTGCATTAGTAACAAGTGTCATCTTGTTGCTTTTGACTTTGCCTATGGCTTGGTGGCTAGCCAACTGGCAAGGCCGAGTTAAGCCATTGTTTATGGCAATTTTTGCCTTGCCTCTGGTGTTGCCACCCACAGTCCTTGGGTTCTATTTGTTGATTGCATTCTCACCTCAAGGTGGGCTTGGACAAACTTGGCAAGCATTAACTGGGCAAACCCTTGCATTTAGCTTTGAAGGCTTAGTGTTAGGCTCGCTTATTTACTCTTTACCTTTCGCTCTACAACCTTTGTATAGCGGATTTACTCAGTTAGATAAACGCTATTTGGAAGTAGCGACAACGATGGGTTTTTCTCCGCTATCATGTTTTATCAAAATTGTAGTGCCTATGTGTAAGACGCCTATATTGGTCGCCTTCGCATTAAGTTTTGCTCACACCATTGGTGAATTTGGGGTGGTGTTGATGATTGGTGGCAACATACCGGGCGAAACTCAGGTTTTGTCAATTGCCTTGTATGAGCATGTGGAGTCGCTGGCGTATCAGCAGGCACATGTGCTTTCTTTTAGTCTGTTAGTCTTTTCGTTTTTATTGCTCGCTGCTCTTTATCGCTTAAACGGCGACAAACTTGGTAGTTTCAATAATAACGCGCAATCGACGTCTCGGTATAAGCCTTACTAGCATGGAATTTTCCGTAACACTACCTTCGCGAATTACTGCAAACGTCTCGTTTAATGAAACGGTGCGTTTTGTTGGGATTACAGGCCCCTCTGGCGCAGGAAAAAGTAGCTTGTTGCGCGCGCTAGCAGGTGTTGAACCAAAGTCTGATGTTGTCGTAGATTGGGGCGGGCGTACTAGCAAAATCGGTATAGTATTCCAGCAGCCCATGCTGTTTCCCCACGTTAATGTTAGGGGGAATTTTGCGTTGGCAACGCGCTACGCCTCAGATAATGCTATGCAGATAACTGAAGCGCTAGAGGGTTGTTGTTGTGAGCATCTAATTGATAAAGATGTGTCAACGCTATCTGGTGGGGAAGCGCAACGAGTGGCCATAGCCCGCGCGCTTGTTAATGGGCCTGATGTCTTGTTGCTAGATGAATCGTTAAGTGCCATCGATGTCAACACTCGCCGGAAAATCTATCGTTTCCTTAAATCGCTTTGCGACAAGCAAGACTTGATCTGTATGGTCATTTCTCACGACCTCGATGATTTGGCCCTGTTTAGTGACGAAATGCTCTATGTTGCCCACGGTGCAATTGCTGCTCAAGGTAATATAAACGCGCTAATTGAACACAATGTGTCGAAAGGCGAAGTCGAGAGTTCTGCTGCGATGTTATGTGGGGTGCTGGCCGACGACCTTTGTGATAATGCTACAAACGGCCCGTTTGATACTGGTATTGTAGGCGTTGAACTGGGTGACACAGTAGTTTACGTATGTCGCGACAATATTGCGCCTGAAAATGCGCTTGATCACCGAGAGAAGCCTAGTGACAAAAAGTGGCCCAGTGACAAAAGGTGGGTTCGTTTTGCTGTTAAAGCCTGCGATGTGAGTGTTGATACTAATACGCAGGCGATCGACAAAAACACGACTTCCAGTATACTCAATGCGCTTAAATGCACTATCACGGCTATCACAGAAACGCCAAACGAAAGTGCAATGAAAAAGGGGAAGGTATTACTTACCTTGGCCATTGACGAAAATAGCCATCCCACTTCATATAACAGCGACGTGACTCAGTTTATTTATGCAAGTATTAGCGTAATGTCTTTAAAGCGCCTAAATTTAGCTGTGGGCACGCAGGTAATCGCACGCTTTAAATTGGCTTAGTATCAAATAGCCTTAGAATACCGCTTCAGCACAGCATCTGTATTCAAATAAGCATCGAAGCGCGCGCAAATCGCACGTATGTAAATGCGAGCATGCTCGGGCACATAAATACATTCACTGCCTAATTCAATGAGTCCGTCTTTTTCTAAGGGTAATAGGTTTTCCAATGCGTCAGCAAAATAGTTATCAAAACTAATTGCATATTTGTCTTCGACAGCGCGCTTATTTAAAACAAGATTACACATTAAGCTTGAGATAATATCGCGGCGAATCAGATCGTCTAGACTCAGTGTTAACCCTATGGTGGCAGCTGGTAGGTTGGCGTCTAACCGTTCATAATATTCTTTTAATGCTTTGGGGTTTTGGGCAAACGCATTACCTATTGTACTTATTGACGATACACCTAGACCAAGTAAATCGCTACCACCGTGGGTAGTGTATCCTTGAAAGTTTCTGTGCAGCTCCCCTTTATTTTTGGCGATTGCCAGGGTGTCACTCGACTTTGCAAAGTGGTCTAGTCCAATCATCTCGTAGCCTACGCTTTTAAAGCTATCTACTGCAAAGTTGTACAGTTCTGCTTTCAGTTCTGCACTTGGGAGTGTTTCGTCGCCAAACTTGCGTTGGGCTGCAAAACGTTCTGGTAAGTGCGCGTAGCTAAACAGCGATATCCTATCTGGCTGCATGGCTTTAGTTGCCGCAATGGTGGTTTTAAAGGTATCGCGGGTTTGGTTGGGCAAACCGTAAATTAAGTCGAGGTTTATGGACTTAAAACCGAGTGATCGTGCTTCAAAGACTAAATCGGCAATATGAGCAGTACTTTGCACACGATTGATTGTACGTTGTACTTTGTAGTCAGTATCCTGCAAGCCAAAACTTAATCGCGTGTACCCGAGGTTTTTAAGTGTTTTTAGATAAGCGGCGTCTACGTTTCTAGGATCTAATTCAATTGAGAGCTCTGCGTCAACGGAAAAAGCATAGTGCTTTTTCAATATGTACATCAAAAACGTATGTTGTGTCGCGCTTAGAAAACTTGGGGAGCCGCCGCCGAGGTGAAGTGCAACCACCTTTTTGTTGGCAGAAATTACCTGTTTTGCGACCATTTCTTTTTCTAAATAAGCCAGATAGTCGTCAGCTTTTTCATTATGGCGAGTGACTAACTTATTACAGCCACAGTAATAGCAGAGCGTTTTACAAAAAGGGATATGAACATACAAACTTAGTTCATTTGTGGTGCTTGAGTCACTTGAAAGTGTCAAAAGGTCACTGTCGATGGGCTCAAATTTTAATGCGGTTGGATATGAAGTATACCGTGGCGCATGTTGAGCATATTTCGTAATAAAAGATTGTGTCTTGTCTTTGTGTTGTAGTGTTGTCATCTTAGTAATCTTTTTGCACTTGGTAATAGGGTAGGCGAGTCACAGGGTCAAACCTGTGAATAGTGTATACAAATAATGGAGAGGGGCTTTGATCTACTTCAACGTTTTGGTGCTAAACGCATTCATTTTACTGCTGATGCCAATTCTTGGGATACAAGCGATATGGGTGAGAAAAAAGGCGCTTCGTTTACCCGAACCTGAAGGACAGCGTGAGTATGATTTCAACACTGACTTGTTGCACTGTTCTGACTCAATGGCAAAGCGAACGTTGATGATAGTGGGCGATTCCGCAGCAGCCGGCGTAGGCGCAAAATCTCAAGATGAAGCGCTCAGTGGCAGTATTTCACATCTAGCGCCTAAAGGGCTGCTTTCACGCGTGTCATTACACGCAACCACTGGGCTCACCAGTGGCGATGTCGTTAATTTGTTAACACAGATTCCAGCAAAGTCCTATTGCACAGCACTGGTGTCAATGGGCGTAAATGATGTGACTAAATTTGTCTCTTTAAACGCGTGGCGAATAAACATAGAAAGTGTGGCATCGTTGCTTAAGCACAAGTTCAATTGCCAAAGTATTATTTTCACCGCTTTACCGCCGATGCATTTGTTTCCTGTTATTCCGCAACCTCTGCGCACAATATTAGGGATTCGTGCCTACCTTTTTAACAAAGTGTTACAACGCTATATTGCGAAAAGTGATAGCGCACAAATTTTGCGTATCAACACAATGGAACAAGGCTCGGCAGCAAGGTCGATGAAAGACAGTGGGTTGATGGCAGAAGACGGCTTCCATCCATCGAGTAAAGGTTACGCCGTTTGGGCAAATCAAGTGGTGCAGTTGATTATTAAAGATGAAAGTGGGGCGCAAAAGTAAATAAGGGTAAATTTGCCCCGTACTTTGTACTATTTGTCGCTGAATGCCTCGAAACACTTGAAGTTTCTTTTTGTAACCTTATGTTGTGATGTAGTACAGTTTGCGATGTTTAGCTTTTTCTAAAGCTGAGCAAACGCGGTGAATTCATACCACGTATAATGCGTTGGTTTCCAATAAGTGAGTTAGCATGCAAAAAGTAACGGTTAATATGGTGTCGGATGTGGTGTGCCCATGGTGTATCGTGGGTTATGAACGTCTGCAAAAGGCGATAAAACTTGTCGATGGCATAGAAGTGGACATCAAGTTTCATCCCTTTGAGTTAAACCCCACTATGGACCAAGCAGGGCAAAACTTGCGCGAACACATAATGGAAAAGTACGGCATCAGTGAGCAACAAAGCGCAGACAACAGAGCAAGGTTAGTGCAAGCCGGTGAAGCATTGGGCTTTGCATTTAACTTTTCTGATGACAGTCGAATGCAAAACACGTTTAAAGCGCATCAACTTATTCATTTTGCGGCATCGCTAGGCGCAGAAGAGGCGATGAAACTGCGCTTGTTTAAAGCGTATTTTACCGAGGGTAAAAATATTAACGATATTGATGTGTTGGTTGAAGAAGCTGCTCAAGTTGGGATAGAGCCAGCCAGCACACGAGAAGTATTAATGTCAGAACAGTATGCACAACAAGTGCGACAAGAAGAGAATTTGTGGCTTCAACGCGGTGTGCAGAGCGTACCTACATTTGTTATTGGCAATCAAGGTGTAGCTGGCGCGCAAGAACCTGAAACGCTTGCTGCGTTTATTAAACAAGCGGCAAACGCACAGTAATATTTGACAGGGCGTTTATGAGTAATCATATAAATCACTTACTTAACCAGTGGGCTGCGCTTAAAGACAAGCATAAATGGGTGTTGGGCTTTATCTATAAAACAGAGGGCTCTTGCTATCGCAAAGCGGGCGCTATGATGTTATTTAGTGACGCTGGCCATCAGTTAGGAATACTTAGCGGCGGCTGTTTGGAAAGTGATATTGTAAAAAAAGCTCACCGTGTAATGACTGATGGCGTTAGCCGAACAGCAGTTTATGACGATGAAGATGAAGAGGATATTGCTTTTAAGCTTGGCGTTGGTTGCGGCGGTGTGGTGTATCTAGCGCTTGTTCCGCTTAACGCATCAAATGGCTACCTCGCCTTAGACGAGGTTAATAAACGACTTTGTGCTGGTCTGCATTGTCAATGGCAAACGAATGTTGAGGGCACGAAAGGCGCATGTGTTGTCTTTGAACAAGACGACGAATTGCCAAGTAAAGCGGTGTTAGATGACGAACACGTGTTGAGTGTGCCTATGCAACCGCCTGTTCACTTGTTACTTATTGGTGGTGGGTATGACGCTACATTTATGGCACAACTTGCTAATCATCAAGGTTGGCTAGTGAGCCTATGGGATCCAAGACCTGCACAGGCGCGAGTGGAACACTTCCCAACTGTGAACTATCTCATCGACGATACCAGTGCAGAGGGCTTGTCATTACATATGGCTGAGCACAATATTCAGGCCGCAGTGCTTATGTCGCATCACAGAGAAGTTGATGCTAAAGCACTCAAAGTATTGAGTGGGCATCAACTTACCTATGTGGCTATGCTGGGACCATTACACAGAAAACAAGAGATAATTGATCTCGCCGAGATAGAAAATACGGATTTTTGTCACCATTTTGCTAGCCCAGCAGGCTTTGATATTGGCGGTGAATTACCCGAGCATATAGCACTGTCGGTAGTGTCCCAATGCCATGCTGTGTTTCATGGTAAACCAGCGAATTTAATGAAGTCGTAAATGCGCCAACACCATTTCAGAAAGCGCGTTTAAAAGCGCTTTCTGAACGTGACACCAACACTTTTAGGTGCGCCCGGATAAGCCATTATTTTTCCTGTTTGCACAGGCACGTCAAATCCGCTTCTGGCGACATACTCTTCGTCAAACACGTTTCGTGCCCACGCAATAATTTCACTATCCCACTGTGGAATTTGCATGCTTAATCGAGCATTGAACAACCCATAAGAACCCGCATACTTGTATGGATCATTGGCATCGTCTAAATACACATCGCCCGTATATTGATAATCAACACTTGCTACGAACAGTAAACTGCCATAGGAAAAATGGTGATTTAGCATAATGGCCAATGTATTTTCTGGTTCAAAACCCACGCGGTCGCCTTTGCGAGAACAGAAAGGAGCACTAGGGGTTTGGCGACCCGGATCATCTATGTCAGTATGCCATGTATAAGCCACCCAACATGTACCTTTTTCAAATTCATCAAACCGTGCGAGGGTATGTGCCGCATTAACATGAAGCTCTGTATTGCTTGTAATAAGCCACGTAGTCTCAACTTCAAGACCTTTTATTACAATATCCCCCGCGTTTTGCAGATTAAAGCCACTCCCTGTGAACGTTGTCGCTTGAAAATCACTAATGCGCGTGTAGTGAGCGGCTGCATTTATGCGCAGACCATACTGCGGAAAATCGTGTTTTATGCCTATTTCAACACTACGCGATTTTTCCGCATCAAATAACGGGTCGAGCGATGGCAAAATACGGTCTGTATTTGTACCTCCCGCTTTGTAACCTGTCGCCACGCTTGTGTAGGTGAGTATGTTCTCATAAGGCGTGTAAGCAAGTTTGAGCGTACCGGTTAATTGATCATCTTCTATCCGCGCATCCAGTGCAGGTCGAGGTAGCACCGCTGCAGATCCTAAAAAGAAATACCCCCATCCGGCTTGCTGAAAAGGTTCAATAGTTGATAATGCGTCGCTAGACGGTATGTTACCACTCAAGAGTGCGTTACCAATTGCGTCAAGGCCCTGTATTGCTAATGGTACGTTAGGCCACAGAGCAGGGTCTTGTGGTAGCCCATTTATTTCAGGGCCTTGCTCAAAGTACTCGCCGTCAATGCGCTTTTCTTCGTGCGTGAAGCGAAGCCCGGTAGTGAGTGTAAATTCATCTGTAATTGTCCAGTCTGTTTGGGCGAATAAAGCAATGCTATCTTGCTCTTGGTCAGCATTATGCCTAAATGCAGTATTCGCAGGTGCAGGCATAGCTGCCGGCGCAATTAAGCCACCACTTAAGTTACTTAATTGATTGATAGCGTTAGCTAGAGGTAATAGTTCGTTGCCAACAGCATTAAAAAATGATGGGAAATCACTTTGGGTTGTAGTGTCGAAGGTGAGGTCGAGGTTTTGTGTAAAATAGTATGCGCCTAATATTGCTTGTAAAGCGTCACTTTTAAAATGTAATCTCAATTCTTGAGAAAATGATTGTTGCCTTGCATCATTCGTCGCGGTAAGTAAGTCGGCGTTAGAAAAATCAGTATCAACGGTATCTAGGCTATCAAAAGTCCGATAGGCAGAAATACTGACAACATCCCATTTTTCATCTAACTCAACATCAACTTGCAATGAAATGCCTTTGTCTTCCATTTTAGATAAAGGCGTTTGCGATAACGACGTTTTATAGTCAAAGAATTGGTTCTTACTGTAAATCGTTGCGTTAAACGGAGGCTGAGATAATAGGGCATCGGTGCCAAATTTGCCTGTGACATCGTTTGCTTGAAGGTTATTTTGATAAGTAAGCGCACCACAGCACCGCTCGTCTAACTCTCCATAATCAGCAATTAGCCGCATACTAATAGTGTCGCTAGGAGTATAAAGTACTTGGGCTTTAATAGCTGAACGATTGCGATTATTGAGCGTTTGACCAGATACCTCTTCTTGGATAAAACCGTCGCTTTGGGTAGTAAAGCCTGAGAAACGCAGTGCCAACACATCGTCGACCAACGAAAACGACGAGGCAGCACTTAGTCTTAGCAAATCATCATTACCCAACATGACTTCCGCAAAGCCGTTGTGCCCATCATGACTTGGAGCAACAGAGGTTACTGTCATAGCACCAGCAGCTGTGTTCTTGCCAAAGAGGGTGCCTTGTGGTCCCCTTAGTATCTCTAGTGCACTTATGTCAACTAAGTCCTTTATTAACGCATTTTGTCTTGAACGATACACCCCATCTACATAAAGTCCGACAGACGATTCAAAGCCGAAATTCTGCGCCGATGTTCCAATGCCGCGTATAGAAAAACCAGAATTAGTCACACTTTGGCTTTGAAAAGCGGCAAATGCTGGAACGTAATTTTGTAAGTCAAAAATGTCCCGAGATGCCGTTTGTACTAGGTCCTCATTTGAGAGTGCGGTAACGGCCACGGGAATAGCTTGTAGATTTTGTGGCGTTTTCTGCGCTTGAACTACTATGCGTTCAAGCGTAGCGATTTCATCGATACTTTGTTGTTGAGCTGCACTTGGTAGTGAGAGTAAGCAGCATGAAAGCGTGCCAAATATTACTGTAGGGTGAGTCGATAACTTCATTGTTTTTCTTTTTAATTTGCATAGTCGTTCACGCCTTAAATTCGCGACCGAGTACGCCTTTTCCATAAGTAAAATCGTGGGAATATCACGAAAACTAGTTTGTGTGCGCAGTAAATATACATTAGGCGCTATCCTTATTGCACGAATTTGACGCAAACATGTCAAATTTTGTACGCATCGTGTCGAATACAACAACAAGTAACCGATGAACTGCGACTTTCATAGTTTCACATGATGCACACCTATTCAAAATATCAATTAAACTTATATTTCAACTTTCCTTAGTATGGTTTTATTACTTAACAAATTGATAACATCAGGGCGTTGAATGACAGACATCTATTTGGTGCGCCACGGCCAAGCCTCTTTTGGAAAAGCAAATTACGACAAACTCAGTGAGTTAGGCGCTCAGCAAGCGCACTGGCTTGGCGACTATTTCAAACACCGTGACGTTACTTTTGATGCGGTGTTCATGGGGGACATGGTCCGCCATCAAGAAACAAAAGAGGGGATAGCTGCAGGTATTGCTTCTGACTCTCATAAACTGCCAGAGGCAATCGTAAATAGTGGGTTGAATGAATTTAATTTTCAAGCAGTTGCAAAGGCATATTTGCATCGCTTCCCTGACGAAAAAGTGCCAGAAGGGGCTTCGTCTTCTGAATATTACCGTTTACTAAAAAAAGCAATGCTAGCGTGGTCTCAGGATGCCCTAGAACATGCCCACCTTGATGAAACATGGAAAGCATTTGAGCAGCGAGTAAGTAACGTATTAGGCGAACTTCAGCAGTTGGATGCGAAGCGTATATTGGTTGTCAGTTCCGGTGGCGCTATTGCCATGATGTTAAAACAAATATTGGGCTACAGCGATGCGAAAGTCGTTGATATGAATTTGCAGATCCGCAACGCCAGCTTTTCACAATGCTTCGCTAATCCGCGAGGTATACATCTAAATAACTTCAACAGTGTACCTCACTTAGATGTGATAGACAGGTTACACGCCATTACCTATAGCTAAATGGGGCCGTTATGAATTTTGAATACAATGAAAAGACACAAGCGCTCTTAGAAAAATTGAGAGCTTTCATGGAGCAGGAAGTATATCCCATCGAAAAGGAATATATTCATGCGGTAGAGAGTGCCAGTGGCGATGCGCGCTGGAAAACACCTGAAATGATGCAAACGCTAAAGCAAAAAGCGAAAGATGCAGGGCTGTGGAATTTATTCTTACCTGAAGAGTATAAGCCGTATGGCGCGGGTTTAACCAATGCTGAGTATGCGCCACTGTGTGAAGAAATGGGACGTGTGTTGTTTAGTTCAGAAATATTCAACTGTAGTGCGCCAGATACCGGCAATATGGAAGTGCTTGCAAAATATGGTAGCGATGCACACAAAAAGCAGTGGCTAGAGCCTTTATTAAACGGCGAGATACGTTCAGCGTTTGCCATGACCGAGCCTGCTGTCGCGTCAAGCGATGCAACGAATATTGAAACGTCAATAAAGCGTGATGGTGATGAATACGTTATCAACGGGCGTAAATGGTATACCAGTGGTGCAATGAATGAGAACTGCAAAATCATGGTGGTGATGGGAAAAACTGACTTCGATGCACCCCGCCATCAACAGCAGTCACAAATTTTAGTTCCTATGGATACAAAAGGCGTGACCATTGTGCGACCTATGTCTGCAATGGGATATTACGACGAGCCAATCGGGCACGCTGAAGTGCTGTTTGAAGATGTGCGCGTGCCTGTTGAAAATCTACTGTTAGGTGAAGGTCGCGGTTTTGAGATTGCGCAGGGTCGTTTAGGACCGGGTCGTATTCATCACTGTATGCGTCTTATTGGCTGTGCGCAACGCGCGCTTGATATGGCGTGTGAACGTGTTGAACAACGCATTGCCTTTGGTAAACCATTAAGCAAGCAGCAGTCTGTAAGAGAAAGCATTGCCAAAATGTATTGTGACATTGAGCAAGCAAGGCTACTTACGTTAAAAGCGGCAGATAAAATGGACCGCTATGGCAACAAGATATCTCGCGACTTAATTGCAGCCATTAAAATTGTTGCGCCCACCATGGCCTGCAATGTTATTGATGAAGCTATTCAAATGCATGGTGCAGCCGGTACAAGTCAGGACTTTGTATTATCGGCGATGTACGCCTATGCTCGTACCATCAAGCTGGCAGATGGTCCTGACCAAGTGCATATGATGCAGTTAGGCCGAAACCTCATTGCAGAAAAAAACGCGTAAGGAGAAGGTGTGTCTAAGGAAACCGCAAAAGCGGCGCATGCCATTGATTTATCTGCGCTGAACGAATACTTATCAACAGCGTGCCCAGAAGTGGGGCACGCTACAGCCGCTGACAAATTTGCTGGCGGCCAGTCAAACCCTACGTTTAAGCTTACGACTGACAAGGGGGTGTTTGTTTTACGTCGCCAGCCGCCGGGCAAGTTGCTTAAGTCTGCTCATGCGGTTGATAGAGAGTTTCGTGTTATTAACGCGCTACAGGGAAGTGATGTACCTGTACCTAAAGCGTATCACTTGTGCGAAGACACCAATGTAATAGGCAGTATGTTTTATATTATGGCCTTTGTTGATGGGGCCATTTATTGGAATAGTGCGCTGCCGGAAATTGAATCAACACAGACGCGCACAGCGATGTACGATGAAATGAATCGCGTATTGGCTGCACTGCACAGTGTGGATATTGAAAAGGCGGGACTGTCAGATTATGGCAAGCCAGGAAGCTACTTTGAGCGTCAGCTAAGTCGTTGGACTAAGCAATATCGCGCTTCAGAACTTGAGCATATCGAAGAGATTGAATCGCTTATTACCTATCTAGAGAACAACTTGCCACAAGACGATGGTCAGGTGTCCTTGGTACATGGAGATTTCCGTCTAGACAATATGATGTTTGACATGAGCGATGCACTTCACCCGCATGTTGTTGCCGTTCTCGACTGGGAGCTTTCTACGTTGGGTCACCCCTATGCTGACCTTGCTTATCAATGTATGCAGCTGCGCTTACCCAGTGATATTGCTCATGCTGCTGGGCTAGGTGGGTTAGACAGGGCTGCGTTAGGCATTCCGAGCGAAAAGGCGTATATCGAAAGTTATTGCAAGCGAAGAGGTATCGCTGGCATTGAAAATTGGACGTTTTATCTTGCGTTTAGCTTTTTCCGTTTAGCGGCTATTTTGCAAGGCGTGGTAAAGCGCGCTCATGACGGAAATGCATCGAGTGAAAAGGCAATGCAATTAGGTGCAATGGTGCGCCCACTGGCGCAAATAGCGAATCAAACCATTCATCAAGATGCATAACAGAATATGAGCGCAATTAGCGCATTAAATTTGTAGGGAGAAAACATGAAAGCAATCGTATGTGAAGCCTTTGGCCCAATTGATGAACTTCAATGTAAAGATGTACCTGATCCGGTAGTTAAGAAAGGCCATGTAGTTGTTAACGTGCAAGCGGCAGGTGTTAACTTTCCCGATGGTCTTTTGGTACAAGGCTTGTATCAAATGCAACCTGACTTCCCGTTTATTCCCGGCAACGAAGTAGCCGGTACCATCGCTGAAGTAGGCGAAGGCGTCTCACATTTAGCAGAAGGGCAGCGAGTCATCGCGTTATCTAATCTAGGAGGATACGCACAAAAAGCATTAATTCCAGCCACACACGTAATGCCGTTACCCGATCCCATTGATGTTACTGAGGGCGCGGCGCTAGTTACTGCCCATGCAACTGCGCACCACGCGTTAAAACAAAGAGCTAAGCTTCAGCCAGGCGAAACCTTAGTAGTTACTGGTGCCGCTGGTGGCACGGGTTTGGCTGCGGTGCAAATTGGTAAAATTATGGGAGCCAAGGTTATCGCGGTGTGTTCAACAGAAGAAAAGTTGGCTTTGGCGAAAGAACACGGCGCAGATATCCTAATTAACTACAAAGAGAAAGACTTAAAAGAGACGCTTAAGGAAGTGACTGGCGGTAAAGGTGCTGATGTGGTGTATGAGTGTGTGGGCGGTGACACGTTCCATGCATGTAGCCGCAGTATGGCATGGGAAGGACGTTTACTTGTTGTAGGCTTTGCTGGTGGCGAAATACCTAAATTCCCTGTCAACCTAGCGCTAGTAAAAGGTTATTCGGTAATGGGTGTTTTTTGGGGTTCATTTACTCAACACGACCCAAAAGGGTTTGCTGACAATATGAAAGAACTGCTGACATGGTACGTGCAGGGCAAAGTGAAAGTTGTCGTTGACGAAGCACTTCCTCTTGAACAAGCCACAAAAGCCATGGCTAAAGTCATGAACCGCGAAGTGAAAGGCAAGATGGTGATCGTACCTTAGAAAGAGTGCCTTAAAACACTGAGAAAGTAAAAAACAAGAAAGCCCGATGTGAATCATTTCCATCGGGCTTTTTTTGCTGCGCTCAGCGTGAGTTATTCCATCAGCCACATGCGCGCACTTCGTCCGGGAACATAAAACTTGTGCCATTGGCTTGTAATGGTTTGTACGTCATTGCTTAACGTGTCACGGTAGTTTCTGTACCACCAAAGGTTATCGGTCGCCGTGTTAACCCATACGTCTTGTCCACTGCCGCATTTATTAATGCCTACCACACCTTTGTGATCGCGCTTGAACAAGATTAGACAGTCATTGTAATTAATGACCTGCATACCGCTTCCCTGTGTTCCATTATGAAACTTGATCATGCCTTTAATATCATCACGCTTATACAAATCGACCCAGCGGTTATCACCACTTTCATTGTTGTCAGAGTACATCAGAGGCACACCACCATTTCTGCCAAGCACGTACGCATTGGCAAGAAACTCATCGGTTGGATCCATCAATTGATAACGAAAACCATCGTTTAAGGGAATGTCATGGGTGATGCTAAAAGTAATGGCTTTATCACCCGCGAGAGCTTGACCGTATGCACCAGGGTCGACCAGTGAATTCATAGAGCCGCCGAAACTAAAGGCACTTCGGATTTGTGCAAACAATGGAAAGTCGTACGCTGAGTGCCCAGTGTCAGAAAGGTAAGGAGCAAGAAAGTTATCGTATTCGCTGCTGCCAGCACCGCCTGTTGTAATTATCTCGCCAAAAACATGGACGCCGTTTTTGATAGTGCTGTCGAATACGGCATTAATATGATAATTCGTCATGTGTTTTGCGGCGTCGACACGAAAACCAGTGACGCCCATATTTTTGAGCATCTGCAAATAAGCCTTCTGCTGGCTTACTACCCAGTTGTTTGGGTCTAAATCAGGTAGGCCTGGATCAGGTGGGGCGCCGCAAAGACGGTTGTATTGTACATCGCCTACGTCACTGTAATTACTGATACATTTGGGGCCACCTTGGTCGAATGTTCCATGAAAGTCACCCCCACCGAACAGGCCATTACTTACGTCACCAAACAAGGTAATGCTATCATAGTATGTCTCGTTGGCAGCATATTGGGCCAGTACTTCACTACCAGGGTAGTTTAAATCTGAACGTTTCCATGCTTCATTTGCCATGTGGTTAAATACAATGTCAGCGTATGTTTCGACGCCAA
The DNA here is from genome assembly GCF_020515205.1 of Alteromonas sp. McT4-15. Classification (NCBI taxonomy): domain Bacteria; kingdom Pseudomonadati; phylum Pseudomonadota; class Gammaproteobacteria; order Alteromonadales; family Alteromonadaceae; genus Alteromonas; species Alteromonas sp. McT4-15. The sequence goes on from NZ_JAJALG010000005.1 coordinate 185,104, forward strand.
CTGCTTTTAGCGCATTGACCATATCGCGAAAATCATCCGTGTCACCCAATGGGTTGTCGATAACGCGGTAGTCTTGTGGCTGATACCGTGCCCACCATTGATCGCCTGTCGATTTATAAGCCGGTGAGACTAGAACTTTTTTATAGCCTAAATCAGCAATTTCTTGGGCTCTTGCGGCAACGTCATCATATTGCCAGTTAAAGGCGTGCAAAATGACATCTGCACTGCTTTGGAAACTTACGGTGCTCATAAGCAAACTTGCAGCAAGTAAGCTTGGTGAGCGAGTTTTGATACGTTCAATGTTCATTGATGTGTCCTGTTGAAGTAAAAAATACATCAACATTATGCTTACATCTTGTTATCAATATTTAAACGTGGTGCATACGTATTCAATAGCTTAAACAACCCGAAAGAAAAGGCTTTTCTAAAAGCCGATTCGTATTCAATTTTCTGACTTCAACTTACACTGTTTGGTTTGGAAATCTTTTATGAAACAAGGTGCTAATTGTATAAATCTGTATTGAGAATGGTGGTTGAATTGTTGTTTTGGTAACGGACGAACTTTAGCACAACGACTGGCAGTGCCTACTGAGCAGTGGCTTGTTCGCTTGGAAGAGAAGAATGGATAAGGCGCACAGTGTTACCGTCATGTGATGTTAACCTTTGTGCAGCTCGCTTAGAAACAACCAAAGAAGATAGTCTGTCGTTACGTGCTTTCTTGACTGTTTGCTTTGTTTGGAGCGTTTTTAAACCGGAGTTTTGTTTAACTTCGCTGGCGTTAGCAACTGACATTGCAGTACCAAGCCCAAGACAGCATACCAATGCGCAAGCAAGTGTTTTTGCGTTTTTCATGCTTTCACCTCGGCCTAAGACTGTACTGATAAAGTTAAGATGATAGAGGCGGTTGCACTCGCCTCGTTCATCGGTTTTGTTTGTTCTCCTTAATTAAAACTTATTAAGAAAAAGAACAAAACATACGGTCTTATACATTGGTATGGTGGCTCATACTTAATGAGCTACCAGGCTGTTACTCCGCCATCTACAGCAATGGTTTGACCATTCATGTAGCTGTTTCCAGGGGATAGAAGCAGCATCATTGTATTGACGATTTCTTGTGGTTCACCCAATCGCTTCATTGGGCTTCCTTGTCCTAATTGTTCTCTCGCTTCAGGCGTATTGTAGCCATCCACATTTAAAATGTTAGTGGGGCTGTAGAATGGGCAGATTGCATTTACGCGAACATTTTTTCTGCCGTATTCGACAGCTGCAGTGCGAGTTATTCCCGACACTGCATGTTTTGCCGCAGCGTAAGCGCCACCCTTAGGTGCGCCGCCTAACCCTGCGAGTGAACTAACGTTGAGAATATGACCTTGTTTTTGCGCCAGCATCACGGGTACTTGATACTTCATGCCGAACATAACGCCTTTTACGTTTACCGCAAACTGCGTATCCATTATCTCTTCTGTCATCTGGTGTACGGGAGCAGGGTTGTGGGCAATACCTGCATTATTTACCGCAATATCCAAACGCCCGAAGGTATCTATTGCTAGCTCGACCAGTTTTTGATTGAGTGCTTCGCTAGCAATATTACCTGCAAGCGATACGACGTCAGTAAGGCTACTAACGTCATTTTTTGTTTCTTCTAGAGCTGATTCATTAATGTCAGTAATCACAAGCTTAGCCCCACGATTGGCAAGACCAAGTGAGAGAAGTCTTCCGAAGCCGCTTCCTGCTCCCGTTATTAAAACAACATTACCGGTAAAATCTAAAAGTGCGTCCATTTTATCGTCCTATAAGCTATGCGTATTTTTGATAAATCGTTTGAGTAGTTCGGCGAGCTCTTCGCCTTTATCTTCTTGTATGAAGTGGCCACCGCCTTTGATAGTGACATGCTCAATGCCTTGGCAGCCGGGAATGAGTTTTTGGAAAATGCGGTCTCCTCCTGCAGTTACAGGGTCGCTATCCCCAAAAGCAGTCATAAAGGGCGCGCCAAATTGCTTCAAACTTTCCCATGCGTTCCTGTTTGCCTGCGCTTCAGGGTTGTCAGAGCTCGCTGGAACCAACAGGGGGAAAATGCGTGCTCCCGCTTTGTGCTCTTCTTCAGGAAAGGGCGCATCGTAAGCGTCTAGTGTCTGTTGCGATAACTCAGTAACGGTTGCGCCTTGTATGATGCTTGATGTTGGGAATACTGGGACGTCTTGGGAAAAGCGTCGCCATTTAATGAAAGCGTCGCTTGGTGTTTGATCCCCCGTCGGGAGGCCCGTGTTCGATACCATAACGCCGGCAAAACGTTCGGGCATATCTGCCACAAGTCGAAGGCCAAGCAGTCCCCCCCAATCTTGACAGAACAACGTAACTGGGCCTTTTACAACCTGATTGAACCATTCCTTTACCCAAATAACGTGGCGCGCGTATGTATAGTCCTCTCGTCTTTTAGGCTTGTCAGAACGTCCAAACCCAATGAGGTCGGGGACCAATACATTAAATCCTGCGTCAGCCAAAACCGGCATCATCTTTCGGTACAAATAGGCCCAAGTGGGCTCTCCATGCATAAGTAAAATAGTATGACCGTCTTTGGGGCCAGCTTGGTAGTAAGCCATGGCAATCTCACTACTCACCGTATCCGTCACATGAACATATTGAGGCGAATAGGGGAAATCAACAATTTTGGAAAAAGCACTTTCAGGCGTTTTTAACACTTGCATAGCAAAATGTCCTTTGTAAGCAAAATGTAAATAAATGTACGGTTGAGTTAACAAAAACACTGGTTGGATTGGCTGTCAAATATTCGTTAGGCGAGGGAGGGCGCAGTGTTCAAGTGAAAATGCGGTGTTGAAAGGCTTCGCGGTCAATATTAAATATTGTGATAAATGTCTATAACACCAATAAACTTGGATGATTGACAACACTGCAATAACATCCAGTTAACGTGATAAACAGGACATGGTTATGACACAGACGGAAAATCAAGCAGTGGCGTACAGCGTACAAGAAGGCGTAGCTACGCTGATGATGCAAAGCGCGCCAGTTAATGCCTTATCTCGCGCACTGCGCGTTGGTCTTATCGATGGAATTGAGCAAGCGCTAAACGATGATAGCGTCAACGCGATTGTGATTTCTTCATCATTACCCATTTTTTCAGGCGGGGCCGATATCAGTGAATTCTCTGGCGGTGATTTATCGCCCATGCTCCCCGAAGTGTTAGATAAAATTGAAAACGCGACAAAGCCTGTTGTAGCTGTTCTTCCCGGGCCTGCATTTGGTGGCGGCTTAGAAGTGGCATTAGCGTGTCATCACCGCATTACGTTTGCTGAAAACAAAGTGGGTTTACCCGAAGTTAACCTAGGTATTTTACCCGGAGCTGGCGGTACACAGCGTCTACCGCGACTGGCTGATGCACAAACGGCGCTTACCATGATCGCAGGTGGTAAGCCGACATCGGTACTAAAGCTACCAAACGTTTTTGATAAGATTTCAGACAAACCAGAGCACTTGCTTGACGATACCAAAGCATATTTAGCGTCGCTAACGCCAAGTAATGCCATTAAGCGTACCTGCGATATCACACTGTCTATGACCGATGAGGTTCAAGCGGTTTTTGACGCTGTCACAGCGCAAACGAAAAAAGCAGCAAGAGGCTTTTTTGCACCGCTGAAATGCATAGAAGCTGTGCATGGTGCTTATACGCTAGATTTCGATGCTGGCCTTAAAAATGAAGGTAAGCTATTCATGGAGTGCATGAATACTCCACAAGCGCGTGCTCAACAACATTTCTTCTTTGCCGAGCGTGCCGCAGGTCACGTCAGTGACTTCGACAAGTCAACGCCTGAACGTAGTATCGAGAAAGTAGCCATTATCGGTGCAGGCACCATGGGCGGTGGTATTGCCATGAATTTTGCCAATGCTGGCATTCCTGTCACTATGCTGGAGCTAAAAGAAGAGGCGCTTGAGAAAGGCTTGGCGCTAATTCGCAAAAATTACGAAAACTCAGCGAAGAAAGGAAAACTAACGCAAGAACAAGTAGAAGCGCGTATGTCGCTTCTGACAGGGACTACATCGTATGATGATCTTGCTGATGTGGATTTGGTCATTGAAGCTGTGTTTGAAAAGATGGAAGTGAAAAAGACAGTCTTCTCAACGCTAGACAAGGTATGTAAACCGGGCGCGATTCTAGCGTCGAATACATCAACGCTAGATATCGACGAGATTGCCACGGCGACATCACGCCCTGAGGATGTCATTGGCTTGCACTTCTTCTCACCTGCAAACGTCATGCGCTTGCTTGAAGTGGTAAAAGCAGACAAGACGTCACCTGAAGTCATCAAAACATGCATGAAAATGGCGAAGCGAATTAAGAAAGTCGCAGTACTCGTTGGCGTATGCTTTGGCTTTGTCGGTAACCGTATGATTGAGCCATACGGCCGCGAGGCAAACAGATTACTACTTGAAGGTGCAACGCCAGAGCAGGTTGACAGAGTTCTCACTGAATTTGGTATGCCAATGGGGCCATTCACCATGGGTGATATGGCAGGCTTAGATATTGGTTACTATGTGCGCCAGTCTAGACAAGAGCACATCGCTCACGACCCTGCCTATGGCGCGGTAGCAGACCGCCTTGTTGAGAAAGGGCGTAATGGTCTTAAAACGGGGCGTGGTGCATATAACTACGAGCCTGGCAGCCGTGTACCCATACCTGATCCTGAAGTACTTGAAATTGCTAAGCATGAAGCTGAGCGATTAGGAGTAGTTCAGCGCAAAGACATTAGCGACGAAGAGATTTTGGTGCGTGTAATGTACTCACTTATTAACGAAGGTGCAGCCATTCTTGAGGAAGGTATTGCCGCTAAATCAAGTGATATTGACGTGATTTATGTGTATGGCTATGGCTTCCCAGTGTATCGCGGTGGGCCGATGCAATATGCCGACGAAGTGGGATTGGGCACCATTTTAGACAAGCTGACGACTTATCGTGACCAGCTTGGAGACTACGGCAAAATGTGGTTAGAGCCGAGTGAGTTATTGGTGAAACTGGCGCAAAACGGCGGCAGCTTTAAACACTATAAGAAGTAAGCTAACGAAAAGGACAATCCCTATGCGTGATGCAGTTATTGTAAGTACCGCTAGAACGCCAATTGGCCGCGCTTATAAAGGCGCACTAAATAATTTACCCGCTCCATCATTAGGTGGTCATGCGATTGAGCATGCCGTAGCGCGTGCCGGTGTTGACCCAGCAAGTATTGATGACGTCATCATGGGCGCCGCACTAACGCAAGGTAGTGGAGGCATGAACATCGGTCGTCTTGCTGGGCTTGCGGGTGGTTTACCAGTCACTGTGGCGGGCATGACGCTAGATAGACAATGCAGTTCAGGTATGTACGCTATTGCCACCGCAGCTAACGCCATTAGAACTGGTGACACCAACATTATGGTTGCTGGCGGTTTAGATTCAATCTCGCTTGTTCAAAACAAAAACATGAATATGTTTCGTGCGGTAGACCCAGCTTTGGTTGCGAAGCATAAAGATATTTATATGCCTATGCTTCAAACTGCAGAGGTAGTCGGGAAGCGCTACAACATTAGCCGTGATGTGCAAGATGAATATGGCTACCAAAGCCAGATGCGCACAGCAGCCGCGCAACAAGCAGGCAAGTTCGATGATGAAATTGTCCCTATTACTGCCGTACAAGCTGTATTCAATAAAGAGACTGGCGAAACTAGCGAGCGCGAAGTAACGCTATCAAAAGACGAGGGCAACCGCCCAGAAACTACCTTGGAAGGGCTACAAGGTCTAAATCCAGTGATTGAAGGTGGTTGCATTACCGCAGGCAACGCAAGTCAACTCTCTGATGGCGCAAGCGCTACGGTAATCATGGACGAGCAATCTGCCGCGAAGGGCAGTGCACAACCACTTGGTATTTATCGCGGTATTGCTGTTGCAGGTTGTGAGCCAGATGAAATGGGTATTGGCCCAGTGTTCGCTATTCCTAAATTATTAAAACAACACGGATTGACCATGGACGATATTGGTCTGTGGGAACTCAATGAAGCGTTTGCGGTACAGGTGTTGTATTGCCGCGATAAGTTGGGCATTCCAGATGAATTATTAAACGTAAACGGCGGGGCTATTTCAATTGGTCACCCCTATGGCATGAGCGGTGCTCGTATGGTGGGTCATGCACTCATCGAAGGTAAACGACGCGGTGCGAAATATGTAGTTTGCACCATGTGTATCGGTGGCGGTATGGGCGCTGCTGGTCTATTTGAAGTTATATAGTAGGTATTAGTATGGAAGGTTATAAAGCGCCTCAACGTGACGCTATGTTCGTTACGCATGAGTTACTAGATTATCAAAGTCACTATCAAAAATTGGGCTTCGATGAAGCTTCTGAAGACTTAGTGACAGCAATTTTCGCAGAAGCCGCTAAGTTTTCTGAGAATACCTTAGCGCCAATTAACGCCTCTGGTGATGAAGAAGGCTGTAAGTGGGTAGATGGTGAAGTCACTACGCCCAAAGGCTTCAAAGAAGCATACCAGACGTACGTGGAAGGCGGCTGGCCTAGCATGTCTCATCCTGAAGACTTCGGTGGTCAGGCGCTCCCTTACTCGCTATCGTCAATAATCGCTGAATGGTTCTCGGGTGCTAACCACTCGTGGGCAATGTATCCGGGCCTCAGCCAAGGTTGTATGGAAACGTTGAAAGCGCACGGTACTGAGCTTCAACAAAATATGTTTCTACCCAAGCTAATTAGCGGAGAGTGGACAGGTACAATGTGCTTAACTGAATCGCACTGTGGTTCAGACCTAGGTATGTTGAAATGCCGTGCAGAGCCTCAGGAAGATGGCAGCTACAGCCTAACCGGTACAAAGATTTTCATCTCTGCCGGTGAACACGATATGTCAGATAACATCGTCCACATTGTGCTTGCGCGTTTACCTGATGCCCCAGAGGGCACAAAAGGCATTTCCTTGTTTGTTGTACCTAAGTTTAACGTAAGTGAAGACGGCGAAAAGCAAGACAGAAATGCAGTAGCGTGCGGCAGCATTGAACACAAAATGGGTATCAAAGCGAGCGCGACGTGTGTAATCAATTTCGACGGCGCAAAAGGTTACTTGATTGGTCCTCCAAACCGTGGTCTTAACTGCATGTTCACGTTTATGAATACTGCGCGAATCGGAACTGGCCTTGAAGGTTTGGCGGCATCAGAAGCGTCTTTCCAAGGTGCCTTGCGCTATGCAAAAGATCGCATTCAGTTTCGCTCACTAACAGGTCGTAAAAATCCAGATGGTCCGGCTGACCCTATTATCGTTCATCCTGACGTGCGCCGTATGCTTCTAACGCAAAAAGCGTTTGCAGAAGGTAACCGAGCGCTTGCGGCATATTGCATGAAGCTTGTCGATGTAACGCTTTATGGTGATGATGCAGCAGAAAAGCAGCACGCGGAAGCAAAGCTTGCATTCCTGACGCCTATTGTTAAAGCGTTTTTGACTGAGACTGCGCAAGAGTCAACTAGCTATGGTATGCAGGTGTATGGTGGTCACGGCTTTATTAAAGAGTGGGGCATGGAACAACTTGCTCGCGATACGCGTATTTGTACTATGTATGAGGGCACAACAGGTATCCAGGCTGTTGATTTGCTTGGCCGCAAGGTAATGGGTAGTAACGGCGAGTTGCTTAACGTGTTTGTACAAGAAGTGCGTGATTATTGTAATTCACTTCGCGACAACGCGCAGTTTAGCGCTTGGACGAATGCATTAAGTTCTCATCTTGATGAGTGGCAACAGATAACAATGGATATCGGTAAGGCCGCCGCGTCTAACCCAGATGAAATTGGTGCAGCGTCTGTTGATTATCTGATGTACTCTGGCTACGTGACAGTGGCATACTTCTGGCTGAAAATAGCAGTGAAAGCGCAAGAGCAGCTTGATGCAGGAAGTACAGAAACTGAGTTCTATAAGAGCAAAATTTTGACAACAGGTTTTTATTTCGACCGCTTATTAACTCGCACTCGTTCACTTGTGTCTGCAATGCAATCAGGTGCTGACAACCTTATGTCTATGCCAGAGAGTATGTTTGCAATTGAGTAATTGCTAATTACAGAAAAAACGCACTTGTGTAAATAAGTGCGTGAATAAGCCGGGCTGCTGATGATGTTTTGTCTTAAGCGCTCGGCTTTTTTGTATCTTGAATTTACTTGTTTCTGTAGTACGGAAACATTTATATGGGAAAGCAGCATATGGAAAAGCGAAAATTATACGATCATTTCTTAGAAGTTCAGGGCCATAGTATTCATTATCTCAGTAATACCTATGAAAATGCTGTCGACACTGAAAGTACGCGCCCCTTATTAGTTTTTTTACATGGCTTCCCCGAAAACGCACATGCTTGGGAGGGGCTTATTGACCATCTTCCTAAGCGTTTCGATGTCGTTGCACCAGATTTACCTGGTTACTACAAATCTGAACCACTTTCCTCCATAGAAGACTATAGCGTTCCCATGCTGCTAACGCGCATTGCTGCTTTCGTTGAATTAGTTGGGCGTAAAAGACAAGTTGTGCTTGTAGGTCATGACTGGGGCGGCGCCATTGCATGGCCTTTAGCCGCTTTTCATTCACAGTTGTTTTCGAAACTTATCATTATGAATGCCGCGCACCCTTCTACATTTACATCACTTCTAAAAACAAGTAGAACGCAGCGACTAAAAAGTCAGTATATACATCAACTTATTGCTGATGATGCTCATGAAACGCTAGTGCAGTCAGATTTTTCGTTGTTACGAAACATGCTAGGCGATGCCTTGTTTTCAAGCGACAAACGCTATGCTGATACATTGTTATCTGGCTGGAAAAACAGCGACACGCTAAGAGCAATGCTCAATTACTACAAAAATATGCCTCAAGCTATTCCATCAACTGATGCAGATGACAATGAGCTTGCTGCTTTACGTGTTCCGAATATTAGAATTGTGATACCGACGCTGGTGTTGTGGGGCAAAAACGACGACGCATTCGATGTAAGCATTCTTGATGGTTTACCCAACTATGTGGAAGAACTTACTTTTCACCAACACAATGAAGCAACGCATTGGATCCATCGGGAGCAGGCACAGTGGGCCGCAGGTCATATTAATAAATTTGTTGTTTAGATAAATAAAAAAGAAGGGGCGAGAAAGGTAGAAAAGGGAGAGGCCTCCGAAGAGGCCTCAGAGCGGCATCCTGCCGCTACCATGTTGAACTGATGTATCACATGGCGTGACAATACATGTACTATTTATTAGATTCGGCCGTTAAGTTCTGCCGCAATCGGTGAGCCCTGTAGACCTTGCTCGTTAATCCAAGCAGATAATGTTTTGCCATCTGCTTCAGGTGCTTGTAAATCTTTACTTGGCATCTTCTTAACCAAAAGTGTACCAACTTCTACTGCGTTGCTTGATAGCGCTGTGCGGATCAAGCTTTGACCGTTGCACGAAATACCAGAGTAGTAATCGCGTAGTTTCATTTTATAGTCAGACTGTACGCTACGCATTTTCTTACGAAGCTCGCCTTTGTCATCTGCTTGAACGATGGTGCAGATATTTGCTAGTGCTTCGTTAATGTCATTGGCTTGCGCTGCGTTAGAAAAAGCCAAAGATGATGCTGCAATTACTAGAGAAGTTTTAACGATTTTCAACATGGTTAAATTCCTTCGGTTGTTAAGAGGTTGTGTTTGTTCGTTGAGATGTATTAAACACCAGCCGGACAATATGAAAAACATGCGTTCAGATAATGGGGTATATGAACGAATACCTATTGCTGTGTAGATAGGTTGCAGAGTTAGATTTTAGATGCTTTGTGTTAAAATAAAGTCATTGATTTTATTATAAATAATTAGTTTCCAATAATGTTTCATAC
>NZ_JAJALG010000041.1:0-33698 GCF_020515205.1 Alteromonas sp. McT4-15
CCCGCCTCATCTTTACCTGATAAAGATGGCTTCTTGCCATTCACCAAAGGCCAGTCGATATTCAACGTAGGGTCGTCATACTTAACCGAAACTTCAGACGCTGGGTGGTAGTAATCTGTGCACTTATACACAAACTCTGCTGATTCACTAGTTACGTAAAATCCATGAGCAAACCCTGCTGGCACCCAAAGCTGACGTTTATTTTCGGCAGAAAGTACTAACCCTACCCACTTTCCAAAGGTAGGTGAGTTCTTTCTCATATCTACGGCGACATCATACACTTCACCGCTTATCACTCGAACCAATTTACCTTGAGTCTGTTCCATTTGATAATGAAGGCCGCGAAGAATTCCTTGACTAGATTTAGAGTGGTTATCTTGAACAAAATCTACATCCGCACACTCTTTTTTAAACCTATCAGTGCGGAAGGTTTCTAGAAAAAAACCGCGCTCATCGCCAAATACTTTGGGCTCGATGATTTTAACGTCAGGAATATCTGTTTTTACTACTTGCATTTACTTTCCGTAAGAATTGGCAATTTGAGATAAGAAGAAAGGTGGCAATGCCACCTTTTTAAATTTGAACTTTGTTTAAATCTTTACTCTGTCCTTGAGTACTTTCAATAGATAATCGCCATAACCACTTTTCTTTAAAGGAGCTGCCAGCTTTTCTAGCTGCTCAGCGTTGATATACCCCATTCTGAAAGCAACTTCTTCAGGGCAACATACCTTTAAACCTTGCCGTTTTTCTATAGCAGCAACGAAATTAGCAGCGTCTAAAAGTGAATCTATAGTACCTGTATCAAGCCACGCAGAACCTCGCCCCATTAGCTCAACCTTTAAGCTCCCGTCTTTGAGATACAAGTTGTTCAGGTCGGTAATTTCAATTTCACCTCGCGACGAGGGTTTCACTTCTTTAGCAAAATCTACTACACGATTATCATAATAATACAAGCCTGTTACCGCATAGTTAGATTTAGGAACTGCCGGCTTTTCTTCTATGGAAAGTGCATTCCAGTTATCGTCAAACTCTACCACGCCATAGCGTTGGGGGTCGTTAACGTGATAACCAAACACAGTTGCACCATGCTGTTGTTTAAACGCACTCTGCAAAGACACCCTTAAGTCGTGGCCGTAATAAATGTTGTCGCCAAGAACAAGTGAACAGCTATCATTTCCGATGAAATCTTCGCCAATTAAGAAAGCCTGGGCCAAACCATCGGGTGAAGGTTGAACCGCGTATTGAATATTCATTCCTAACGCCGAACCATCACCGATGAGGTCGATAAACCGTTGCTGTTCTTCAGGTGTTGTAATAATGAGTACATCACGAATACCCGACATCATTAAGGTTGTTAATGGATAAAAAATCATTGGTTTGTCGTAAACAGGCATTAGCTGCTTACTGACTACCTTTGTCAATGGGTGCAGTCGTGTGCCAGAACCACCAGCTAGTAGTATTCCTTTTCTATTCATTTATTACCTTCATTTACGGCAGTTTCACCGACTCCTTGCTATTGTGATAATGCTCTAATAACTTATCACTTCTCAAGAAAACTTGGTGTGTCGAATCTTTTCTTGGAAGGCTCCGATAATGTCGTTGTGCGTCTCAATCCCACAATCCTCCATTACCAAGCGTGTCATATCAAAATTAGTCGTCGCGAGGTAAGGCTCTAAGTGCCTGAGGTGGCGCCAATGATATCCCGTCTTTTCACCATACAGAATTTCAATATGCCCTTGATAATCTGACGCACTTTCCTTAATAGCTTTCTCAACTAAAGTATTCAGATAATCGCGCTCTTCCTCGTGAATCCGCCCAGCTATAACGTGGCTCAACCCTGGAGACGAGTGTGAAGATTCCCATCCATCGTGAAACACAAAGTCGCCTAATTTGATTTGCGGCTCGCCCGCAATAACCTTTCCGCCCCCAGCCGATAGAGAGGCTAAAATAGCTGTTGTAGCTCCTTTTGATGTTCCCACGAAATATGTGCTTTCTAGTGGCACACCTAACTCTTCTCTTATTTTGTTAACCAAAGCATGAAATGCTTGATTAATCGATTCGTCACGCGAAATGGCTAAGAAGTAACATCCAAATGCACCAAAGTTATCTGCTATATGCACAACGCTGGCGTCCAGAGTGTTATGGAAACCATAATATGATGTTCGACACCTTCCTGGCACAGTATCAACACCAGAAAAAACAAAAACAAGTGGTTTTCCTGGGCGCTCCGTCAGTTCATAGTTAATGTACTGACTGCCTGATTTTTCAACTCTTACTGTTGTTTTAGATGATACTGGCTGGCGTTTAAATAAATTGAACATAAATTATACTATAAATATTTTTCTACAATTCACATTGCTAGAACAAAAGCACAACAGAATTTAGCGCAGTAATGACTTGCTTTCTAACCGTTATGCTTTGATGAAGGCGACTTTAAGAAGTAAACTGGTGATTTATGTTTTAAAGCAGAGGGTTAGCTTCCACTTTTAAACAATTAACGTGACCACCAGGCTTTAACTGCCAAATACGCAAAGCAACTGTATTCAAATTAACACTGCTGCCTAACGAAATTTCAAAGCTGCTCTCTACCTTTCCTTCGTTCGCCCCCACATACCTGAACCATCCAATTGAGGGGTCTTGCGACTTCATCATTCCCTCAACGGTCTCCACATTAATGGCATCTGGACCTAGGCACACTAATAACGCCCTAGAATTACTGATTGAGTTTTGCAGCGTGGCAGAGATTGTAAACCTAACTTTTGTTTCTGCTTGGAGGGAAATACGGTCACATAGCAACTGTGAATCAAACTTTTTATTTTCTGTAACGAATAGTGTTTCCCACTGACGTTCTAGTTCATCAAAGTCGGTCAATAGTGTCGGAAACGATTTTAGCTCTGCCCTGTCGACTATTGATGGCAAGCGAACAAGTTCTTCTGAGAGACTGTTAGCTGCACCTTTTGTGTTCTGATTTGAATCCTGAGTTGGATGATGTGTCCATATAAATGCTGGTATAGTGCCGTCAACTATCACTGGCCTATGCTTATCAGTCTCTGCGTGATTAACCACCGCACTAGGTACTATGAGCTTCTTAGCCCCAGAGTCGTAACGGCCTATTGTGGCAAGCCCCATAGACAGCATTGGCTTGTGTACTTTTTTGAAGCTTACAAATTTTCCATCAGTAAAATACGCGCCAACGGCTTTACTGAATGATACTGACATACCTTCAAACGGAAAATCGGCATATCTTGAAAGCTGCTTCATATAGTCCGCAGACAGGATATCATCGTCATCGACACGGAATAATACTACAGGAGTATCATCTGCACAGTTCAGTTGCAAGTACGATTCCATAGTATCCATATAGGATATTGTTTGGTCTACTTCACAAGGCTTCACAAATGGAAAGCTCTCTAACTCACTAAATAACTTTTCTTTCCAAACATTCGGCATATGAGCTGAGTATAGTAAAATGTGTTGATATTGGAATTCTTCTGCATACTTTTTATAAATAGGGAGCGCGTATTTGAAAAACACATCGAAACGCGGTTGCAAGCGCTCTGAAGAAAATAACTTAGCCTTATACTTCTCCTCGTCAGAGGTTAAGTTCCATGCGTTACTAGAAGGTAAAAAAAGGCTAAATCGGGTAACACCGAAAAATACAGCTTTAGATGTCATTAATAATACACTCCGTTAGTTTCTAAAAAGTTCGTTAAAAGCATTAACAAAAACACCCTCGTCGTATCGCTTTACGAACTCTTGACTTTTCTTCAACTCCATGTCATTGCCATCTCGGTTTTTGGTGTTGATAATGTGATCCCTGATATGCTCAATCGAATTAAAAATACGATTTTTTTCGTGGATATACTCAGCACCTGACCAGTACTTTATCAAGCTATCCGCACCCGCCGCGATACCATCAGTAATGGCTAAGTGGAAACTTTCTGGCCCAGGAAAGCCCCGTTCATCGTGACTTAACGACAAAACATAGCCGACGTTATGTAGTGCTAGTGCTTCCTTTATATTAACGTGACCAAGGAACTCTATACTTTTATCTAGGTTATTCTCACTGATAAAGGCGGTACATTCAGAATAGTAACTCATCTCATCTTCATGTTTTGAAAGCCATGGTAAGTCACTTGGACTTTTACCAAACACTTTGAGCTTGTAGCGCTCATCCTTCTCCTTGAGCATCTTAATTAATTTGAGCGCATCTAAGAAGCCTTTCCGAGAAGGCACGATACCTATCATTGCAATATTGAATATACGCTCACTAGACTTAGATAACTGGTAGTTTCCAGCATCCACCACATTATGAATAAGTCTTACCTTCTCTCTTTTGAGGTTTGGAAATCTCTCAAGCAACCTCTCGAAAAATAAAACAGACACAGCGACAAAGGCATCAACATTTTCAACATTTACCTTTTCACCGAAGTCCCTTCCAAGCTCAAACCGATGCATTCTAACAACAAGCTTTTGATGTGACTTTTTACGTTTTGAATACCAAACGGCATTTCCTAGCAACCACTCGCACCAGATATAATCTGCCCACTCGAGCAGCTTCTCACTTTTCTGTGGGTCATGCATATCATGCCCAGTCCACTCATCAATTTTGATGCTATATCTAATTTTTAGTATGTCTACGTGGGGCAATATAAATTTAAGGTCATGTCCAGCAATCAGGAGTCTCGGCTTACATTCCTCTTGAAATGCCTGAAAATCTCTGGAGAGCAAAGTCTGTAAAATAGCGCTGACCCTAGGTGCGAACTTATGTTTGCTTATCGCTGTCCAGAACTCTGTAATGAAGTCTGAAAACGTTAGAAAATCTTGATGTGTTAGATCATTTTTACCATGATGGATTAAGCTATTTATGGACGTCTGTAGCCCTATTCGTAATCTCAATGTCGCGTAATCAATGTCTAATTCTTGTAATGTAGAAATTAACCTGCGCCAAACATGAAGGTGATTACTTAGCTCTCGCTGTCCGTACTCTTGGGTACTCGATGCACGAAAAGAAGCACGCTTATTATAGATAAATGTTGGGTGATCTAGGTATTCAATAACCTCACAGTGACACAGCAGATTAACTAAAAAAAGAGAATCTTCGCCAACACGAATATCTTCAGGCCACACTACACCATTATCAGTTAGTATTGTTCGTTTGATTAAACTTGAAACAGTAGTACTCTGACGCGATAGCAACGTTTCTATTTTAGCCTTCTTCAGTGCACCCGATTGCCAGTTAACGAGTCTATTCATTTCACGATGATGCTGACCATCATCTGCAATCAAATAACCGCGGACAATACAAGCATCAGTCGCTTTCGCGTGCGCATGGTGTATTTCCAATGTATCAGCAATAATTTCATCGTCACAGTCTAGAAAAAATACGTACTCGCCACGTGCGGCTGCGGTCCCCTCATTTCGCGGTTTAGAGGGTGAGCCGCTGTTTTGTTCCAACTGAAGCACACGCCAATTAGGTTCTTGAGCCGCTTGCTCCTGAAGATAATTAAAAGTTCCGTCAGTAGAGCAGTCGTCAACAAAAATCACTTCATATTGGGACGCATCCATTGTTTGGTTACGCAACGAAGTCAAACAACGTTCTAACTTACCAAGTGCATTGAAGCTTGGAATTATTATTGAGATATCCATTAGATCATATATGCCATGATGGGTTGTTGGGAGGTTTTCGCTACCATGAGATCATGAAACTGCGTTGAACGGGCGAAAAGAGCAGCGGTTTCATCAACAGCTTCTACCTGATACGCAGTTGAAATACGCTCGCTTATAGGATTATCGGTCTTGTAACTACTGTGTAGTAGTGCTTTATCAGCCCACTTAGGGTCTGGCATATTGGACACATCGAAATACATAAAGAAAGGTGTTTCGATGGGTTTAAATCTATCCTCAAGCGCGTGTTTTTGTATAAAGCTCTCGCTTGTTACAGTAATCCCGAAACGGTTATAGGTTTGGTAAAAGTGTGCCACAGAAGCATCATCGACAGTACGACTTACCAACAATAACAATTTTGCGTTTGGCATTCGTGAGTAATGCTGCTCAAAATAGCTAATACTCGACATAGCATCTTTATCGCTGGCAATTCGGCTGACAAAAGTAATACCATTTTCGTCCGGTTCAGTCTTGTATCCAATACAATCCAACATATATCGCCAACGTTTGGCATACGTGTGCTCTCGTAAGACCAATGTTAACGCCTGTTCTCTGATTGCATCTATGTCATTCGTTTGTAAGCTTGCAAGGCGCCCTGGGTCTTTGTCTGCGAAAACGACTAGGTCGCCAAACATTTCTTCAACACCTTTTGCGTAGTTAGACACAACTAAGGTATTGGATGACATAAGTTCAAACACACGTCTTGCGAACATGGTTGATGAGTCGGTGACTGTATTGAAATTCAGACCAATCACTGACGACTTATAGACAGCTGGCATTTGATCATGCGGCTGACCAGGTTTAATGAAAGCTTGGTATTTTTCTGGCCAAATGTGGAGAGGATCAGTGTCACCATAGTAGCGATCATATATTTCTGGCTCATAGCCCGCTGCAATGAGGGAGTCAAGTACTTGCTCCATAACACGGGAGCGTTCTTCATGGTTTGCGTACCAGCTACCAGCGAAAACCACTTTATTAGAGCGAGATTTTGTAATCAAAGGGTTGAATAGCGCAGGATTTGTCGCAAAAGGTAAAGCGAAAACGTTTTCTAGACTTAAATCTTTTTTATATCTTTCAACGCACTCTTCAGCAGACGTAAAGACAAAATCAAATTCTTGTGCCGTCTTTACAAAATCATGAGTTCTGTCAGTGTAGTGAGTAGGGTCTTCTTTATTCCAAAAAACACTCGGTATATTATTTTTTCTACAATATTCAATTATGCTTAATAGCTCTAGGCGATTTTCTTTTGTGAAATTTTTGCTGGCGTAAACCTTTCCTTTCCAAGGCCGTCTAACACTATCTACCCCGGACCACGCAGACTCACAAAAGAAGATATCCGGCTTCTCTGAATCAAATTTCTCTTTCCAATTACTAGGTTCGACAATAATCGGCTTAAATTCTGATTTAAAGCTATTATACGTAAACTCATCAGTAATTAACGCAACTTTTAAATCATTCGCTTTTTTTAGTGTGCTATTAGGCTTTTCGCTCAGAGCGCGCGCGGGCAACTTTCGCGAAGAAGAAAATTGCGGCGTACCAAAACGGAAGCTATTTCTAACTTCTAAAGAAGCACTATCCCAATTTAAT
Organism: Alteromonas sp. McT4-15; assembly: GCF_020515205.1. Taxonomy (NCBI): domain Bacteria; kingdom Pseudomonadati; phylum Pseudomonadota; class Gammaproteobacteria; order Alteromonadales; family Alteromonadaceae; genus Alteromonas; species Alteromonas sp. McT4-15. The sequence goes on from NZ_JAJALG010000041.1 coordinate 7,255, forward strand.
AAACGAGCTGTGATTGAAACAGTATTATTAGTGACTTCAAATGAAAAATTATCAGTCTTAAGTTCATCATTACTGTGCTGATTGAGGTAACGATACCAACAACCATACACTTGTGACCATTTCAGCCCTTTTACACCTTTATTGATAGCATTACCTTCACCATCACGGCAATTTATCAAAAGAATGCCACAAGGTTTGTCTAGTTTTACATTTTCGTATTGCTGATACAGCAGGGAAACACTAAATTCGTAATTATCGCCAATAATCGGATACTGAAACTTAATTCCTTCTTCGCCCAATCTGATGAATTGATTTTCGGAAACTAGGGGGTTAAGAAGCGACTTACTTGAACGGTATCTTCCTTCATTCAAACCATGATAAAGATAATGAATAAGCGGATTGATACCCGCTTTAGCCACATCTTCATATTGATTTAGATACCACTTCGAGTCAAACCATATGCCAGGTGAGGTCTGTTCTTGTAATCCTTTCTCCAAGAAGTGGTCAATTGGACTATTTCTCCACCTGCGTTTCTTGGAAACTGAAGAGTACACACTTGTATACCACACTTCATCAAACAAGCTCGATGACAATAATCTAGCTTTTATTTTATCCAAACTTGTCTGTCCTTTTTTCCCGACAAGTACGGATACTTTTCGTAAATGTTTTTTCAGCATATCTGTCTAGTAAGTTTTTTAAATTGTAGAGGGCTAGTTATACGATCGACTAAAAGCACGCTATTCACTGAACGTCTGTTTAATGACTTCACAAATCCTTGAACTCGCCTTGCCATCTCCATATGGATTATGCGCAAAACTCATTTCTTCATAATATTGTCTGTCGTTAATTAATAAAGAAATTGTGTCTGTAATCAACTTTACGTCAGTCCCTACAAGCTTTACTGTGCCAGCTTCTACTGCTTCAGGCCTCTCAGTTGTTTCGCGCATTACTAAAACGGGTTTACCTAACGATGGTGCTTCTTCTTGAATCCCGCCTGAGTCAGTAAGGATCAAATAACTTTGATTCATCAAGTAAACAAAAGGAAGATAATCCAAGGGCTCTATCAACGTCACATTATCGATATCAGAAAGTAAACGTTTTACTGGCTCTTGTACATTTGGGTTAAGGTGAACTGGATACACTATTTGGCAGTCAGGATTTTCGCTCGCAATTTTTGCAAGTGATTCACAAATTCTTTCAAAACCACTGCCGAAGCTTTCTCTTCTATGCCCAGTCACAAGGATCAATTTTTTCTGCTTATCAAGAAATGAAAACATTTCAGAGAAGTGATCATTTAAAGTTTGATTCTCTTCTAATTTATTAACTACATCCAAAAGTGCATCTATAACAGTGTTCCCAGTAATAAAAACCTTCTTTTTATCAATGCCTTCATTATAGAGATTAGCCGCTGACTTCTCTGTTGGAGCAAAATGTAACTCGGCTAAAGCCCCCGTAAGTTTTCTATTCGCCTCTTCCGGCCAAGGAGAATAAATGTTGCCTGTCCTTAGACCAGCCTCAACATGACCCACCGGAATTTGCTGGTAGTAACAAGCTAGGGTTGCTGCAAACGTTGTTGCTGTATCGCCGTGAACCAAAACAATATCGGGGCTAAACTCTTTAAGTATTGGTCTTAACCCAAGCAGTATGCTTGATGTAACATCGGTAAGATCTTGTCCTGGCTTCATTATCTTCAGATCAAAGTCTGGAGATATATCAAACAATTCAAGGACCTGGTTGAGCATTTCGCGATGCTGGCCTGTCACACAAACTCTCGAATCGACAGCGCTATCCTTCGCCATCTCTTTTACAAGAGGAGCCATCTTTATTGCTTCTGGACGCGTACCAAAAACGGTTAATACTTTCATATGAATTTTACTTAAATATAATTTGGGAATGTAGTTTTCTGTAACCGTTAAGCTAACAAACCAACAGCATCCAAGACACTTTCATGTGATACTAATTTATCTTTGACCTTATTAAACGCCGTGTGCTTTACCAGAATACAGATGATATCTGCTTTCAAAGCACGTTCCACTTCAACTAACGATACATTATCGTCAACAAGTGATGGTGGTAGTTCCTCAATGTTAGGTTCTACTACCATCGTTTTACACCCCATATCGCTGATTTTCTTTGCTATTCCCAGGGCAGGACTTTCTCTCAAATCGTCGATATCAGGCTTAAACGCAACCCCAAGTACAGCTACTCGCGCGTCTTCACGCCCTAAATTAGGATTCGCTTTGTGCCATTCATCCAATTTAGTTCTAACTTGTTCAAGCACCCATTCAGGTTTAGAGTCGTTAACTTCACGAGCAGTCCTAACAATTTTTGCTTGTTCTGGCGCACTCGCTACGATGAACCAAGGGTCAACAGCAATACAGTGACCACCAACCCCTGCACCTGGTTGTAATATATTCACTCTTGGATGGCGGTTAGCAAGCGCAATCAATTCCCATACATTTATGTCTAACTTGTCGCATATAATTGATAGTTCGTTAGCAAAAGCGATGTTGACGTCTCTGAAACTATTTTCAGTGAGTTTGGCCATTTCTGCTGTTCGTGCGTTGGTTACTACACACTCACCTTTTACGACAGTTTTGTACAAGGCAATAGCAGCTTCTGAACATGCTGGAGACATTCCCCCAATAACGCGGTCATTTTCAACCAACTCTCTTAAAACATGGCCAGGTAGCACTCTTTCGGGACAATGGGCAATACGAATATCCGAGTCACTGCCGTTAGATTGTGGAAAAGAAAGATCTGGCCGCGCTTCTGCTAGCCACTCAGCCATTTTTTCAGTAGCCCCAATAGGCGAAGTAGATTCTAATATTACTAAGTTACCTTTCTTTAGCACCGGAGCAATCGCTTTAGCTGCACTCTCGATATACGTGAGATCTGCTTGATGGTTGTCTTTGAAGGGCGTTGGCACGGCAATAATAAATGCATCTGCAGGTTCAGGTGTCATAGTCGCACGCAGATAACCTTCTGTTACAGCTGCGTGCACAACTAAATCGAGGTCTGGCTCTACAATGTGGATCTCTCCACGATTGATTGTATTGACCGCTTTCTCACTGACATCAACACCGATAACTTTCATCTTTCTAGATGCAAAAACTGCAGCTGTTGGTAGCCCTATATAGCCCAACCCAACTACTGACAAAACATTAAAATCCATTATTTAGCCCTATTAAACAACAATTTATCTTGCACGCCCTTGCAGATATCAGCGTGTAAAAAACTTTGCACTTTTGGTTCCAGATATTCTTGATTAAGTGCATTTGAAAGATATGTTCACCATATTCAAAAGCCACTTTCAAATTAGAATAATTTACTTTTTTGAAAGACAATTGCCACTTCGGATTGTTGATAGTAATGGTTTGTGTTGGCGGAAAATATAGAAGTATTATCAAAATTTACCAACTTCTACCACTTCGAAGTCACAAGTACCTTTTCCTTGAATTCTAAACCCTAACTGCACTTTTCTGCATTCCAAGGGCATTTTAACAGGCATGGCCTGATTTACCCAAAAAAACTGGTGAGATATTTTTTCGCCATCCTCATTCAAGTAGATAACCACAAAGCATATCCCTAAATTGCCCACGGCTTTGCAGAAAAGCCCCATGCCATCTTTTTGCAAAACGTCAAGTATCGTACTGTCGCTTGTTTCCTTCACCATTAAGTATTCGTGTTGCTCAGGTGCCAGTTCTGAAACTAGGTGCAATATACTACTTTGAGCATCCTTGCTAACTTTCGAAGGTAAAGCTTCCCACCCAAAATCGGCTAATCCCTTCTCAGTGATCGTTAACTCAGGCGTAACGTCTGGCAATACTTCAACACTAGAAGTCGGCGTAAAAAACTCTGAAATATTCTGATGATAACTAACAGGGAAACTTATGTTGTTGTAAGTAAACACCTTGCGCAGAGAGCTTTTTAGCATTTTCTTGTGTCTTTCTCTAAAAAGTTCTAGGTACTTAGTTCTTGCACTTATATTTTGAATTAAGTTTCCCTGCTCTGTAGTAGTATATATATCTGACGTTAAGTTATCGCTTGTGTAGCTTTGAAATAAAACAGGATAGCGCCACCACCCACCTGAGTTAGCAGGTGCGAAATATTGCATTCGTTCAATAAATTCAGTGTCTGCACCTTTTTGAAGGTTTTCATAAAATCCATATTGCTGATGTATTTCAGCTTTCGCTGCGAAAGAAGCAGTTCCATAACGTTCCGAAACGCCCTCTAACGTGAGACTGCGTCCTCGCGAATCAATTCTTGTGATATCGCCAAAAGTATATAGCTTCTCAGATGAAGCCATCTGCTTTAACTGAAGCTCAGCTCTTTTTGCACAGCTAATATCATCAGCATCATTAATGAAATAAATCGAGTCTTTGTTGAGTGATTGATGAATTATCTTATTTCTTAACTGATAGGTACCTTCTCCGCCTTTACCTTCATAGATGTCGTATGAAAAAGTTGGCGCTACAAACGATAATATGTGTTCGGCCGCGGCTATTGAATTGTCCGCACTAGCGTCATCCCAGAAATAGAGTTTCACATTTGGGTACGTTTGCATAAGCACGCCAAAAATACTTTCTTGAACAAACTGTTCCTTATTGAAACAAGTCATAACAAATAGTGCGCTCTGCGATGTTTTAGAAGCCGCTACATTTGGAAGCCGGCGACCTGTTATAATTCTGCGCCGTAAATTAGTCGAACTACGCGGTAAATATCTGAAGGCAGGGTGCTGCTCTTGTGTGATGGGCTGAATATCAAAAACCAGCGACGTTTTACCATTACTTTTTACTTCTGAAGGAAAATAATTAAAGCCTTTTGTATTTTCAAAGTTAGTGTTTCCAAGCAACCACCATTCGTCAATTTCCGAAAATAGGATTCCATTATAGGCCAAGCGGTGTTTTCTAAACTCTTCTGCACCGCCTAAACGATTTATAGCTTGATCTGTAATAAACCCTGAGACTTTATTCTGCCAAACCAATTCCGTTGAGCGCTTTAACGGTGAATGTCTAAACTGAGCATCACCCGAATTTTGAACTTCCTTTACCGACACAACTTGAAACCAATCGCTAAGAAATTCAGGTATTTCGAACGCGTGAAAGGTCAGCTTGTATAGTAACGGCATGGCATATGTAGCCAGCTCAATAGGTAAAATCACTGCTTTTTCGGCATTAAGCTTCTTAATAAACTCCGCAACATCAGAACAGAAATGGTAGTTGCTGTCGCTAACCTGAAGTCGATCTATTGTTTCATCTTCTAACCAAGACATTATATTTTCAGAGTCGAAAATAAACTTCGCTGATGATGCGACCAAATGAACTTTGATTCCCGTAGATTTGGAGAATAAGCTTAGTTTTTTTAACGTGTCTTCAACTACCGCATCAGAGGTAACGGTTAACACCAAATCGAAGTTTGCTTCCGTTGACAGGTCAGCGTCATGCGCGATACCACTATCAAAAGCGTAGCTTTGACTACCAGGGTGAATCAATGACTGTGCTAGCAGCTGAAGACAACCGTTTATGGGGAACTGCTCGCAATTAATCTCGCGATTTACAAAAACAGGTAAAACATCGCGACTTTCATCTTTTAATGAATGTTCTAACCAATAAGTTAGTGGTGAAGAAGACGAAACATCTTTAACTTCAACATTTACATGTTTAGCTCTCAATTCGTCTACTATTGTATTAGATTCATAAGTACTAGCATCAGCAAACAGTACTATTTTCCATACTTCTAATGAGCAAATTTTAATCTGCTGTAAAAGTACGTTTACCACGTTACTATATTTTACGTCTGCAATAATGCATATATTTGGGAAGGGTGTACTAACGATTTCATCTTGAATGCCATGAGTTGCCAACAAACGAGATATTGAAGAAGAAAGGTGTGGCTTAGATAGCATTGCCAGTTTATACAACAGCCCCGCACTATTATTGCGTTCTTCTGAAGCTGCACGTTGCGCCAACTTCAACAATGAAAAGCTTTCGCTGATGTTATTTTTTGAATCCATTTACTAACACGCCCTTCCAATATTATAGCAGGTCAGTATATCGATCAGTTGGGGTAACTAGCAACCACGTATCCGATTGAGTAACTACTTGTGGTTACAAATGCGGCAAGCTTAGAAAGTGTAGATATGTTTTCGCAGCTACTAAGCTTCTTTCTTCGGCCAATACGTTTTTTGTAGTAATACGTTCTAGAAAAGACTGCCTTGCTTGAATTAAAGCTTCTGCATTAGAAATTGTTGGCTTAAAGTCTAGTATCAATTGCGCGGCATCTATGAAATCTAAACCAGAAATATTTATCATTGAATCTGAACTACTAAACTCGTGAATTCTATGAGAGTCGTTTGCCCAATAAACAGGTAATCCGCCAAGTGATAATGCGTCGAAAGGCTTTTCGCTGATGTAATTATCAAGTACGGTATTCTCTATAGCAGATACAACGAAGTTATCATCCGATAATGTGACTATTTTATTTAGATGCCAATCTGCTAGGCTTTGTCGCGCATTTTCGCTTTCCCACCCCTTCCCTATACAACGTGTAGAGGCGCTTTGTTGTTGTACTTCCATTGCCACCTTCGTTCTATACACACTTAACCCAAGCAGTTGAGAGTTATGATCTTCTTTATGATAAGCATCTCGTAAGCGTTTTTCTGCAATGAAGGAATATTTACTTTTTGCTCGTTGCCAACGTTTTAGTAATTCTTTTGAAGAGAGAGAACTAGACAGTTTAAGTAATTGGCAATATCGCTGCGTATATAAATTTTCAGTAGTAATAAAATATGGAAGTTTGTAAAAGTCAAAAACATCCGAGTTCGCGTGGTTCACAAAGTGAAATGGCCATTTATGGTCTTTCCCACCTACTTCGACAATTACATCATGAATGGGACGCTCCCATCGATAATACCAAAGCGTATCCCAAAGAGGCTCCTCTGATAACACTACCAGTTGTATACTTGGATTTTTACTTTTAACACTAGCAATTAAATCCGCACTGGCTTTGATATCGCCAAAAAAACCACAAACCAGAAAGTCAGCAAGTTCAGGATGATCGACTATCTCAAAAAATTGAGAAAAGTAGGAGCGATATGATGCATAGTTTAACGGAATACGCTTTATAAATTGCCCGAAAAGATATACAGGGATTTTTTTATTCAAGTTAGGCCTACAATGCTTGAGACGTTTTTCTGATTACAAAGTCTAAATAACCTGAACTTTGAGCTTCACAATCTATTAAAGAACAACTCTTTTGATGTAACTTTATTATTGAGTTGGCATCTTTATTACCCATCATTAAAGCTAACCGGGCTATTTTGTTTATTGAAGCATCCAATGTACGCGCACATTTATTTCTTTGTTCAAAATTAATAATCTCTGATACAAAACTATTAACACCAAATAAAAAATTCAATTGCTTAAGCGCCACTATTTTTGCTTCAAGTAATGTTGGTTGAGAATAGAGCGCTAGAAGGACATCGGGGAGCTTTTCTATTTCAGATTCCTTTACAAAAATACACGCTTCCTCCCATAAGCTTTCACTCCCAGGTAGGATAAACGTATCGGCTGGAATAACGGGAATGACTTCTGCGTGAATTGCTTCCCACAGACGGTGCGAGTTTGGTCCAGTTCCCGACGGGCACAGTGCGAAAATAGTATCACTTAAAATTTCATCATATTTCTCGTCACTTTGTAATGAAATAGGTTCAAAATTCTCTGTAGCGACCTTAGTTTCATATACCATTTCGTTGAATTGGCAACTTTCTTTTAACTCAACGTATACGTCTGAAAAATCGTGAAATACCGAGGCTAGCTTATTTCTAATATCTGACAAATAACACTGATTTGCTTTGGCGCCAACAAAACTCGTTAAGTATTGACGATGCTCCAAGCTTTTGGCTTTGGTTTGCGTTACGGGGTACAAAGGAAAAGGGTATAAATTTAATTCGGATATCTTAGAGTTGGGAGCACAGTGGCTCCAAAATACATCGGTTACTCCCGAATTGATAAGAAAATACTTGTGTCGTTCTAAACTTATGTGCTGACAAACAGTGACGACTCTAGAAGACGGAGGTATTTGCGAAGTTACTCGATTTAAAAAATCTTTGAGTTCCCTATAAACGCCACCTTTGTTTCTATCATATAAGTCAAATAATGTAGCCCAAGGGAATGCCAAATAAATTAAGTCATCACAATTAGGATCATGAAAGACTTTCACCTTTTCAAATGCATGTTGCTCAGTTAAGGCTGGCGTTTGCCAATAGCAATCTACACTAAGTATTTTCATCGAGAGTCTTTATCGCTGTGCCATTAATCTATTTGAAAATACGCTTTGGTATTAGCGTGTATATCGCACCTTCCAACTATTTCCGACGGATGCAACCACATATAACGCGAATGCTGCTCGCAAGGTAAATTTTGAATGTCTTCCACGTTAAGTCGATAAGCAATTGCAACATAATGCGTTGATGGCGAATCACCAAAAACACTATCTTCATATATATGGTCGTATGGGCCTTGCAGTGTGGCTTGGTTTATATCGATTTTTTTACCAAGTTCCGCGATGGTTAGCCGCTCGAAAGCACTTTTTAGCGTCTCATTTTTTAATATTCTTCCGCCCGGAACAAACCAAAAACCTTTCGCAGGCCTGTTCAATCGCTCCCCTAGAAGAAATTTTCCACTGCTATCTTCAACCAATAAGTCAATAGACACTAATGGGGTACTGTCCAAAACTGTTGAAAATGTTTTATCGTCTAAATACATTTTATCTCAATACTGCAGCAACAAAGCCTGGGCAATTCCAGGCTTAATAATGCTTACCCTCTAAAACTATCTTGATTTGCTAAAAACCAGTCAAATGCATGCTTCAATCCTTCCTCAAGGTTATAAGTATGCTTCCAACCTAGTGCACGCAGTCGAGACACATCCATTAGTTTTCGAGGAGCTCCATCAGGCTTACTTGTATCCCATTTAATTTCACCACTAAAGCCGGTTACCTTGGCAACCGTTTCAACCAACTCGCGTATGGTGCAGTCTTCACCAGTACCTACATTTATATGACTAAGCATTGGCTGGGTATTGGCTTGGTATGTTTCGTTATCAAGCTCCATAACGTGAACACTGGCTGCAGCCATATCATCAACATGCAAAAACTCTCGCATAGGCTTACCACTTCCCCAAGCTATAACTTCACTGTCTCCTCTTTGCGCGGCTTCGTGAAAACGGCGTAACAGCGCTGGAATAACATGCGAGTTTTCTGGGTGGAAATTATCGTTCGGGCCGTATAGATTTGTAGGCATGACCGAACGATAGTCGCGACCGTATTGGCGATTGTAGCTTTCACACAGTTTAATACCGGCAATTTTAGCAATGGCGTAAGGCTCGTTTGTTTCCTCTAACGTGCCAGTAAGCAAAGCATTTTCAGTCATCGGCTGCTGAGCTAATTTTGGATAAATACAGCTTGAACCTAAAAACAGAAGCTTTTGCACATCATTTTTATGAGCTGCGTTAATAATGTTGGCTTCAATCATTAGGTTTTCATAAATGAACTCAGCTGGGTAAGTGTTATTCGCGTGAATTCCACCTACTTTCGCTGCAGCAAGATATACTTCGTCAATTTTGTTTGATGCGAAAAAGTTACTCACTGCTTGTTGATTAATAAAATCCAATTCAGTGCGAGTTCGCGTAATAACTTGAACGTCATTTCTCTTTTCTAGTTGCCTTACAATAGCTGCACCAACCATGCCACGGTGTCCTGCAACAAAAACAGTTTTCATTTTATTTCTCACTAGTTCCCTGAAAGTTGGGCAATTATCGATAATTAAAACAGATTAATCAAACCTTCGGTGGAATCTCAATTTATTAGCCTTTGACTATTTGCCCTTTAAAAATCACAGGCGGCTCCCCTTTTTCGCCTTTCACTGTTTGCAACGAACTTTCAAAGCTCGCGAAAACGCTTTCCGCTACGCTTCTGCCATAAAACGTGGTAACAAAAGATCTCAAAATATTATTCACCATGAAACGTGAAACATGTCGCACACAACCGTCATCGGTGCCGTAAACTGGGTATGGCAGATGGCACCCAACCCACTTAATAATTTCAAATGAGGGCCAATACCAAATATTTTGGTCATTTTCCAAAGAGTTCATATATTCATTGATCGAAACGCGAAGTGTGGACTTGGACACACAGTCGGCTGCAATGCACGATTTATCGCTGAAAGTAGCTTTAAGTGGAACAGGTGACAATGTAAATACGATGGGAGCATTCTTGTTTACTTCACGGATGATCTCCACGATTGATGAAAGGTTCTCACTATTTTCAGCGACCGTCGACATCCTAAACTGATGACGACCAGACTCAAAAATATGTTCGGGTACCCCACGCCAAAATACACGGCCTGTATTTTTATCTTCCCAAACTTCTGCTAAACCCAATGTGAAAACAAAACAACTCGCCTCGCTTATTGCCTTCTTTATATTTTTTTGCTCGAGCTCAGGTTTCCAATCGACAAGTGAGCCAGTGTTATCACGGGTATAAGCAAACCCTTTCGCGGTTTCCTGTCCATAAACCGCCCAATGAAAAAAGTCTCTTAGCGCGAAGGTGTTATTAAGTCCCGATGGGATCCAAAATGAATCCGATGATAGACCAACATCGCCTAAAAAGTGTCTTAGCTCGGCAGCAAAACATGAGCCTATAGCGACAACGTTACCGCTGTTGTCTAAAACTGGCTTCTCTGGCAAACTATCCAAACAATACTCTGTAATTAACTTCTCAATGTCCACAAAGTCACTCTTTGCCCCAGGATATTTCTTTATATCACTAGTATGCCAAACTGATTCCCCCCAAGAAGCAGGACCACTCCCATCTCTAACTGGGGCCAGACTACCTATTTCGCTGTTAGTTCTTTTCATTTACTCAAAATTCCTTTACGTCAAACTTTACTCATTCAACGACAACCCTTTAAACCATTAAAAAGCAACAATAAGCTTAACTTTATCCCCAGACTACCTGCTTTTTCGATTCATTAAACAGGAGATGATCTGACCTATCTACAAACTGCTTTTCAAAAATAAAAAGGACGCTTATAGATAAGCTATTGATATCACCAACAAGATTTTGATGTCATAGTATTGAGAACGCACTGATGATACATATGTGCACATCAAAGGGCGACCTGATAGTCGCCCTGTAGCAAGAATGGGCTTTACTCTTTCGCAACAGCTACAGAATAACCATGCTTCTTCAATAGCGCATGCTGTTTTGCCTTCCCTAGATCGTGTGCCACCATTTCAGCACACATTTCTTCTACCGTAATTTCAGGCACCCAACCCAGCTTTTCTTTTGCTTTTGTTGGGTCGCCTAGAAGTGTTTCAACTTCTGCTGGACGGAAATAACGCGGGTCAACTTCTACGATAACATCCCCGACTTTAACACCAGGTGCAGTTTCACTATTAACTGCTACTACTGTTGCTACTTCGCTTACGCCTTCGCCACTGAACTCAACAGTAATGCCTGCTTCTTTTGCTGACATTCGTACGAATTCGCGCACCGAAATTTGCTTACCTGTTGCAATAACAAAATCTTCTGGCTCATCTTGTTGTAGCATCATCCATTGCATGCGAACGTAGTCTTTGGCATGTCCCCAGTCACGTAATGCGTCCATATTGCCTAAGTAAAGTTTAGACTCTAAACCCTGAGCGATATTGGCAATTCCACGAGTAATTTTACGAGTTACAAATGTCTCACCGCGGCGTGGAGATTCATGATTGAATAAGATGCCGTTACACGCATAAATGCCATAAGACTCGCGGTAGTTAACCGCAATCCAGAATGCATACATTTTCGCTACTGCATACGGCGAACGAGGGTGAAACGGTGTGGTTTCTTTCTGAGGGATTTCTTGTACCTCACCATAAAGCTCAGATGTAGACGCTTGGTAAAACTTAGTTTTCTTTTCTAGTCCTAAAAAACGGATAGCTTCTAACAAACGTAGCGTACCCATAGCATCTACGTCTGCTGTATACTCTGGCGCTTCAAATGAAACTGCTACATGAGATTGCGCGCCAAGGTTATATACCTCATCTGGCTGAACTTCTTGCATTATGCGGATCAGGTTCGACGAATCCGTTAAATCGCCATAATGCAACTTGAAATTCGCATTTTCGACATGAGGATCTTCGTAAATGTGATCAACTCGTTCAGTGTTGAACAGTGAAGCACGACGTTTAATACCGTGAACCTCATATCCTTTCTCTAACAAAAATTCGGCTAAATAAGAGCCGTCCTGGCCGGTTACACCGGTAATAAGTGCTTTTTTCATTACTTTCTCAGTTCTTTAAATAAATTTTTATCTAACTACCATATCAAACTACGTATTCTCGCTCTTTAAGCATGTACTTTTCTTTTCAGCGAAAAATTTAAAACCTTTAGTTACTAATCCATAAGGTAATCGAAATTCTGGAAATCTTCTTTATATATTTCATTTATCAAACTTACTGCTTCTTTAGTCATAAAGCTGGAAAGTCTCTCTGTCGCATTAGTCGGAGCAAACTTCACATCTTTCTGTTTTGGGAATGGTATGTCTAGCTCCAACTGTTTTATTATATGAGCACTGTCTTCTTTCACATGCTCCAGTCTTCCAATAAAGTCATAGCTTACATTGTCAATATCTAACAACTTCGACTGGGGTAGCCAATGCTCATTAGTCGAGTGAAAGTCATTTACATTTAGTATCCAGTTCAAAAATGCAACGAAGCCTTGCTGCACACTTGTTATTTTTCGCCCATAGTGCTGTTCTATTATTCCGAACACTTCATAAAAATACGGATTGTCGTCTATTTCAGAACGAGTTTTGTTTACGTACGGCTCGATCTTATTCGCATATGCTGACAGAATTCTTGAGTAAGGATTTCTTACAAATGAAAACTTTTTGATTGTTTTATCTCGCAAATAAACATCTGGTTCGTTTAGTTGGGACAAAAAATCTAGCCCTGAGCGCTCTCTATCATGAGCTATATCGGGTGCTAAATAATCAGCTCTTGCACCATCATAATATCTGAATACACATTTCCAATTTGTGCACGCAACTTTGGGATTATAAGCAAAAATAAATCTACGATCTCTCGTTACTATAAAATTGTAATAACTCATTCTTAAACCTTACTGCTGTATGAATTCTGCCTGAGAAACTTGAAAGTTATCTAGAACGATCAAGTTTTCTTTTTCCCCGTTAGCATCATTTGTCCTATTATGTGAATTTTCGTTTATGAAATATTGTGAAAGTACAGACTCAACAAGTAAAAACGCCTCTCCAGCTTTTGTACATTTCAACCAAAAAGCCCAATCTGCACTTGTACCGTAGCGTTCCTCATCAAAGAAGCCGTATTGGTCGTGCAGTTCTTTTTCCCAAACAGGCATACAATGCATAATGTTATGTGAAAGTATCAAACCATTTTCATCTTTAAAGTAAAGGCTATCGAAACTTATTGTTTGATCATAGCCTTTGTTAAACCAATATTGATCTTCACACACACTGTAATAGCTGACATTTTTATTTGTGTTAGCTCTCATACCGGAAGCGGCGCCACGATAACCAGGATTCTGATTTAGTTTTTTAATTAATGCCATTGCTTGAAAAGGACTTCTTCTGTCATCTAGATTAGCATTTGAAACATACTTTGATTTGGACATTTCAATACCCCGCTTCCAACAGTTATAAAGTCCGGGATCTTTTTCTAACCTAATGTAGGTGAAATAATGAGTAAGCTCAGGGTGCTCTTTTATAAACTCTCTGTAAACGAGCTCCTCTTGTTGCGGGGATTTCGCATCTAACAGAATAACATGCCCGTTGCTTTCAATTGCTGCAGCTGCAATATTACTCAAAAAGCCGCGCATGAATTCTTCGCCCTTGAAGATAGATGTTATAAATGTTATGTCCGGCGAATCTAGATTTTTCCTTTGAATTAATTCATCAAATCTCTTGTCAGTCTCAATATATTTGTTCAGATCTTCAACATGAGGTAAAAAGTTGGATTCTCCTAAACGCTCTAAGACCGATTTAGTGTCAATTAAAATAGACTTATCACAAGTACGCAAGACTCTATAAAGTGGGTAGTCTTCTACATCCGATTTGAGATAAATAGTCCCCTTACGATCGCCGCCATAAAACATTTCCTCAAAGTCTTTTTTCTCTGAAAGCGAATTAACTTTATTCAGAAAATACTTTGTATCAATGACGCTACTGATTCTGGTTTCAACTAAAGGAGAATCATTTGTGTCTTTGATCGTCACATTAACCATATCAGAGCCTAGACTAGCGACCAAATGATTAACGAGCTGAAGAAATTTCGTGTTGCGATCAGTGTCAGAAATCTCTAACCATATTGAGTAATAAAACCCCTCAGCTCTCATATAAAACAAGGAGTATTGTACTAGTACAATAACCTTAAAAAGATTGAGTCTTGAAATGGGAACAATCAAAACAGCATCTGTCCAGTATACCCTCCCACCATTGATAGGTAGTTCGCTTGTTATCTCCAAATCTGACCAACGACTCCCACAAATTGGCGGAGTTCCATTGTTCAACTTTGTTTCCTCAACAAGTCTTTTATTTATTTCATCCTTCTGAACCTTTGCCTTGGTCTCTGACGAGTTAAACTCAGGATCGTGTATGTGATAAATGTTAACTGATAAGCAAGGGTTATAAAGTTTGTAGCCACTTTCAGAGATAAAATAATTTAAAAACGAATCGCAATGAAATGTTCCAATTCCGAAATCTGATTTGAAATTGTACTTTCTAGGAGCTTGATATACCCACATGTCAGCAGAAAACGTATTAGCTACACCTAGACTGTTTAATATTAAGCCTTTGGATGTTTTTGTTTCTGTATCAGCTTCATTTCTACTCAATACAAAAAACTTTTCGTTATCTATATAGGCCGGAATTTGCTTAATTGTATTGTCAACAACAATATCTGCATTTGAAATATATACAATAGCATCTCTAAACATCGCATCTGCAAGGTCAAAAATAAATTCGAACGTTGGCCTTTTGCTATATTTTATAATTACTAATTTTTCATTAACTACATCATCATCTAAGAGCGCTCTGATTTTTGTTAACAACGTTCCAGAAGTTTCCTCATACAGAATAGCAACGAAGTCGAAATGCTTTATATTCTCGGTTACGCAGTATAAGTATTCGGCTAAGCGTTTTTCATTACTCTCATCAAATAACGATGTTATAAACACCGATTTATTCTTGAATTTGGCAGTAAATGTTGAACTATCTAACTCAATTTCATTGACCAAAGACGGTTGGACTAATAACTCTCGATTATTATGTTCAGCACATAGAACAGTCTCTAAGCCTTTAAGAAAAATTACGCTATCTACATTTGGATCATCAGCAGTAATACTTTCAACTTTTTTCGTACCGGACATCAACTCAAGTACGTGAGTTGTAAGTTCAACAGATATATTGTTATTGAAATGGTCTATTACTAAACTTGTTAGCTGTGGTTTTTCCATCAACATCGAATAAATATAATGATTGGCCCAAGATGCCAACTTAAGAACAGCGTATTTTTCAGCATCAGCAATTATGTGAGCTGGTATTTGAATCAAAGGCGTAGTGCGTTTCGCTACCCAATTTCGTTCGCCTATATACTCTAACTCGAATTCAGATAGTAAATTACTCGACCAGTCATCTTTAAGGCTAGTGATGTATTTATTGCGAATGTTATAAAACTCAGTCGCTTCAAACCTACCTAGGAATAAATGCTTATTAACTGACTGATGTTTCAGACGCTCTTCTTGGTCTTGTTCTAAATGCAACATAGAGTCTTGCTCTATAAATTTAGCTTTTAAGTTCGCAGATAAACTCAACCTTTGATATATATCACTGTCATCCCACCCGTAAGTCTGAATATTTTCATTGTAATAACCTATAGACTTGAGTGCATCTTTTGGCGCGCCGAACGAGCCGTTTACAAATTTTTGATCTTCGCGACCACTTTCAACCGCTGTTGCCCAATTTCCTCTAACATATTCAGTGTCGTTAAAATAATTGGCGTTTACAAAATCAACACCAACTTCTATATCTGCATCAAATTTGTAAATTTTACTATAGCGCGCAAATCTTAACCCTACATTGAAGGCATTTGTAAGAATCCATTTTTCTTCTCCTTCGACACGGACAATTTTAATACGCGAATCATTTAATTCGGACAACGTATCAGCAACAGGTGTTGTAGATGACCAATCCACTATAATAATTTCATCAACATTCAACGCAGTCCAAGTCTTAACCGCTTTCTTTAGGTTATCATTACGATTCATACAGCAACTGACAATACTAATGCCATTTAAAATAGGCTTTTTATCAATGCTTGATAGAGTTTCAATTTCTCCAGTAGAGCCGAAAATCCGCCCTATGTTTAGCCCATAGTTTGAAACTATTTTATCTACTAAAGATTTAACAATCGTACTTGGATTCCCACCGAGAAGTTCTTTTGCTAACACTTCAGCCTCTGCTAGGTTTCCTAGTTTAGCTGACTCAATTAGACGGCCTATCTTAACTGAAACTAAATTTTTCATTTTTATACTTTTTGTGATGTTTTAGATTTGTGAATTAAAGTGGTAAATTTCACATAGAGTACTAAAGTTTTTCGAGGCGGCAATTTCTGCGCGAAATTCCTCATCTATCTTTCTTCTAGACCGAGGCTCAATAACAGTGCCTTTTCGCCCGCTATCCCCTGTTACCAAAAAATAGTCAAAAGTATCCACAAACGACTCATCGTATGTCAGATCCAAAATATCGCACATTCTCCTCATAATACTTTTTGGGTCTTCAACAAAACTCTCATATTCTAAAATTTGAAATGATTCGAATGGCTCCAAGAACTTTAGAACACGAAGGCAGTATTCATCAAAAGTTTCTGGCGAAAAATGAAGCCAATAGTTTGATTTTAATGATGCATAGCAATCTATAGGATTTCTCAAAGTAACAAGCGACCTTATATCAAAGTCGTCTTCTAAAGTAGCTAACACCGTAGATTTCTTTTGATATTCATCACCAACACAATAATCGCTATGACTATGGTCCCTCAGAACTAAAATACCGCCATAGTTTTCTACGTGATTAGCAGTTTCTATTACAGAATTCCTAAATAATTCAACTGCAAGTTTTTTAGACTCTGGGAGCCCTGCTTGGTATGCAAGTGTCGCTATATCAGAAGGAAGAAATGTTGCTTCATCTTTGGGAAGGTGCCTATAAGAATGGGGGTGCACTTCACTCAATACAAATACATTAGGAAGAGCAGAAATACATTTAGTAATTAAAGATCCTCCGCTGCATGCTAAGTGATGTATAACCCTCAGCACTGGCTTCTTTTCCTTTTCTGTATTCACTACTTCTAAACAGCGCTCTAGAAAATTGTCTGTTTCATTAATTTTTAGTGCGTCGCTAATGCGAAGTGCTCCATTATTTTCTAATGAGTTAACATGAACACTAGATTCCAGAATCTCGATTGCAGAACGCAGCTCTAACTGCATACTTTTAATGTCGCTGAATTTATTTTTCACTTTCCACATTCTCGATCACTAGTTCTGGATACTGCTGCTCTAATTTGTGATAGAAAGAAGCGGCTTGTTGCAACTTTACATACAGATCTGAAACTAGCTTTTTAAGCTCAGCCTCAGCAGTTTTCTTTTCCTCGTACTTCAATCTTAAATCATTCAAATCCACTTCAAGCTTTTTCATTAGCTTTGTATTTATGGATAGTGCGGAAGCTAGATTTTTCTCCTTTGACAAGCTATCCGAGAGTGCTCGCTCTTGTTTATCATACTTTTCTTGGAGAGAAGTCAATTTTGAGTTAGCGTCTTGGTATTTAGCCTCGATGGAAGATTGAGATGAAACTAATCCTTCGGCCCACTGCTTATTCTCCATGTGCCAATTATGCTCTTTATCACGCTCTTCTGAGATTTTTTTATTTTGTGCAGTTAACTCGCTATTTACTTCATACTGTTTTTGAAGGTCTGCTTTTTGAGAATCTAACAGCGCCATTAGTTCGGCTATTTTCTTTTCGTTGGCTTCAAATTCACGTTCACGCTGTTCGATGCTAAGCCTTAATTGAGATAGTTCGTTGGTCAACGTATCAAGCTTAGATTGTGAGTTCTTCAATTCGGCACTTTTGTTGTGCTCACTTTCTTTCGAAAGCTGAAGAGCTTCTAAAGTTATTTTTAGCTTATTTGTCTGCTCTTCAAGCTCTTTTGTTAGCTTTGCAACCTTTGCTTGCTCTTCCGATAACTTATTTTCAATCACTAGATTTGTTGATTTGCTAACCTCTAACTGATTGCATAGTTCATCACAATCTAAACTTTTCTTCTGAAGGTCAGCTTTATAACTACCCATTTCCCTTTTTAAAGTTTGTATCTCAATGTCTTTTGCTTCAATGAGGTCACTTTTTACAGCAAGGTCTGAGCCTAAATTATCAGCTTTATGTTGAATTTCGTCGTGATGCCGCCTTGCTTCTATTAGTTGTTGTTGTAGTTCACTATTCTCGGCCTTCAGACTCTCTATTGCTTTCAAATTCTCGTTCAATTTAAATGAAACAACTGGAACATCAGGGTCATCGGAGTCTCGTGATACCTCTTCGAAACAGTTTTCTTTTAATAACGAAGCAAGCTCTGTTAAGTCCGCACTTTCTTCATAAAGTGCAGGAACAGTTCCAATAGAAACATGAAGTTTTGTTATGCTATCCAAAAACTTATTTTTGGATAATTCGCGAACTAGTAACCAAGACGTCGCAGGAGTGTCGATAAATAACTCTATCCCCCCATCTAAAAGCTCTTGTCTAAGAAAGTCTGAGATACTAATCGTATCAACATCATAAGAATTAACTTTTAATCCAGGATATAACGACTTTAATTGCGCAGGTTTGGCAAGAGCCGATAGTTCTTCAACATTACATTGAAAAAACACTGACTCGCCATTTTTTTCTGATATGCATACCTGCTTGGTTGTTATCTTTTCATTATCTTTAAAATGCTCGTTTAGTTCATCGCAAGCTTCTTTTCTTGCGTCTACAAGCACAATTGAACCAAAGTCATCAAAATTAACCTTGGGATAAGATGCAGAGCCCGCGCCAATCCACACAAACTTTTTATTCAAGACATCCACTCCTTAACGCTAATTCTTAAAGTTCTCTAACAAAACAGGAGAAGCTGAGCGCCCCTCATTTTGCCCGAACTTTAAATAATGGACGAGAGGATTTACACCAGAATCTGCTACATCTGGATATCTCTTCAAATACCAATTACCGTCGAACGACGCGCTAGGTAAACGCCCCTCCTTTGCACCGTACTCCAGGTAGTGTTCTGCAGGGTCTATATTTGCGCTCTTTACATCAGGATATGTATTTAAATACCAATCAGCGTCAAACAATTCACTTGTGTAAATTAAGCCCGCTTCTTGGCGCAACTTAAGTTTCTTTCTGTCTATTTTACTGATTGCTTTACTAACAGCTCGCGCTGGTGCACCAATTTTCCATGAACCTGAAGCTTTAATATTTTCTAACTCAGACGTTAAACGCTCTACTTGGTGTCTGTATTTAGCCAACTCTCCACGTTGCTGCTTAAATTTAACTTCTAGCTTTGAATGTTCGCGCTGAAGCTGTTTAGTTTCACGAATATGCTCACTACGTTGTAATCTCTTAGCCTCTTCAACACTATTGAACTTACGCTGTAGGTTTGAACACTCGTGCTGTAATTGTTTAGTTTCGCGGGTATGCGCACTGTTAAGTGCTCGATGAGCCTCGTTAAGCTCATTAAACTTGAGCTCAAGCGCCTTGTATTCGCGCTTAGCAGATTCTTCATTCATCTGTAATTGGTCTATTACTTTTTGCGCTTTTGCGTTCTGCGCTTCAGCGTCCGTTGCTTTAATAAAGTATGTTTCTAGTTCGCTTTGAACAACAGACAGATGAGCTTTAAGTAGTTCAATTTCGCTATTTAAGTCATCAATGCGCGAATTCGCAGCGGTAAGTGAACTTTCCATATCCCCTGAAAGCTTCCGCGCTTTATGCAGCTCATCATGCGTTTGTTCCAGTTGAATCAATTCGTCATTAAGTTGGCTTTCTAGACCAAGTAACACTTTATTTTTATCGTTTAGTGTTAATTCCAGCTCACTAATTTTTTCAACTTGCAAGCCGTTTAATTTTTCAAGGGCCTCAACGGCGTCCTTTAGCTCTTTTTCACGTTTAACCGCTAAGCTCTTGTTATTTTCAAGCTCATGCGAAAGATTAAAATATTTTTCCAACTCTTCCTGTAGTTGTGTAGTTTGAAGTCGTAGCAAGTCTCCTTCAGCTTCTACTGATGAAAGCTTCTCTTCTACTGCGCTTACTTTTTGTTGAGATTCCAGCAATGCATTTTTATTATTTTCTGCTGTTTCAAGACCGGTCTCGAACTCCCTTAATTTCGAACCATACTTACCTAATGCAATATCAATTTTCACTTCTTCACTAGAAGTACCAAAGGGGATACTACTCGCCGTTAAGAGTTCTGCGAGCTTCTTTAAGTTTTTATTTTGATGAACGATTTGAAAGGCAGCCAATGTAAAAATGTCGTCTTCGATTTCTACTGAATTACTATCTAAGCTCCAGCCCAATTCAGAAAGCAATATTAGTTCTTCACTGGTCGCGAAGTTCAAACTGCGCATATTTAGCATTTTTAACTTTTTACGTGCAGCGCGATGAGTAGATAGAAGCTCATTAAATAACCTTGCTGCCGAAGTTGCAGCCAATTCTGAATCAGTTCCTGCTCTTAACTCGTTGGATAAAACCGTTTGAATTGCTGGATAGACAAGTATGACGGAATCGTACATAGATAATATGTTATGTAATTCGTCAACAGATACGGAGTTTTTTACCAGAACACTTTCATCCATTTTTTCTAATGTATCGAGATTTTCCACACTAGAAATCGTGCTACGTTCTATTAGTGTATTCCACTCTTCACTATTGGATAGAGTTAAAACTACAGTCATCAAATACTCCGCGAAAAGCTGCTCAGCGCCTTATTAATATCTTTATAATAACAGCAAGCCACAAACACTAGTTTTCTGTCGCTGTTGAAATTTAATTATCGAAATGGGAGGGTAATGTTTATAGCTATGCTTCCATAAGTCAAACCATTGCACAACAATCCCTCGTTTCGCTTTAAAGTGTAACATCTACAAAGTAAAATTACATCGCTTTGCTTTATCGCCCTCTCGATTCAAAAACAGTTTTCTTCATTCAAAAATACAGCCTCGCTTAACTGCTTTTCGATAACAGAAATGTCAAAACGTGAAAGGGCATCTATTTTGGCACAAGCGGCAAGTGCTTGAAGTTTACTTGGCTCATTGGATAACTCTTGTAACCTATCAGCCACAGCGTGAACGTCGCCCTTTTCCACTAACACTCCTGTATCTTGAGTTAAAATCTCAGGGATAGCGCCCCAGTTATATGCAACAACTACACAGCCAGCCGCCATGCCCTCAATTACTGTTCGCCCGAATGACTCCTGAAAGTGTGACAAATTCAGAACAACGTCAGCTTTTTGTAACGTTGAGACAGTGTTATGTGTATAACCTTCGTAGCTAATGTTAGCTGCTTGCTCTTTTTCAAAGCAAGCTGTTAAATCGACAGTATTAGGGCCATAAAGTTTGAATTTGATATCGATATTTCTCTTAGCGCACAGCCTCGCTATGCTAAAGAAATCTTCTACCCCCTTCTTTTTTGTATTACTGCTTAACATCACTGCAGTTATACCTTTTTCAATTTTCTCAGATTTATCTAAAAATTCAGACACTCTTACCATGTTATGCACTTTGAGGGTCTTATTTGGCAAGTCGATATAATTGTAGCTAGCCTGCGAGTTCGCTATAAACCTACTAGATAACTTTATGACCGATTCTCGTATTGTTGTAGGATCGGCACCAAGCCTGTCGCAAAGGTCTTTATCAAATTCTGGTAACTCTCTCACGTGAGTTAGTGTTTCAATTTTTTTATTTTTAGCTGCTAAATAGGGTTCCCACAGTGTCAATGTATTTATATATACGCACTTTGGTAAAAATTCATCGATGACGCTTTCGAACAGACTGATTGTAGTTTCACAAGAAGTTCGTTTGGCGTGCCACCATGCTAAAGGAATAAAGTGAATTTTTTTCACGTACTTTTGAATTTCTTTAATGTAGTCAGGACATTTCGCTTCAGGCAAAACAACTTCAATGGCCGCGCCTTGATTAAACAGCATTTCTACACAGTCTAGAAAACTTCGCTCAGCGCCAAATAACTCTGCGCCAGCTAAATGGCCAACCATTAAAACTCTTTTTGTTGAGCGAATAGATACATTGCCTTTAATAGAGATGGTGCTGGTCTGTTTTCTATCGTCCGAAGCCCATAAACTAACTGATTCAAAATAGTTTTTGTTTTCGGTTAAAGAAAAAGCGCTTAAACTAAAACTTGGATGAGGATCCCTTCCCTCATAAACACCAAATTTCGTAAAATGTAACAGTGGTTCGATTCCTGATGCTTTCACATCTTGATTTTTATCTTCGTACCACTTGGCATCAAAAAGCTTTTTATCTGCTAAATACTCTTTAAGGTTTCTCTCTCTTATACTTTGCTCACCACGACAAATATGAGGTGGAACTACGAACATTCGTTTACCCGACTTCGGCATGAATAATCGTTTAACACTGTTATGCCACTTAGTCGCTGATTCCATGTATTCTTTTCTTAACCCTCTGAATTGAGTGCGCAAATGAGTAGTACTATTTTGAGTTAATGAACCAGCATCAACTCTTCCAAAAGCCAGTGGTACACCCGGCAAAACGTCCAATATTTTGGAACCGCCAAATACTTTTGCTATTCGATTGAAAAATTCTGTGTCCGCATTAACCGAAACATTATCCCAATAGCCAATCTTTCGGTGCACCTTTCTTCGAAACATTAAGCTCGAGATATTTCGATAAATCCAGCCGTCTTCCATTCTCCATCGTTCAAAGTTTAAATCTTTATCACATCTGACCCAGTGAGATAGACAAGCAACTGCGCTTTTATTCTCTAACAGTGACTTAACTTGCCTCGCTATTTTCTCTGGATGTGACCAATCATCTGCGTCATGTGTCGTTATTAAATGGCCCTTGGCTTTTGACAAACCCATATTACGAGCTGCGTAAGCGCCACTATTTTCGGGTAGCTCAATGTGCCTAACACGGCGGTCTTTCTTCACAAACTCATTAATCACGTTGCTCGAATCGTCAGTAGACGCATCATTTACAACTATAATTTCAAGCTTTTCATAAGTTTGAGAACAAATGCTTTTTAGTGCAACATGCAACGTAGCTTGTGAGTTAAAACAGGGGACGATTACTGAAACCAGCGGAAGCGTGAACTTTCGCGCTATTTTTGCTACGTCAGCCTCACCTTCTATGCTATTTAAATCTGATGCAGTTTGAGCAGATATCTTAGATAAGTGATGTTGGGCAAAAACCTCGTTAATTCGATCAAGCTTCGAAGTATTCCTTTCAAGCATTGAACGAGCAAGTAGTTTGTCATTTGTGTTAAGCCAACCTTTCGAGTCCAATAAATCTTTCGCTTTCTGGTACTGTTTTAGACGAATCAGTATGTTAAAAGCAAGTAGGTAAGGCCCCTGATGCCTAATGTATAAGAGTGATTTTTCATCGATTAACATTTGTGGAATAAATTGAGAAGCTTCTTCCCATCTACCCCAACTTGCCAACCATCTACACAAAAACCAAGCAGCAAGTCCGGAAGCCGGACTCTCTTTCTTAATTACAATATTACTTAGTTTCTCTTCTGACAAAGCAGGCAGTTCTGTTGACCAAATTTCGAAGTCCAAATCGACTACGCCAAAACCATTAGGCCACCTGCCTTCATGCCAACCAAAATTCAGAAAGTGTGCTTTAGGATCAACACCAGCAGCAGCAATATCAGGATAGGTCTGAAGGTAAAAATTTTCGTCAAATTGATTAATTACAAAATTCGGAATATTCTGCGCCATTGTTACTCTTAAAGCTTTTATCAAAACGCATATGGTATTGATGATTGCCCCTCGAGTCCAACCATATCCCTTAGCAAACCACGTTTTAATGGGAGCCTAAATGTGGTCTAATTGGACTAGCGCTAACAAGACAATATTCTATGACATATAAACTTCATTCACTTTGGAAAATTGAAAAGCTAATTCGTCCTTCAGTGAATACAAAATGTAACCCAAATAACAATATAAGATGGATCTCCCATCACATTCCCAAAACTGCAGGAAGTTCGCTAAGGTTTAGTTTCCAGAAAGCGGTGGGTAAATTGAATGTTTTTGGGGTTTACGCAACTTCTGGCGCATCTGCGCTTAGTAAAGGTGAACCTATTTGGGTTCCTGCTAAAGCTGTTTTTCTTCATGGGCATTTTCGTCCTCATCCCATTCATTTGGATTTTTATCCGAATGCGAAAAGGTTAGTTTGGGTGAGAGATCCAATAGAAAGAATATGGTCATTGGTAGGACATTTGTTATCTGAGGGTTCATCACACCCACAACACCAAATTCTCCAAAACCTTTATCTTTCTGAAGGAGTCACTAATAAAGAGGATATAGTTTACGACCTTATCCTAAACGGTCGAGCAGAAGCTTTAACTCATATTTACAAACGCTTCTTCTCAAAAGTTCCCATAGAAGATTTCACTTTTGTTGGTTCAATGCATCGCTATGATGAATCAATAAAAGAGCTTTCAAACATACTAGAGATGGACTTAGGAAAGGAATTTCGAAATGTTAGAAATAAAGCCGGGGCGGATATACCTACTAGAATTCTTGGTTTAAAAGACAAGCTTTCAGCAGAATATGCCATTGTTGATGCTTATCTCTAAAATATCGGCTGTACTTAAAAGGAAGATGTAGTGCCCGTTTACAATATTAAAATCAAACACACTCCAACTGTGACAAGTTCAGTGTATAGATGGTGTCTTGATTCTCCAGTAAATGATTTTGCCGTATCTGATGAAAGAGCAGGTGAAATAGGAATAAAAGTTAGGGGATGGGTACTACCCAATCCAAAGAAGAGTTTGTCTGTTATTCTTTTATGTGGTGACGAAGCTATCTCATTACCATTTAACGAAGAAAGGCCGGACGTAATCAAAAAGGTGCTAAAGGACGAGCCATCAGGACATACCCATCTCAAATGTGGGTTTAGGCACTCTGTGCGTTTCAAACATGCTGATTTCAGTATTGGCGTAATTGAAAATGCAAGCTTCCATCCACTATTAACAGGGACAATAGAGGGGAAGCTTAAAGTCTTGGAAGGTAAAGACAATTGGCTTTTTCTAGACAACGATTCAAATCAAAGCGTTGAGCAGTACACAGGTAAGCTGAAGATTTCTCGGTCTGAAAAGTTAAAATGGAAATACTATTTCAGATCAATTTACGCGCTTTCCCAATCCAAAAACATACCTACTTGCTTATTAATCGCACCATCAAAAGAGAGCGTATATTCACAATATTATCCTCATTCTGAAGCGAAAGTAACGCCTATAAAGCAATTTTTGAAAATGGTGCCCAACTCATTTCCTATTGTTTATCCAACCGAGTCCCTAAAGGCTATGGAGGAAAGGTCCTACCGACTATGTGATACTCACTGGACGCTTCATGGGGCAAGAGAAAGTAGCATCCTTCTTGCTAAGCGATTACTAGGTGGAGAAGAGAAGTTAAGAGGGCTTTTTTACAACGACTCGTACGATGTCAAGGAGGGGTTTGGTGATCTGGGCCGTAAAGTCTATCCGCCAGCATCTGCAAAAGAAGATGTTCTAAATAGTTATAACTATAGAACGAACGTACTATTCGACAATAACTTAGCTAATTTTGGACGTATTATTCTTATTCATAATGAGTCGGCACTACATAATTCAACGTTGCTCTTATTCGGTTCATCATCTGCCTACAGTATGTTTCACTTTATATCTAGAATTTTTCAAACCGTTATTTTCGTTCACACTGCTGGCAATGTCGATCAAGAACTTATTGAAAAAACCACCCCTGATTACATGTGTATGCAAACTAATGCAAGATTTGTTGTTAGGGCACCAAGTTTTAACGACTCAGTTAGTTCGTATATAAAGAGCAAAAAAGAAAAACTTAAGAAAGAAGATGACAATCTAACTTTCTTGTCAAAGGAAATTCCAAGCTCCAAATTACAGGTTATAAACTATCTGGCTGGACTCTAAATGTTTGGTTCAGCAATACGCACTTAATGCGCCAAAACTAAGATACTAAAAAAGCACCTTAAGGTGTAATGCCGATCAGTTAAGAATTTAATGATCGGTTGACCGATCTTTTCAAGGCTTCAAAATCCGGTATCAGGTAACTGATATCGGATTTTTTTATGG
>NZ_JAJALG010000042.1:0-30882 GCF_020515205.1 Alteromonas sp. McT4-15
AAACTAAAAAAGCCGCTTATTAGCGGCTTTATAGAGAATTTTTCAACATTCTTATTTTTGTCTTTGGTTAAAAGGGAAATTAGTACATATCTTATTAGATGAGTGAGTGAGTGAATGAATTAAGCCAAGCAATAAAGGGCCTATAGAAGCTTTACAATTTTTTATTGTTACAATCACCATTAATAATGTTACTTATAGCCCCTAAATCATATGAAATGGACTCTTAAGTAACATTTTCGCAATCCAGCCTCTACATTACTCAACTCTTCTCAAAGCCGCAACAAATCTTACGAATAAATTCCATGATTGTTTTGGCAAGCTCAAAACAGCACCTATGTTACCTATAGCATATACATGACATCAATTATTTATATGCTTCACATCATCTATGTGATATAAGTAACTTAAGTAATTTTGTATCGAGAGTACTTCGTGGCTAAAGGTGATTCAGGAAGAGTAGTCCTTGAAATAGATCCCGATTTAAAGCGGAAGCTTTATGCTGTGCTCGCACTGGAGCAAAAGACACTGAAAGATTGGTTTACAGAATCCTCTACTTCTTACGTCAGAGAGCGACTTAAAGCCGAGCTTGATAATATGAATGGAGATAAGTAATGAAGTTCAAATCGGATCAGACAACTCAAAAGCTCAGAGGCGGCTACTATACACCAAAACCATTAGCAGACTACGTTACAAGTTGGGTCTGTTCTGTTAATCCGCAACACATTCTTGAACCAAGTTGTGGAGACGGCATTTTCCTTCAAAGTATTGCAGATGTGACGCAGCAACTCGATGTTCGAGTCACAGCATATGAGTTGTTTGACGTAGAGGCAGAGAAAGCTAGAGTTCGAGGCTCTGATGCAGGTCTCGAAGATTTTGTCGTGAACGAAGGTGACTTCCTTGATTGGGCAAACATCGCATTAATAGAGCGTGACAACCCGTTCGATGGTGTCGTCGGTAATCCTCCATTCATAAGATACCAATTCCTTGAAAAAGCGTTTCAATTGAATACAGAACGAGTATTTCAAACACTTGGATTGAAATTCACAAAGCATACCAATGCTTGGGTACCTTTCATTTTGTCGTCCATCTCTTTATTGCGTCCAGGTGGTCGACTAGGTATGGTTATTCCATCCGAAATAGTTCATGTCTTGCACGCTCAGTCGCTACGTACTTACCTCGGCACAGAATGCAGTAAAGTTGTCATAATTGATCCACAAGAAATTTGGTTCGAAGGTACTCTTCAAGGTGCAGTGATTATTATGGCTGAGAAGAAAATGGATTTTCATGAACCAACTCAAGGCGTTGCTATCGAGAGCGTTAGAGGTTTTGATTTTTTAGAAATCGATCCTGACCAGCTATTTCATAACGCTGTTGGGATTAATGGAGAGACTGTTGCTGGGAAATGGACTAAGGCTTTGTTTTCTCCGCAGGATCTGGCATTTTACAACGACGTGTGTCGGCACAATGATGTACACATTTTCAATGAAATCGCCACCGTAGACGTTGGCATCGTCACAGGCGCGAACAAGTTTTTCCTCATCGATGACGATACTGTCGAGCAACATGCACTTGAACAATACGTGCATCCTATGTTCGGTCGCAGTGAGCACTGTAAAGGTGTCCTTTACGATGAGAGACAACATCAATCTAACCGTGAATCTGGTAATCCTACAAACTTTTTACTACTTGAAGAAGAGCTTGAGACCTACCCTGACAACGTTAGGCAGTACGTTGCAATGGGAGAGCGAGAAGATTTGCACAAACGCTACAAATGTCGAATACGTAAGCCTTGGTACAAAGTTCCATCTGTTTATGCAACCGCTATTGGCATGCTCAAGCGTTGCCACGATGCGCCTCGATTAATCTCCAATCAGATAAATGCATACACTACCGATACGGCTTATAGAATAAGGCCTTTAGGCAACGTTGATCCTGAAACTCTTGTGTATTGTTTTATGAACCCAATTACTGCTATTTCTGCTGAGTTAAATGGGAGATATTACGGTGGCGGTGTTCTAGAGTTGGTGCCTTCTGAAATCGAAAAATTGTGGCTGCCAATTCCTTACGAGGTCGACACACAGCTAGAACTATTAGATGAGGAAATAAGAACATTGCCGATGGATGAGGTTCTTCGAAGGAATGGCTTTCGTGTTTTGCATCACATTGGCTTGTCAGAACAAGAGGTAGATAAACTTGTTCAAATATGGTCTTGGTTCCGAGATAGAAGACAAAGAAAGTAGAAAGGTGAAGGGGCTTTACTCGCCCCCGGAATACCCTTATGTGATTTCGATCTGGAATCTGTTCCCGCCCAAGTGATAGAGCGACATATGCTTGCCTAGCAGACCTCGTTTGGCAACAATAGGTTTAGCTTCACCCCAGTGAATTTGAGTCATTGCATTTTTCTGAGCATACGTTTTCGTGTTTGTTTTCGAATTGTGCGTTAACCGTAAATCGAAGTTACCATTGGAGATACCATTGATAACTATTTCAAAATTAGCTGTTGCCCGCAAAAGATGTCTTTTGCTCGGTGAAGGATCAGGGCTCCAATTGAGCCCAACAAAAACATTATTTTTGAAATAGTGACGTTGATCTATTCCTTCTAAAAGCCCTTTCTTGAGAATCATTGATCCGGTTGGATTCGTTTTGCCTCCAGTGGGGATACATAAGTCCCTTTCGGTCAATTCCTTGCTTGACCAAACCAAGCCAGATGCTGGGGTTATAGCAGAACTTTGTGCAGGACTTGGAGCTACTTGAACTGGAGCGGGTTTTGGCAAGCTAGGGGGCTTCCTACGATGGAGGGGTAAAGCAGGGATTGCTACTGACTTCCCACTTGGCGATTTACTGCCGCTTACAGACGCACTTCTCTTAATATTCTCATCTTCCAACCTTCCGTCATTAAACAAATCATCTATCAAGGCGTCATCGGTGACTTGGAACACGTTTTGAGGAAATTGCCCAATCAAATTTTGAAAGGGAGTAACCAGATCAGACGCAAACTCGCTATCGCTTTTGTCAGATAAGTCTAATTCTATTTTCGAGCTGACCTCGACGTTATCACCAAGTCCGCTCGCAGTTAAATTTGCACTGCCAACTATAAAAGTGGCTTTCTGATCTCCGATCGCTCCATAAAGTTTGGGGTGAAAAATACTGCTTTGAGTTCCCATATCAACGACGTAAGGCTGCACTCCAATGGATAGTAGCTTTGCTAATGCCTGTTTAGAGGTTATTCCGTTGCATATGCCAACGAATATTTGACTAACGTCATTTTTTTCTTGCAGAGCTGCTGCAATTTTTGCAATACCAGTCTCTTTTACAAACGCAACACTAATGAAAAATTGGCTCGCCCAAGGAAGAGCTAAAAGTTTGTTGACCTCAAACTCATGGTCATTGTTTGGAGTTAAACCCTGTGTAAGAGCGGTTACTATCGCCATGTAACTATTCCCTGTAATGTGAAGAGATGTCTATTTTTTCTATAGATAACAAAGTGTTTGATATTATTAGCATCCTACCGTATAGGTATTTTTAGTACAGAAAAAAATAAAATTTTTGAACCTAGGCGAAGCGAGAAATTGAATTTCTAAAAAACCTCCCACTTGATCACATGCAAAACAAATAATGTAGTTTTATTACACCGTTTTAATCACTTAACTGCCATAACACTGAGCCTTATCACGACAATATTGTTATAAAACCACAAATGATTAATATTTGTGCTACTCCATGTGATCAAGTGGGAGGTTTTCGTATACTTTGTATCGTAGCCAATATTTTGTGGCTAAATTATATCAACGAAAGGTGAGTTGCGAGAGATATGACGGACATTGAAACCATGTGCCAAAGAGTCCTTGATAACCCAGATTTCGAGCCAAATGAGCTTGAGTTGGCGCTCGCGTGTCAGTCAACGCTTTCTTCCAACCATGTAATTGCATTGAATAAGGTCATCCCGGAGAACCTTATCTCTGAGGTTGTACTAACCGGGCCTCAACAACTTTCTTCGATTTCTGATCTCCAGCTCAGTAGTCGCCAAAATGAGGCAATTTTTATGCTCTGTAAAATATGGTCAATGCTTTTACATCATTTCAACAAGCGTGAGGACATAGCTATAAGGTGGTTGAAGCAACCAAAACGTCCATTAGCAGGCCAATATCCCATAAACCTTATGCAAAGTAATGCAGGAAGCGAGGCAGTCCTTGGTTTGATTGAACGATTGAATACTGGTGACTTCTCCTAGTGATTAACTTGTTGCGGCTTCCTATTACCAATGAATTTAACTAGCGGGCATAATTGTGTACCTATCAGAAATTTTCCTGCAAACTCAATAGTCGCTCTTTAAGAAATGTTCTTCTTTTGAGTGCCAAGGAACCTTTTCTCATTGCCGCATCAATTGCATCTGAACTTCCCAATATTACCAGTCGATCGCTTGGTCTTGTGCAGGCAGTGTATAACAACGTTTGATCAAGCATCTGTCTCGCTTCATGTGGAATGACTACCAAGCATGTTGGCCACTGAGAGCCTTGGCTTTTGTGGACCGTTATCGCATAGCCTAAAGACAGCTTCTCTAGTAGCTCAAAGGTAATGGGTATTTCCTGATCACCGATTTTAAGAATTCCCAGGGCACCGTCACTTCCAACTTGACTATATACTTCCGAGAGAATTCCTAAGTCCCCATTGCGTACATCAGCATTGTCATCATAGTTGTTTGCAGTCACCAGAACGGCATCCCCTTCCAGTAACGATACGCCGTCAGACGTTATCCAAGGAATCCACCCTTTTTGAGGATCTTTATAATTTAGCGCGGGACGTTCAGAGCCTAAATGCGTCTGGATGGCTTTATTTAAATTAACTACTCCCAGCGCACCTTTGCGAACTGGAGACAGGACAATACAATTCTCAATCCCTCCGGCTTCACGCCATAACTGTATGATTCGTTCTATGTTAGCGCTTTGATCAATTGAACAGGCTGCGCTTTCACCTAAAGTCTGGCGGGTTGGAGGTGGCATAGTCAGACAATTGTTTCGAACTGACAAAGCAAAATGGTAGATAGGGCTCTGGTCACTTTGTCTCTTAACCTGAGTCAGATTGAACATTGGTATATTGGTGCCAGCCAAAGCATGAAAAACCAACCCACCACCAACTGGTGGTAGCTGAGACGTGTCGCCTACAAATAGAATGCGTGTTGCCTGTGGCAGTATCCCTATTAATTTATACATGGATAGCAAATCAACCATAGACGCTTCGTCTATTACTAGCAGAAGGTGAGGGGGTAACTCAGGTTTGCCTTCTCCAACATGTTCGGAAATAAATTTCGCTATTGTTTGAGCGGGTCTCCCCGTGCTTTCAGACATACGCTGCGCAGCACGACCAGACAAGGCCACCTGAAAATACTCAAGCCCCTCAGACAAACACTCGTACACTGCACAGATAGCGTTGAGAATTGTTGTCTTGCCTGTTCCCGCTCCCCCGGAGATTGAGGCCACTGGAGACATCACAGCGCCGATAATTGCCTCGGTCTGCTCCTTTGTTAATTTAAAACCCAGTGTTAACTGATGCTCATGCAAAGCCGATGCAACTGACTCTCTTGTTAAGTACTTCTCCCATCCGGCCAATAGGGCCAGAGTACCAGGTAGCCTTGTATGCGCATCAAATAGAAATTTGGCTACAGAAGCCTCCATTAAAGCAGTTCCCCATACCTGATACGCGCCCCCCACAGATACAAGTAGGCGATTATCAACCGCAACGTTTCCAATGTTGTTAGGTGCCTGGATCCCGAGAACTTTGCTACTTTCATCAACCAAAGTTTGTTGTTCAATAAGTGTTGACTTGGTGCGAGAAGAATAGGTAACAGCTACGTGTTGGGCTACGCCTGATTGAACAGTCTGGTCATCCATATCCAACCCTAACATTTGGCAAATTTCCATTGTTTTGTTGAAGGATACGCCCATCGCCATGAGAAAAAAGGGATGTTCTTTGATTCTATCGATTGCTAATGCGCCAAAGATGTTGACCAGTTTATTCCCCAAATCCAGCGGTAAAGAATGGCTTTCCAACCACTCGATGGTTTCGTACAGTCCATCGTCTGGCCATTTGTCAAAAAGTGCTTCAACGCGATCTTTAGACATTCCCGCAACCGAAAGTAAAGCCTCGCGGTTTCTAGTCTTGACCAATGTATTCAGGTCTTTCAACCTAACGAGCCTGTTGGCAATTACACTGCCAACTCCTTTAATATTGCTGCTAATCCAACGCGCTAGAATTTGTCCGGATGGCCTCAAATATTTGATTTCGTCCGCATCAACATTGTACTCGGTTACATGAATGTCATTCACAACAAAGCTCGATAACCGCTCTTTTCCAGAGATCTGCCAAAGTGAGCCAACCTGCGCAGCTTCAACCGCCCCTTTAGGAAACCTCACAACAATCGTTTTGTCTCGTTTCCGTATGGAACCATTCTGATTAATCAAATCGACAGTCGCATAGCCAAACTGGCGTCGCTTCTTTACCTGAAATATCTGATTTAAATGAGTGACGGTATTCATGGCTTGAAACCCGGCATGCCATTCGCTACCAACGATTCCATTTCTTTGTACGCGTTTAAATCTCGTTGCAATTTGCGGTTTTCAGTCTCCAGCTCTGCTATACGTTGCAATAGCTCACTATTATCAGATGACAGCTTCCCAGAACGCTTCTCAGCCCTTTCTCTAGCTGCTTCATGTGCTGCCTTATCTATCACCTTAGAAGCAAACCACAGCTCTTCAGCGTCCTCTAGTAGCTTTCTGACCGCTTTGTTCTGTGAACAAACTGAATAGGCAAAATCTAACTCCTGAGCAAGCGCACTTCTTTTGATACGGTTATTAAATTCGTATTCGTGCCAGTCTCTGTGCTGATTTCGATCATGTATCCATCTTTCAACCTTTTGGATGTTTTCCTGCGCGACCTGTTGACCGTTTTTACCTTTCATTCACTTCTCTTTAATTCGGGCAAGGGCTTGTTCAACTGATTGTCTAGCTTTGTCAAATCAACGCCTGGCATCTTTCTTAAATTTTCCAGCCATCTGACAAACTGTTCCTGATAGCGTTTTACTTGTAGTTCAAGCCGATGATTTTTGGCTGTCAATGTTTCGATTTCTTGGAGGGCTGTTTCGAGGGTTACATCTTTTCCATTGGAGGGTTTTTCCGCCTCCTTAAGCTGATCTTTTTTAGCTTTAAACGCTTCGACAATAGGAGGATAACGATGCAAACCTCGCCACTTAATATCTTGTTGCAGCACTTTGGATATCCTGCTAGCAAACGATTCCCAATCCAGCTTTCCTGTCCACTTATCGAGTTCATTTAGAATGACAGGCATAGTCTTTTCTGTGACGATTTTTCTAGGCATCATTTGCTCCAAGTAATCCAGATATGACATGCCCATCTACCAGATTATTCTTGGGTGCTGTTGTCTTATATCCGTTTTGGGCTAATGAACGTTCTACAGGGCTCGGATCGTGTTCAGGCGGTATCCAAAGCAAAGCTCCTTCTGGCGTATCCTCTGATTCCATACGAACTCTTTGCGTGCGGATATGAGCTAGTTTCCATGCCAAATGCGATGCCCATCGATCAGCACCAAATACTTCCTGATCAACCGCCTCTGTAGCCTTCTTAAGCTGAGACTCGATATGTTCTTCAAGCAGCTTAATCCGCTCTAGTGTTTTTGGCATACCTTTCATACACACGTGCTCCTTGCAAGTCATGCATTCACCGCCCTTGGTGCATGGTGACATTGCAAAATCATGCACACAAAAACCCCATTCGGTTACATCTGCAACGCCAACTTTATTCAGCCCAAGATCTACATAGGCAACGGGGATATTCATCTTCACCGCCTCCAGAGCAGTTGGCCTGGTATCTAACTCCAAGAGTGCGTTAGCCTGAGCCTGTCGTTCCTCTTTGGTTCGAAGATCATAATTTTTATTATCTTCAATACGACTTCGTCCAGCCCACTGTGCGAGCTTCCAAGAATCCATACCCGCACGCTCAGCGTTAGTCGACAACCACACGCGCAGTTGATGCGAGGAAAGCCCAATCTCACTCCCATCTTCATCTTTTAAACCAAAGCGCTGGAATATTGTTGGAATAGGGTTTTTGAGTGGTCGAGCTTTCAATTGATCATTGAGTTGATTTATATCTGGTAGTACCCAGCTAAATCCTTTGGGCTCAAATTCTGCGTGAAATTCATAATCCCTAATCAACAAAAGGCATTCCCAAACGGGTCGGCCCGTCTTAGGCATGTTTGGCCATTCATCTGTTGAATATCGGTTAGTAACGTACTGAGCTAATTGCTCATAGGTAGGATTGCCCGCCTTTCTTATTTCTTGTATCCATTTAACCTGATGTGCACCCAACATATTCCATGCAGTAATACTGTCGTATTTTTTCGTTTTGTCTTTCAGGCGCTGGATTGTCGCAGGAGCAAAATTCATTGCATGTGCAAACTGTATTGCATTCAAGGGTCTGTCAGACGCAAACTCTGGAGGCGTTATGCAACCTTCATGTTGCAGAAATACACCTGGGTTATCATAGGAAAACTTGGCTGCATCACGAGCAGGTTTAGATATTTCTAAAAGCCTTGCGAAGGCCTCCCTTACTGTGTCTTCCATGACCTCTGGAACCCACTTCACCGTATAATCATAACCCTTTTGTGCATACCATCTTACTCCGAGACGCCCATCTTCTTCGTGCAAGCTGTGAATAGTTAAATAACGGAGTTCCATCCCTCGACCAGGTGCGAACATAAGAAGCGATATTACGCTTGACCAGTAGCGTTCCCGTTTGCTTTCAGCCTTTGCAAAACAGTCGGCCAGCGCGAGCATTTGATGCTGAGAAGGACACCGTTCATCTTGCCATTCTCTCGATGCCTTATCCGTGCCTTCTGCCTTCGATTTTGGCCGTTTCCAGGGATTGATCCACTCAGGTAAGTCGGGAGCAATCGCTTTTTCGACAAGAAATTCATAAAGTTGAACTGCATGTCCTCCGAATCTAAAAAGCTTAGCTGAACCTGGATAACGTGCATCAAACAGATGTCGAACCTCATCCTGAACAACACCATCTATTTTAAGAATATCTGCAACTCCATAAATATCTATCAAAGCATCGTGAACAGTACGTAACACAGCCAGCTTATCTCCAACACTCGTGACCTGTTTTTCGCTTTGCCGATAGCGGACATATGCTTTAGCAAATTCTATGAACGGCTGACTAAGCGGTTCGAAGTTGTATGGGTCTTGTTTTTTCACATATTTGGAAAAGACCATAGCATGCTTTCGCCGTCCGCAGTCGTAATGCCAAGTGTTTGACTTGAAACCGCCCTGGTCCTCATAAAGAACCAGATTGTTTTTGCAGTGCTCGATGAAATCAATTAAGTTTCTCTCAGCATCAACCTTGCTCTTAGGTACGAAGAAAACAACATTACTCATTGCCTACCGCCTCTTTCACTTCCCGACACATCTGAATGACCTGCTCCACTGCAAGTAATAAACGATCTGACGATTCGATCACGGATTGGGATATACCGATCTCTTGTTGTCTTTCACGCTCAGCTAAAACCTCATCTCGAACTTCTTCATGCGGCGCATCGAGCCAAGGCTGAAAGTTGACACAGGTATAGCAGGCACGATATCCCGAAGCGCAAAACGCATGCGTACCGCAGTTTCCGACGTTATGGGATCTATTGTTTTTCACTCTGCTGTGAGGATCGTTTGCACGCAATGCATCTCTTTCAGAGTCAATGAGTTGACCTGCAAACGCCTGAGCCAGTGGAGCCAATGCAGGAGCCATAAACTTATCAATTACTGCGGCGGTTTCCGGGGTATTCTCTGTGTAAACAGACACATGTTGGGTATCTGTTTGGTCTAGAGCAAATGCTAATTCAACACCCTGTATTCCTCGCTTCGCTAAATTCGTCGCCTTGGTGTAGCGAAAACGCCTTGATGTGAGATGAATGAACTCTCCGGTTCGTTCTGAACGAGCGGTGCATCGTCGTGCAACGTCCGCCAACTCATCCAATGCCGATGAAGCTGTCATATGCAAATAATCAGCTCGATTCGACAACTCGTTGGTTAAGTCCTCCACGCTCCTCAGGCCTCGTATTCGAGTTCTATCAATGAAAATAGGAATCTGCTGTTTAATGTTTTGTGGAAGCTTTGTACGAAGTTGCCTTTCGACATATTCTTGCGATTTTTGGCATTGATTCATTAAGACCAAATAGAGGTCGGGAACTATACTTATTGCTCTGAAGGTTTCTCTAAACCCGACACCTTTTTGCTTAACTCGCGGGACATTTAAAGTATATTCACGACCTTTTTTGTCCTCTCTTGCGCTGATGTCACATGCTCTGCAACTGCGCAATTGTACTGCCCTTCGTCCGGTAAAGCTGAGCGCTAAAACGAAGGCGTACTGTTCGAGTGTAATGCTTTTCTGCGTAAAAGCATTCGCAAGCCAATCGAGGACAGCCCCCTGCTCCTGCGAGCTCAATGGACCGGAAAATGGACACGCACCTTTTACTGCCTTTCCTTTAACATTCCCTTTTAAAACAAGTGATTCCAAATAGTCTGCACATGCTTTGTCTATACCTGGGTAGTCCCAGTCATACCATGAGAGTAAGAACGACTTAAGGTGCCCAAGAAGAGATTCCTGTTCCCCTACAAGACTCCCTCTCCAATTGGTCAGGCCTTTCAATGTAATACTTGTTTCACCTGTCGCGTTGCAATATGCGTTGAGTCTGGATACCACAGTCAAGGTTGTACCAGCAGAAAGTTCCTCCGCATACTTACAGAGAGCTTTCCTTAACCCTTTTATAGTTGCTTGATCAAATTTCCTCAGACGTCTTAGGTTGATAGTTATCGAACCATCTAATTGCCAAAGATCACTATTAAAATCAAACTCGTAGCCCATCTTCGACCTTCGCCACGACGGTTTATCTGGTGCATTAACTCCACTTTGATTTTGGACATCTATCATCTCGTTCTCCTTTTTCTGAGTATTCTTGCCTGCTCTTCCTGATCCTCACGCATGAACTGTTCTGCTTTTTCTTTGATATAACGCAGTTGGTAAGGTGCAGCTGATGATGCAGATGACCAACCATTGAGGTCCATAAGGATTTGCTCCGAGTGTTTCTCGGTATAAATCTCTTTGCCTTCTTTCTCCGCCTGCTTAGGATTTGCCCGAACCCACGCATTATGAGCATCGATACGCTTTGATATCCGGTAATTGAAGTTGTGTCGAAACCCATGCCGCCTGACCTCGTCAAACATGTCAGGGAAGGCTTCGGTAGCTGGCTTCAAAATACGGTTTCTGAAAGACGAATCTGATATGGGACGCCCTTGATATTTACCCTTTTTGTGTGTAACGAAGACAAATGGATGTTTGTTCGCTCCTGGAATACTGGCTCTCACGTAAAAAATGTAATCTTTTAGCCGCTGAATAAGTTCGCTATGGAGGCCCATCGTGCGCCCATTTGTCTTCTGCACAGGTTGTCTGGACCGCGGGTCATACTTTAAGTCATGCCTTCTCTCAACAGTAATTGTGAACTGATTAAAATCGATATCCTCAATATGTAATCCGAGTAACTCCCCAGACCGAATGCCCGTGCGATCGAGTACATCAAACATAAGCGCATTACGCTGGCGAATGAGGGGGTTTTTGTAGGGGTTGTCAGGGCTATCTTCTGCGACCATTTTAAGAAATTTCACAAAAATTTCTGGCGACGGGGCTTTAAAATCAGAAGCGCTCGCACCTCTACTTTTACGCTGCACCTTATCTCTTTGTGCACGAAGCAAACGATCCATTTTCTTGAGTTCAGGTCTTAGTTTCCGAGCTTCTCTATGCGATTTAAGCGCGATTTCTCCGATAAAGCTTAGGTACGATGCGATATGTGATAAGCGATTGCCGTAGTGAGTCCATGATACCCTTTGGGCTTTCCGCTTTGCTGTAGGGTAGTAAGCTGAGATAGAAGCCACATTTGGTGTTTGTGTGAACTTCAATTCTTTTTTCAAATCACGCGTGTTGAGCAGGCAATGATCGCGGATCAATTCAATATCATCAGCTGAAATGATTTGCCCATTGGTGAACTCAGCGACTAAATTTCTATTCTCAATTTTCTCCCACAATTTCAGATGCAAGATGTCTCGCATAGTATTTTCAATAGACGAGGCTTTGTGACCCGGACGGAGCTTTGCAGTAACAAATAGCGTTACCCAAAAATCAGGAAAACCATCCTCATCAACCAACATTGGATATCGCTCACCATCCTCAAAAACAATGAAAGAAATGGTACTCATCCCGCCCCTTATTTAACTTTTTAAATACGTACGCATCCTATTTTATCTTAGTTAACATTTTTGTCAAGCAAATAAATTAAAAAGCCCTGTAAAAACAGGGCTTTAATAAAATATATTTAACTTTTTATAAATACGTACTCACTAGAACGGAATATCGTCATCAAAATCGAAGTCTGGCTCTGCCATTGGTGGTGTCTTAGGCTGAGACTGGTTACCACCTTGAGGCGCTTGATTATAACCACCACCTTGGTTTGAGTTGTAACCGCCTTGTTGGCCACCACCTTGCTGCGGCGCTTGATTATAGCCGCCTTGTGCAGGTGCTTGGTTGTAACCGCCTTGATTGTTTTGAGGACGCTGGTAACCACCATTACCACCGCCACCTTCACCACCGCGACCACCTAGCATTTGCATTTGATCTACGATGATTTCAGTTGTGTAGCGATCTTGACCTTGTTGGTCTTGCCACTTACGCGTTTGCAATTTACCTTCAACGTAAATTTGTGAGCCCTTCTTCAGGTACTCTCCGGCAATTTCTGCTAAGCGACGGTACATAGTAAGGCGATGCCACTCAGTGCGCTCTTGAACCTGACCTTGTTGATCTTTCCAGCTTTCGCTAGTTGCAAGGCTTAAGTTCGCAACGGCGTTTCCGTTAGGCATGTATCTAACTTCAGGATCATTGCCAAGGTTTCCAACAAGAATAACCTTATTAACGCCTTTCGTTGCCATTGATGTCTCCTGTAACGTTTGTGTATGGCTTATTGCCTTACTGTACTAAGCAGCACAACTGCAACAAGCGCGAAAGTTCATCGGTATTAGCCGGCTAGTATATCGTATTTTATCGACAAAATTGGAAGTTTTTCACCGACTCTGGCTTTCTTATTAAATGCTAACAACATTTTATGAAAGCGTCTTCTGCACTTTCGCCTTGTTTTGAGATATTACTTAGTGGCTAACCATTACCACCACGTAATATAGAACGCTGCGGTAAGCAGAACAACCGCAAGCGACGCCACATTAAAGCCAGTAGTGGTACTAAACTGCACTTCATTTAGGTCAACAGCGTTTTCACTTACCCCTTTTTTCTCAAACAAAGAGACAACCACGGCTAAACCTACACATAGCAAGAAAACAAGTCCTACACGGTCGATAAAGGGCAACTCTGGCCAAAACTCTCTAAACACGATACTTAGCACAAATGAGCCCAGTGCAGCCAAAAGACCGCCATTTGCAGTGGTCTTCTTCCAAAACATGCCCAATACGAATAAAGCACAGATGCCAGGTGTAAAGAACCCTGTAAACTCTTGAATATATTGGAATGCCTGGTCGAAGTTACCGAGCAGTGGCTTCGCAACCACCATAGCAATAACCAGTGCCGCAAAACTGACAATTCGCCCTACTTTCACGTAATGCTGTTGCGATTCATTAGGACGCTTATCTTTATACAAATCCATAGTAAAAATGGTAGAGACACTGTTAGTCATTGACGCGAGTGAAGATACAATTGCGGCAACAAGCGCAGCGAAAATAATACCTTTTAGGCCAACTGGCATGAGTGTCATAAGACTTGGATAGGCTTGGTCAGGCTTTTGCAGGTCAGGTACGATAAGCACGGCTGCAATACCTGGCAACACAACGATAAGTGGCATAAGTAGCTTCAGGAATGCCGCAAACGCAATACCTTTCTGTGCTTCTTGCACACTTTTGGCTGCCAATGTCCGTTGAATGATATATTGGTTAAAGCCCCAATAGGAAAGGTTCATGATCCACATGCCACCAATCAATACCGAGATACCAGGTAAGTCCATATAGTGCGGATTGTCTTTCGACAAAATCATATCGAACTTTTCAGGTAATTTATTGGTTAAGTCGACAAAACCTTGCAGCGCTCCATTACCATCACTAATTAAATTAAGCGCCGTGTATGATAAAAACAGTCCGCCAAACACCAATAGCACAACTTGGATAATATCTGTCAGTGCGACCGCTTTAAGTCCACCATATAGCGAATAAGCCAATGAGAATAAGCCCAAGAACATCATGCCATACATCATGTCTACGCCAGAAATAGTATTTATGGCTAAGGCGCCTAACCACAATACGGCAGTTAAGTTTACGAATACATAAACGCCTAACCAGAAAATGGCCATCACTTTTCTTACACGATGATCATACCGCTGCTCTAAAAATTGCGGCATGGTGTAAATTTTATGCTTAAGAAATATGGGTAGAAAGAACTTACCAACTAATAGCAATGTAATGGCAGCCATCCATTCATAGGACGCTATCGCAAGACCTAATTGATAGCCCGAGCCGGACATCCCAATAATTTGCTCTGCCGAAATATTTGCAGCGATAAGCGATGCACCAATTGCCCACCAAGGAAGGCTTGAGCCTGCAAGAAAGTAATCGTTGGTATCTTTTTCGTGACCCTGCTTTTCACGTGATACCCACCACGCAATACCAATAAGCGCGACGACGTATATCACAAAAAACGTGATATCTAATGATGCTAATTTCATAGTTTTTCCCAAAGTTCTAATTTTGGGTGCGGCGGTTTAAGTCAATGCAGGGTACACAGGTGAAAAATTGTTTTTATTATTCTTAAGGTTTTGCCACACCAGTGTCGCATCTTTAAAAGATGCCAATTCGCTATGCGATGCATGTGAAAATGAAGAACATTTATCGCATTCACATTGCGGATAATATTAGTATCACACTTTGTTTACTTTTTTTAACTAAATTGTTCCAAATTAGCGTTTTTATAAAAAAAGCCGCAATCAATGATGCGGCTTAAGGGACACAGACAACCGTACGGGATAGATTGTTCTGATATAAAGGGGTAATTAAACAAGTCTGTTAAGCGAAAGCACCTTGAGTAGCGGTACAAACGTAGATGTCGGCGTTATATCCTGTTTCATCAAAGTATTTGTTGGCGACCACTTGCTTAACGGCTTCAACCTTGTCAGTTGGTGCCAGCGCAACAACGCAACCACCAAAACCACCACCAGTCATGCGCACGCCACCAGACGTCCCCAATACTTCATCGATTATTTCTACTAAGTAATCAATAGGGCGTACAGTAATTTCAAAATCATCTCGCATTGAAACATGCGACTCAGCCATAGCTTTACTTACAGTTGCAATATCGCCAGTTTTCAGCGCTTGGCTGGCTTTAAGCGTGCGCGCATTTTCAGTAATAATATGTCTTGCACGACGGTATACTACTTCAGGCATATGCGCTTTCGCTGATTCCAGCATGTCAATGTTAGCTTCTCGCAACGACTCTACCCCTAGCAGTGATGCTCCCTGCTCACACTGTTGGCGACGCAAATTGTATTCGCTGTCTACCAAACCGCGTTTTACATTTGAATTGATAATCACAATTTGATGTGAATCAGGTAATGGTGAGTGTTCAATCGCTAAAGACTGGCAGTCCAAAAGCATTGCCATGCCCTCATTGCCCATCGCAGAAATCAATTGGTCCATAATGCCACATGAACAACCAACAAAAGTATTCTCCGCTTTTTGGCCTAACAACGCCGCTTTAACGCCATCAAGCGGTAATTCGTACAATGCACTTATTGCTTTGAGTATTGCTACTTCAAATGACGCCGAGGAACTAAGACCAGCACCTTGCGGCACATTGCCCGTTACCAGTAAATTAGCACCGCCAAAATCAGGCATGCTTTCTTTAAGTACTTTAACCACACCGCGAACATAGTTAGCCCAACCTTGCTCTTCGTCATACTGAATATCTGACAACGCAAACTGGTTTTGCTGATTATCATAGTCCATTGCGGTAACACTAATTTCGTTGTCATCGCGTTTTGAGGCAGCAACCCAAGTGCCGAAGTTAATCGCAGCAGGAAAAACAAAACCTTCGTTATAATCAGTGTGTTCACCAATAAGGTTTACACGTCCCGGTGCATGGGCAACAAGCGTCGGCGCTTCGCCGTAATATTGCTGAAAAGTTGAAGATAGTGTTTGGTTATCCATTCGCATTCTCACGTTTTTTATAGTGCACAGTTGAAAGTGCTTTAAGTCTGTCTGCTGCTTGCTCTGGGGTTAGGTCACGCTGTGCTTCGGCCATCATTTCATAGCCAACCATAAACTTGCGAACGCTTGCCGAACGCAAAAGCGGTGGAAAGAAATGCGCATGTAGTGTCCACTCTGGGTGTGCCTCATTGTCAAATGGCGCACTGTGCCAGCCCATTGAATAAGGAAAAGAAGTGTCAAACAAGTTGTCATATTTCGCGGTGATATCACCAATGATTTGCGCCAGTGAAAAAGCCTGTTCCTTGTTTAGTTCGGGCATCGACTGCACGTTAAAACGCGGTAGTAATAAGGTTTCAAATGGCCAGGCGGCCCAATAAGGTACAACAACAACCCAATCATCATTTTGGCAAACAACACGCTCTTGTTTAGCCACTTCCTGTTCGGCGTAATCGGCTAAAAGCGGCGTATTGTTATCTGCATAATACTGCTTTAGTTGGACAAGTTTTTTAGCAGGGTCAGTAGGCAAGTGCTGTTGTGCCCAAACCTGCCCATGAGGGTGTGGATTCGAACACCCCATCATAGCGCCTTTATTTTCGAAAACTTGCACCCAGCGATAGCTTTCGCCTAATTCTTTGGTTTGTGCTTGCCAGCAAGCAACAACTTCTGCGCGCTCTTCATCTGTTAGTTCGGGAAGTGTTTTGCTGTGATCAGGAGAGAAGCAAATAACGCGGCTACACCCCTGCTCTGTCTCGAACTGAAAGAGCCCTTTCTTTTCACTGGTAACCTCAGTGTCTTTCTTAAGTGCGGCAAAATCGTTTTCGAAAACAAAAGTCCCTGTATAGGTCGGATTTACTTCACCGTTTACTCGAGTATTACCTGGGCATAAATAACAGGTTTCATCGTAAGACGGTTTTTGCTCGTTGTTTGGTTCTTCAGATTGACCCTGCCAAGGGCGTTTTGCACGATGCGGTGACACCAACACCCATTCACCCAGTAACGGGTTAAATCGACGGTGAGGATCATTAGTAGGATCAAATGGCGTTCCCATATTCACTCTCTCTGAATTGGCCTTATCGTGGTCTGAACACAACAAGAGACAAAAGGGTTAAACGTTTACCCAACAATAGTATATTAAGAATCCCTTTTTATCAATTCTGTAACAAAGAAAAATATTTGTTAAATTCATAACAATTAGTTTTCTTTTTGCCAGTGAGAATTAATCGCCAACAGAGAACTCATAGCGCATCGACATCTGCACCACTTGACCTGGATAAACAATGCTACTTGGAAAGTGAGGTTTGTTTGGTGCGTCAGGAAAATGCTGTGGTTCTAAACACAACGCGCCGAGTTGTTGCTCTGTTTGTAAGCTTCCTGTGTAAAACTGCAATCCAGGCAGCGATGTGTATAACGCCATATTAATTCCTGTATCTAGCGCTTTAACGCGAGCTTGTGGTACGTCTTGTTCAGCGTTGCGCAGCACATAGTTATGGTCGTAACCACCCACCATTTGAAATAGTGGGATGGGGTCTTGGCTAGTCGCTCTTTCGTGGATCTTCGTCAACCGTCTAAAATCGAACGCCGTATCAGCCACGTTTATAAACTTGCCTGTAGGTAGTAAGGTAGTATCAGCATCAGTGACTTTATCTGCATCAATTTGTAGCAATGTTGAGCCCACGTGCTTGTCATTACTTAATGTAAAATAAGCGTGCTGTGTAAAGCTGAGCGGCGTTGCTTTGTCTGTTGTGGCGGTGATATTCAACGACAGAATATTGTCGTTCGTTAACGTATAACATGCCTTTACTTCAACGTTGCCAGGAAATCCCCCTTCACCATCAGGGCTACTGAGTGTTAGCAATACACTTATTCGCTCGTCAGTTTTATCAACAGCCGCTTCCCATACTTTTTTATGAAAACCTGCAAGACCGCCGTGGAGATTGT
This sequence comes from Alteromonas sp. McT4-15, assembly GCF_020515205.1. Taxonomy (NCBI): domain Bacteria; kingdom Pseudomonadati; phylum Pseudomonadota; class Gammaproteobacteria; order Alteromonadales; family Alteromonadaceae; genus Alteromonas; species Alteromonas sp. McT4-15. The sequence continues at coordinate 18,245 of NZ_JAJALG010000042.1, forward strand.
GCTCGCCACCGTTTTTATCAAGTACGTAATGTTTACCCTCTAGCCAAAATTCCGCGTTTCCAATGCGGTTTGCGTAGCGTCCGACAATGGCACCGCGGTAACTTGGGTCATCAATGTATTCATCAAGAGAGTCAAAAGACTGAACACAATGTTTTCGTTTCCCCACATTGTCGGTCAAGATGATGTCTTTGATTATGCCGCCGTAATTCAACAGTTTTACTTGCATATCATTGGCGTTAGTTAGGGTGAACTCCTTCACCAATACCCCATCTATTTCACCAAAATTTGAAATCTCTATATTCATAACAAACTATTTACCTTTAACGGGAATAATCCAAACAAAGATGGTCTCAATCGTTTAATTTCAAGCTCAACATAAACGTGTTTTTACGCATTTCTTTACGCTGAGGTTATACGTTTTCCGTACTTATTTACAGCGATTTAGCGAATTCTTATGTATGGTATAACCACTTTGCGGTTTTCGAGACATGCATTCGATTGCAAACTTATCTTTTTTTGTAAATATAATGTACGCTATGGAAAATTGGGTTTAATACCTAACCCACTACGTTACCCAAAAATGAAGTTTAAAAGATAATGGCAACAATAAAAGACATAGCCCAAGCTGCAGGTGTGTCATTAGCTACCGTATCCCGGGTTATTAATAATGGTCCAAAGGTAGGTGACGAGACTCGCCAACGCGTAAAAAAAATAATGGAAGAAATGGGCTACCGCCCTAATGCCAATGCAAGGGCTTTGGTTACAAAGCGCAGTGCGTCATTAGGCGTAGTTATTGCGGAATTGCACGATCCTTTCTTTGCGATGCTTGCTCATGGTGTGGAATCAATCACGCGCAAAAACAACGTACAAATACTGTTGAGTGCGGGCTCGATTGAAAAGGAAACAGAGCTGCGAGCAATTGAAACACTTCTAGAGCACCGCGTTGAGGCTATGGTTGTACACAGTAAAGCACTCGATGATGCTACCCTTATTGATTTTGCCAACCAGGTACCGGGTTTTGTGCTAATTAACCGATACATCCCACAAATCGCTAATCGCTGTGTGTGGCTGGATAATGTTACAGGCGGACGACTTATGGCGGAATACGCCATTAGTCAGGGCCACCAGCATTTAGCAGTGATCAGCAGTCAATATCGCATTGACGACCCTAATCACAGACTAGAGGGCATTCATAACGCGGTCAAAGAAGCCAACCTGACATTACCCGAAAGTATGGTGGAATACGCCACGCCTGACCAAGAAGGTGGTGAGTTGGCTATGCAAAACTTACTTGCTACAGGTGCTAAGTTTACCGCAGTATTGGCCTACAATGATGCTATGGCATCAGGCGCAATGACTATGCTTCAAGACCATGGCATTGCAGTACCGGAGCAAGTTTCAGTGATGGGGTATGATGACGTATTACTAGCCAAATATTGTCGACCCAAACTCACGACGTTGCGATACCCTGTTGAAATGATGGCTGCCAAGGCCGCGGAACTTGCGCTCAAATACGCTTCTGGTAGTAAACCGGAAGAAGGGCTGACGTTTAAATACACCCCCACCGTCGTTAAACGGGACTCTGTGGTTCGCGTCTAGCGCGAGCCCATATTTTCCGCTTCTTCGTCTAATAAGTGTGTAATATGCAGCATTGTTAATCGAAATATGCTGCATAAATCAGCACGCTACTTCTAAAAATTTCATAGCGTAAATCTATTGACAATAACTAGCATGTGATCGTAGCGGTTATATTTTTATCCCCAATCAACAAAATTCCACGATCCTTTGAACACTTAGGATCAAAAAGCAATGTGATCGTATCAAACTTCGCTACAGCGCTTGATTTTACTGATATTTCGTGATCCGACCAGATAAGGCTATTATGATCGTGATCGCTTGATGCATAAGGCTATTAACAGACTTACCAACAAGGTTACCCACTACTTATCCACAAGGCATTTTAGCGAGAAAGACTGGACAAAAATCGACGATATTCACTGATTGCGAAATCTGATTTCAAGGTTGCACTGTGGGTAACACCAGGAATAATAGAAATGCGCTTTTTGTCGCTTGCTGAAACATCTAATAACTGTTGGCTAATGGGGTAAGGCGTAATTTTATCTTTCTCGGCTACAACCAACCACAGTGGGCCATCGTAGTGGCGCAGTATCGGCGCAATTTGCATACTGTGCACTTCATCGTGTAAACGCATACTTGTAAACGAATTAGAAAACCCAGGTACCATGTTGGCAATAAGGTCAGATATATTGTTAAACGCACCATCTAACACTAAGCCGTCTATTTGACGATTTGCGGCCACATAGCTGGCAAAATAACTTCCAATACCGCGCCCGTGAACAATAGTCGGTAGACTGTTATCGAACGTGTTTTTAACGTAATCGAACTGCGTCAAGGCATCTTGCTTAATCGCATCAATACTCAGATTTTTCGCTTTCTCGCTTGCCCCCACTCCTTGATAATCGAGCCATAATATGTTGGCTGGCAGCTTTCCAATACGATGCAACACACTATTGTTCTCGCTTATCGACATTCTATTGTCAGCAAAAAAGACCACGTTCACTTTTGGGTCGGGATAGGAAACTGCAACCCCCCTTAACATCAGGCCCTGCGTATTTTTAACCTCAACACGGGTGATGCCGGCAGAGGTACTGTCCTGCTGAATAGCGGCGTGCAATTTGGTTGTATCGAGGGGCTTTTGTGCTGAGTCTTGATAAAAAAAGGCAGAAGGTGAAACATTGATCGCACAACCGCTGACGACGAGACACACTAAAGCGCTTAAAATGAGCTTGCGTAAAACCATAGGTAAAACTATCCGTGTTGAAAAACTGTTGTTCGCATCACATCTGAAACTTACGTTTACTGTAGCACAGTGTTGATAATTTCTACATCGATGGCTGAAACAGTTTGCAACAGTTCAGGTATTTGTGATGATGATTTATTTACTTATACTGCCAGCTAAGTATTTAGTTTGCCGTTACGGCTTATTTCATTGTGACTAAACTTCGCGATAAACACTTTATTGGTTTCAAGCGAGATTCAGGCAGCGAGACAAAACAAGTAGTGAATTAATATGATAAAAAGCACAAAACAATCGAAGCGTTTTATTCGTAGTACGTTAGTGTGTTGCAGCCTCTCATTTCTCGTTGCTTGTGTATCAACACCTGAGCCTGATTTAGACTCAGCACTCGTTCCAGCCTCACAACGAGAAGCGCATCAGGCCAGTCTTTCAAAAGCCAAAGCCTGCCCGATGTATCTTGCAGAACTCACCGATGAAAGGGCAAGCAAAGACTTATTGGTCGGAAATGATAATGTATCGAAAGATGCGCTTTATTCAATTCTTGAACAAAGCCTGCTTGAAATGAATGTTACGCCCCATACGAATGCTGATAATAGTGTAAAAGTATCGTTAGAGCGCGCATTTGTGAAAACTTTAGGCACCAACTTAGTTGCCACTGTTATCATTGATGTGCAATACAAACCCCACTACGCAGACGAGTACTCACCGAGTGTCTCTTACCGCGGTCAAAGCATGCAAGTACATTCAAGTACCTCAATCAATGAAGAACACGACATTGCTGAAGAAGCGATTAAGGAAGCAATAGCGCAAGCTACTCGTCGTGTAAAATCTTCTTTGTTACATGAATGCGATGACGTTCTAGAAAGCGCAAACGCAATCTAGCTTGCTAACGTACTATACGACCATTTTTGACCATAATGCAGGTCATACCGCCAGCGATAGCCGCTTGTTTACCCATATCGGTATCTTCAAACACTACGCAATGGTGTGGCGCAATATTCATCGAATCTGCAGCTTTTATAAAAGTTTCTGGGTGAGGTTTACCATGAGCAACATCATCGGCAGTAACCAACGCATCAAGTTGCGCCAATATTCCATGCTCTGAAAGTACCCACTGCGCATGCTGTCTATCTGAGCCTGTACCCACGGCTATCGGCATACGCGTTTTATAGTGATTAAATACTGCTAAAGTATCTTGAATAAGGGTGGGTGTGTGATTGAGCCCTTCATAGGCCTGTTTTTTAAATTCGGCAACCGCTAGAGGAGAATGCGACATGTTGTAACGCGCATTCATCAGTTCTACAGTTGCCAATGATGGAACGCCCCCAAGACTATACTGATAGTCGTTATCAAAAGGGTACCCAAACACCTCACAAGTGTGCTGCCACGCTTCAATATGTGCCGCCATTGAATCAACCAAAGTGCCGTCCATATCAAAAATAATGGCTTTAAAAGACGTTAAATCTATCATCCTTCACCCCTGTTTTCGGCAATTAGCCCAGCTACGTTGCGTCTAACACTTCTCGTGCTTTTAGCGCATCAAAGTCCCTATCGACCTTCAAATATACTGCGCCATTATGGTGGTTTAATGTCACGTCGAGTACGCCAGGAACTGCGCTTAACCCTTGCTTAAGTACTTGCTGAGAGCGCTCATCTAATACTGTATCGGGTTTTGATGCTTGCATCATTACGCGTTTCACCCGACTCACTTCTTTCAATCCCGCAATAATGAAGAGCCAAAGTACGGTGCATGCTGCACCAACGCCATAAGCAATGTCAGGTGTCCATATATCGGTTACAAAGCCCGAAACAATACCGCCGAGAAATGCGCCAAAGAACTGAAAGCTGGCATAAATGCCCATTGCAGTCCCCTTTTTGCCCGCCGGTGCAATGCTTGAAACTAACGCTGGAAAATTTGCTTCCAAATAATTAAAGCCAGTAAAAAATAGAACGACTGCCGCAGTAACCATCCACCAACTGTGTGTCTGCGTACTCAGTGTGAAGAACGCCGCTCCCATCAATACAATCGCAGTGAATAGCAGCGATTTTGGCGTGCGTCCACGCGCGGCTCCCATCATCAGCACAAGACCCACAATTGAGATACCTAGAACCGGCAGGTAGACGCTCCAGTGACTTTCCAGCGTCATATCAAAATGCAGTAGCGTAACGGGCAGTTGCACGAATAACAGCGTAATTAGCATATGTAGCAACAGCACGCTTACGTTTAAGCGCCATAGTTGCGGCGATAACAACAGCTGTTTTAGTTGGTCTTTTTGTGGCAGCGTATCACCACTACTGAGTTGCTCTGAATCAGGAACAACCCATTTGACTAGGGGCATACAAAGCACCGCTAGCAACCCCGTAATGGCAAAAACACCAGCCAACCCATAACTGTTGGCTATTAGTGGGCCTAAAATAACCGCGAGATAGAAAGAAAAGCCTATGGCAATGCCGATAATGGCAAGTACCTTGGCGCGCTGGCTTTCACGGCTGACATCGGTAGCCAACGCCATAATGGCACCGGCAATTGCGCCCGCGCCTTGTAGTATACGACCCACTATCATCATTATCATATTATCGGCACTTGCGGCGACAAAACTGCCTATCGCGAAAACACATAAACCCAATAATATAACCGGCTTTCGTCCCCATTTATCTGACATCATGCCCATGGGAATTTGTAATGCAGCTTGTGTTAAACCATAGCCACCAACCGCTAGTCCTACCAATAATGGTGAGTAATCTGGGTAGTCCATTGCCGCCACTGCAAGAACTGGCATTACCATGAACAAACCCATCATGCGTAAAACATAGACCGAAGCGAGCGCAAGTGCAGCGCGTAATTCCAAAGCGTTCAAAGCGTCAGTGTTCCTCAAAAGATGAAATAGCGCGTAGAGTATCTCTACAATAGAAAATTTAAGGTCGCGAAGTGTAGCACAATTTGTTCACCTGCCCACGTACCTTAACATGGATTAATACTTGGCTTAGTGTGTGGGCGAATGTGATCCCCTGCGCCTTTACGAAGTATAACTTGATTGTCATATCACTTTACTTGACAGCTATGGCATACTGATTCTTTTTCTCTCATTTAGGCTTCAATGGATAAAATCGAAATTCGCGGTGCTCGCACCCACAACTTGAAAAACATCGATTTAACACTGCCACGAGACAAACTGGTGGTGATTACCGGCCTGTCGGGCTCGGGGAAATCGTCTCTTGCATTCGACACCTTATACGCAGAAGGCCAGCGCCGATATGTTGAGTCTTTATCGGCGTATGCGCGTCAGTTCCTTTCCATGATGGAAAAGCCAGATGTTGATCATATTGAGGGTCTTTCGCCTGCAATATCCATTGAACAAAAATCAACATCGCATAACCCCCGTTCGACGGTAGGCACCATCACCGAGATTTACGACTATCTGCGTTTGATGTTTGCTCGTGTGGGCACACCACGCTGTCCTGATCACGATGTACCGCTTGATGCACAGACCGTTAGTCAAATGGTAGATAAAGTGCTAGCGATGCCAGAGGGTAGCAAGTTAATGCTACTTGCTCCTATCGTGAAAGAGCGTAAAGGGGAGCACGTTAAAACCTTGCAGAATCTTTCTGCTCAGGGCTTTATTCGAGCGCGCATCGATGGCGAAGTGTGTGATCTCTCTGATCCACCACCGCTCGACCTACACAAAAAGCACACCATCGAAGTCGTTGTCGACCGCTTTAAGGTGCGTGATGACATGGCGCTGCGCCTTTCTGAGTCATTTGAAACCGCGTTGAGTCTTGCAGGCGGCAACGCCGTTGTTGCCGACATGGATGACAAAGACGCTGAAGAAATTGTGTTTTCAGCTAATTTTGCTTGCCCCCACTGCGGATACAGCTTGAGTGAACTTGAGCCGCGTTTGTTCTCGTTTAACAATCCGGCGGGCGCCTGCCCTACATGTGACGGTTTAGGTACAAGACAGTTCTTTGATCCTATGCGAGTGGTTGGCAACGAAGAACTCAGTTTATCTGGAGGCGCAATTCGAGGGTGGGACAAGCGCAGTTACTACTATTTTCAAATGCTGCAAGCTGTTGCAGATCATTACGGCTTTAGCCTAACAGTACCGTTTGAAGAGTTAGATAAAAAGCATCAAGACATTGTGCTTTATGGTTCAAAGGGAAAATCACTCTCATTTAAATATATTAATGAGCGCGGCGACATCATGGAGCGCAAGCATCCGTTTGAAGGCATTATTCCCAATATGGAGCGTCGATATCGCGAGACTGAGTCAAACTCAGTGCGCGAAGAGTTAGCTAAGTATTTAAGTCAACAGCCATGTAATAGCTGTGAAGGCACACGCTTGCGCGTTGAAGCACGCAATGTATTTATCGAAGGTACTAATTTGCCGGCTATCGCTGATATGTCGATAGCTGATGCTTTCGGTTTTTTTGAATCATTAAGCCTTGAAGGTCAAAAGGCGCAAATAGCAGAGAAAATCCTAAAAGAAATTCTCGACCGTTTGCGCTTTTTGGTCAATGTCGGCCTTAATTACCTTTCAATGTCTCGCAGTGCCGATACCCTATCAGGCGGTGAAGCCCAGCGTATTCGCTTAGCAAGCCAAATTGGTGCGGGTCTTGTTGGCGTCATGTACGTGCTAGATGAGCCTTCAATCGGTCTACATCAGCGTGACAACGAGCGACTTCTTGGGACGCTCACACACCTGCGCGACTTAGGTAATACAGTACTGGTCGTAGAACACGATGAAGATGCCATACGCGAAGCCGACTATATCGTTGATATCGGCCCAGGAGCAGGTGTACATGGTGGGCAAATTATTGCAGAAGGTTCGCTGGAAGATATAAAGAATAGTGAACATTCACTTACCGGAAAATACTTGTCTGGCAGAGAGAAAATTGAAGTCCCTGCAACTAGAACTCCAGTTAAAGACGACAACTGGCTTGAGCTAAAAGGCGCAACTGGCAACAACTTGAAGTCAGTTGATTTGCGTATTCCTACCGGTGTGATGACCTGTGTGACTGGCGTATCGGGGTCAGGTAAGTCAACCCTTATCAATGACACCTTTTATAAAATTGCGCAACGTGAGTTGAATAAGGCCACGACTTCAGAGCCCGCACCACACGTTTCAATGACCGGTCTTGAACACCTTGATAAAGTGGTCGATATTGATCAAAGTCCCATTGGCCGAACACCGCGTTCTAACCCAGCAACCTACGCAGGTATCTTTACACCTATTCGCGAAATGTTTGCAGGTACACAAGAATCTCGCTCTCGCGGTTATAAACCAGGAAGGTTTAGCTTTAACGTGAAAGGTGGCCGCTGTGAAGCATGTCAGGGTGATGGTGTCATAAAAGTAGAAATGCACTTCTTACCTGATGTGTATGTGCCATGTGATGTCTGTCAGGGTAAGCGCTACAATCGTGAAACGTTGGAAATTAAGTACAAAGACAAGAATATTCACGAAGTTCTTGAGATGACGGTGGAAGATGCACGTCATTTCTTTGATGCGATACCCGCAATCTCAAGAAAATTGCAAACGCTCATGGACGTGGGTTTGTCGTATATTAGATTGGGACAAGCAGCTACTACTTTGTCAGGTGGTGAAGCACAGCGTGTAAAATTGGCAAAAGAGTTGTCAAAAAGAGACACTGGCCAAACCCTATACATTCTCGATGAGCCTACAACAGGGTTGCACTTCCACGATATTAAGCAATTATTAGCAGTGCTTCACAGGCTGCGTGATCACGGTAATACCGTTGTGGTTATTGAGCATAACCTTGATGTTATCAAAACCGCAGATTGGATTGTCGACCTTGGTCCAGAGGGAGGATCCGGAGGTGGCCAGATTATTGCAGAAGGAACACCTGAGCATGTGGCAGAACAAGACGTTTCACATACAGGACGCTTCTTAAAGCCCATGCTCTAACAAGCAGATCAGCATGCTATGGCGACAAAATGGCCAAACGCAGTCATTTTGTCGCATAAATTGATAAATATAACGCTGGTCAGAGCTTGTTTTGGTGAATCATGAGATACGATGATTCGTGGAATTTATTGCAGTAAGAATTGCTGGAGCAACAACGCATGAACCAAACGCCGCCATTAGCCTTAGTCAAGACTTGGTATCACCTACTTTCATCTTCTGAAGATAACGATGTAAAGGCACGTGCCCAAGAAATGTTACTGAAAGCCTTTGAGTCACCAGAAGCTATTGCTGTTTATTTGAAGCAGAACAATATTCTTCAGCATTAAGCGACAAAAAAAGCGTTAGTGGTGTCACTAACGCTTTTTCGTTTTTATCCTTTCAATGCTTCATTTCAGTGCTTAGCAGCCTGAATAGCAAGTCCTTCACATACCGAATTAAATGCATCATTTTCTAGTCGCGGCAACCCTGTCAATAAGTTTTCATATAAGGCATCAACGACAATTGGCGACAAACTCATACCGCCTGTGATCATGACAACTTCTGGCTTTTCTACACTATTTTCTAAACACTCCACCACTAATGCTTTTACTTTATCAAGCCAAGGTTTAAGTGCTTTTTTAAGTGCATCTTGTGTTATCTCTACATCAAAATCTTCTTCGATGTAATGTAGTGGTAACGTGATATTTTGCTTGCTCGACAACAGTTCCTTTGCCAAGCGAGCCGAGTTAACCACACGCGCAGATAGTTTATTTTCCTGCACAATCAACAGTCTTTCTAATTGCGCAGGCTCTTTTATCACCGACATAGTTTGCGAAATATCTAAACCATAATCATCAGAGAAGAATCGCGTTAGCGCAGGAATGTTGTCGACAGCACACATATCCGAAAAGTATGTGGGTGGTACAGGCAGGCCATTTATCATTTTAAGGCCCATCCCCATTTCTGGCGCAATAGCTTTTAGCACTAGACTCTTATCGCAATCCATTCCCCCCAAACGGCGTCCCGTTACCGACAAAACATCATCTTTTCTGTCTAGTTGGTTAGTGCGTTCTGGAGAAAGCTTTATGCAACAGATATCGGTAGTACCACCGCCAATATCCACAATAAGGGTTGTAGTATCTTTAGGCAGTGTTTGCTCAATCTTATACGCTGCAGCAATTGGCTCATCCAGAAAATTAACACCAGAGAAACCGGCTTTCGTCGCGGCCTGGGTCATGATTTGGATGGCCTGTGCGTTGCCTTCTTCGCCACGCGTTCCATGAAACTTTACTGGTCGTCCAATAACGGCACTGTCAACTACCGTACCTAGCTGCTGCTCTGCACACTGTTTAAAGTAGGCAAGTTGCTTGGCGATAATGCCGATAAAGGCTTGTTTTTGATCACCGTCAAGCGAAGCACCTAAAAAGTTTTTAGGTGAATAGATTAGTCTGCCCTTATCTGGCATCTTCAGAAAACGTCTGAACCCTTCTTCACCAAACGCAAACTTACCGTGCTCAACAAGGCGTAACAGTGGAATTTCATCAAGCGACATGGCATGCATCAATTGAGCAATAGCTTTGCGCTGCAAGGCTGGCTTATTGTGCAAATCTCCGCGAAGTGAATTTATGCGGTCGTTATACATAGCCTGCTCTTTGGGATCTTTCGCAGCGTAGTAACCGTCTTTCGCTTTATCTATCTGATCATTAATAGCGCGTTGAAGTTGGGCAACTTTCGCTTCAACCATCGCGTCTGGTGGTGGCGGTAACTCATCCTCAAAATAAATAAATACCGAAGAACGAATTTTGTTACCTTTCTTATCTAACGGGTCAAGTTTAATGTGCTGATGGGATGCACCATCAAAATACACAACCTCAGAATTTGATGTACCGTAGTCAATCCCAATCGCAGTCATAGTTCCGTTGTCATATCCAGCATTGAATGATTAAAAATAGCGGGTAAGTCTACTATACAAAATCATTCCATCCTATGAACTTACCCATGAATATCGTCAATTCGTTGAATCACTGCACTCTTTAGCAAAGTAAAAACAAGGCTATCAGGTATGTCCACTCTGGTTGTGTGAATGTTGTATAAACCCACAATACGCTGCTCTCCTTTACGCATTGACACTTTCATTAATACTTTTAAACAAATCACGTGGTGTAAGACGCTTTGAGAATGCCGTAAAAGTGTGTATTGTTTAAACAAAGCAAAATTAAAATTAAAGACAATTAGGCTAGCTGGCATGAGTAACACGGTAGTTGTACAGGGCAAGGGAACTGAAAGTTCGCAAACTGATGTCGAGCACGCGGCTACCCCTGAAACCTTCAGCTTTGAACAGTTTACTGTCGATACCCAGCGAAACTTACTCTTAGAACACAACCAAGAAGTCGCAATTGAACCCAAAGTCTTTGATTTATTGGTGTTTTTATGCCGAAACGCCGATAGATACGTATTAATCAATGAACTGCACGAAAAGGTGTGGGCCGACCGTGTTGTAAGTGATGCCGCTGTCAGGCGAGCAATTAGCAAATTGCGTACGCTGCTTGGCGAAACGGATAACCACTCTTTAATTAAGTCGATGCATAAGCGCGGGTACAAGCTAGATTGTACCGTTTCACATCATGCGCAAACTCACAGTCCAAACGGTAATACAACCAGTACACTACATGCTGGAATTACATCGCGTGCACACTCGCTTTTAACGGTTTTTCGTCACGTTGGCCGAATTCCCTCTTCGGCACTGGTAATCGCCATGTTGCTATTAGGTGCCATTTTATTCTATTCGCTGCAAACAGCAGTGCCAAGCCAAACAAAACTGATTAACTTCTCGGGAGAGAAGATAAGCGCAAGTGCTAACGACGATGCAAGTGAAATAGTATTTGCAGGCAAACTCATTGGCGAGCAAGGCTTTCAACTCTTTCATGCAAACTTAGAAAACCAGAACATCCGACAATTAACACAAAATGCCAATAATGTTACTGAGGTGAAATTTTCTCGCGACCAGCAAAATATTATTTTTATTGATCTGTCTTTGGGCGGCTCCAAAATACTCAGTAAAAATATTAGCAACGATGCTGAAACCACAACATTAGTAGAAGGCTTCAGTATTGTTTCCGATTTTGATGAATCCCACGATGGCAGTGGTTTGTACTTTGCCGCTGTGAAGGATGCACAAGGGACGGGACAAGTTTATTATCTCGACTACACCTCTGGAAATATTGAGGCAATTACATTTGCTCACGATACGAATTCAAACGATTACCGCGTAGATGTTTCGCCTAATGGCGATTACTTGCTTGTGACTACGTCTATGAGTGGCTTGGAAGAGCACGTACTTTCACTGTTCAATACACGCAATAGAGCCATCGTTAAACGATTTTTTCACAGCAGCGGCTTATACGAGGTCACCTGGCTCAATAATGAAGAAATTATGCTACTTGATAGCACAGAAATCGTAAAAGTTGAGATTGAGGGTGCAGCACAAACGTCCATCGCCCTTAATAAAGATAGCAATACCATCGACATTGAACCTTTAAGTCGTGACGAATATATGGTGGTTCGCAATTCTTTGTCTGACTCGTATTTCATTGAAGTTAGTCTTCCTTCATTTGACACCGCCACACAAAAAATCATCGCAACACCAGGCGACTCCGTGGATGAGGTTCGTTATTTGGGTCAATCCGGTGAGTTGCTTTACGTTGTTAAAGACGGCGCTCGTTCTGAGCTTGTAAGAAGAGAAGGGAAAGAGCAAGTATCATTGTTGCAGACAACTATGAATCTCAGTTTGCTTGATGTAGCCCCTCAAAACGATTTCATTCTGTCCACTTCCCCTAAACTGAGACAGACTTAATTGGAGTTTTCTGCAATGATTAATGCAGGAGACGACTATGAAAAAATCACGCTACACAGAATCTCAG
>NZ_JAJALG010000043.1:0-29205 GCF_020515205.1 Alteromonas sp. McT4-15
TATCAGAGGGCGGGCTGCCGGCCAGCCTTGCTCAGGCAATAGAAGAACAGCATCCACAAATTCACCTGCTCGATGAAAGTGGCGGACTGGAGCCGGTTAGCCCCGTTCCCGTTTAATCAGCCGAATGTCGAAGGATTCGTAGGGGGCAAACAACATTTCGTAGTTGTCTTCATCCACTCCGCTATTAAGCACTGCCAGGCAGCAGTTACGGAAGAGCTGATACAGGTTACTGTTTGTGGTGTCTTCAAGCTTGCTGACTTCAAGTTGGGAGAGTTGGCTCATCCAACCTACAGGGTTTAGCTGAATTTTTTTCATTCGTTATCCTGAATGACCACCTGATTCCGACCACCGGATTTTGCTTTATATAGCCCTTTATCGGCCCGCTCAAAGGCGGCGTCGAGCTTCTCCCCGGTACGGCACTGAGTACCGCCGATGGAGGCTGTGACTGTCAGGCGCTCTTGTTTAAATTTAAAGGGTAGCTTAGCCAGCCCCTCGCGCAACTCATTCAGGCGATTTAACAGTTTATCGCTGGCATGATCGGGCAACAGTATAATAAATTCTTCACCGCCCCAGCGTGCCATAAACTCGCTGCTGGTCAGGTTAGTTTTCAGGTGGCGTGCTATGGCCTGGAGTGTTTTATCACCGGCGGCGTGGCCGTATTTATCATTGATCCGTTTGAAGTGATCCACGTCGACTACCGCGATACTCAGTGGCTTGTTCTGGGCCTGGCAGCGATCCCATTCTTTTGAAGCCCTTTCATTATATGCCATGCGATTGGGCACCCGGGTGAGCGGATCGGTGTACATGTTTATGCGCTGTTCAACCAGCTTTTTACGGTATGAGTCGGTTTGTTTCTGCAGCGATGAGAGCTGTTGCTGCATGGAGACCAGCAGTGACATCAGGCCTTCCTGTTCCTGACGCTCGGCTTCTTCACCGGCACTGAGTGAGTTAGCCATCTGGCCCAAGTAGTGCTGCGCCTGCTGCTTTAAGTCGTCGATATTGCTTTCGCCTTCCAGGGCGTCTTCCATGTCTTCCAGCACGTTTCGCAATTCCTGGTTGCGAGACTGGCGCGCCTCAAAACTCTCGGCACTTTTTGAGATACTGGATTGCACGTCACCGTTAATATTACCCAGGGCATTATTCAGCCGCTGAATAATTTTACCGGCCGTATTGGCCTCGGTGAGGGTTTCCTGAACCATTACCCGGATCAGGATCAGGCAGCTATTCAGTAACTCTTCTTCGGTAAGCCCCTGGCCAAGCCTCTCCTGCAGGGAGGCGATGTAGTCATCCTCCGGGTTGACCCGGATATAGGTTTGTACCAACTGACCGAGCTCATCGATGAGGTTTTGTTTAAGCTGTACCGTTCGGTTATTGGGTTGGTTGTCAGTCGTTGACTCTTCAGCATTGCCCATGCCGGATTGATAGCACTTTAATACCTGTTGATAGAGCGGCAGCACGGCACTGATGCCATTGATGGGCTTTTTCAGGGCGCTACTGGCTTTGGCTGCCTGGCTGCGGGCCGCCGGCTCAGTCACCAGACGCTGAAATGCCTGGATGTCTTCTTCCAGTTGGCGAAGCCAGGCCTGAGTCAGGGTTTTTACTGAGTAGGGTTCCAGCATAATGAGCTGGTTGACTTTATTCATGGATAGGGTGGCCAGAGTGAAATCAATCTTGCCACTTAAATGACCGCGCAGAGACTGTAACTCTTTATCAATCTCTGCCGATAATCCCTCATAATAACTGGTGAGCCGGACTATAAATCCTGCCAGTTGCTCACTGTGAGCGCGCAGCGATTGGAGTTGTTTCGCTTCCATGTGTTATGCAAGCTCCTTATTAGCCAAAAATAACCGCCGGCATGCTACTGCCGGGCTAACCGATTGTTCGATACATTGAAATCAAAATTCGCCCGTAGCGGGTTGATATCCAATCCGCCTCTGCGGGTGTAGCGCGCATAGACTGCTAGCTTGTGCGGCTTGCATCGATTCATTAAATCACAAAAAATTCGCTCGATACACTGCTCGTGAAATTCATTATGCCGGCGAAACGAGATGAGATAAGCCAGCAGTCCGGCGTGGTCTATAGCCGCGCCTTCGTAATGAATTTGCACACTGGCCCAGTCAGGCTGACTGGTGATCAGGCAATTAGACTTTAATAAATGACTCACCAGGGTTTCAGAAACCTGCTGGTCGCCGGTTGTGAGCAGCTCCGGGCTCGGCTCATAGGCATTGATTTCAATGTCCAGATCGTCAATCACGGTGCCGTCGAGTTCACCAAGGTGAAGGGCGCCAAACTGACCGGCGCTGAATAATTGCACCTTAACCGGTGCCTGGGCACAGGCCGATAAATCCTTGCTTAAGTGTCGGGCCACTTCATCTGCACTGCCAAATACCGACTGATTGAAGCTGTTCAGATAAAGCTTGAAAGACTTAGACTCGATAAGGTTTTGCGAATCAATTGGCACCTGGCATTGCAAAATGGCGACCTGCGGTTTGCCTTTCGGATTAAGCCACGAAAGCTCATAACCGTTCCAGATATCCACACCGCCAAAAGGCAGGGGCTGTGAAACGCCAATTTGTTCACGGCTTAGCGAGCGCGGCACACCTTGCAACAGCTCAGGCGTGTACTGTTCAATGTAGTCAACCTTTTGACCCAGTGTCAGGTTGGCGGGAAGAGACGGTGACGAAGAGTGCTTTACTGTCATGCTGTCCTGTAACTTTTTACCACTGATTAATCATGGCACGCGCATTCAATATGCCAAGCTGGTGTTTAAAGTGCCATAAATTCTTTACTATAGAGGTTTAGTATACCTGATATGGAATCGCAATGGAGAATATAGTTCAACAATCATTGCATAAGTTAATGCGCGATTTACAACAAGCGGCAGCGTCTCATCCCGCGCTGATGACCACTGAGTTTGAAGCGGAATTAGCATCCCCCTGTTATGTGGGGAACGCCAGCCAGGGAGAGCCCTGCACCTGGCAGCCCGTGCCGATGGAAGGTGAATATACCTTTGCCAATATCGAAAACGCCTTGCACATCACGCTGAACGAGCAATTTTGCAAATTCTTTACCACTTACTGGAGTTTTAATCTGCCGGTTAAGGCTGAACAAGGCAACTGTGAATTATTGCAGGTTTGCAGTGAAGAGGACTTCGAGCGACTACAACAAAACCTGATTGGCCATTTGTTAATGAAGCAGCGACTAAAACAGCCGCCCACGTTATTTTTTGGCTTAACCGATGAAGACGACTTTATTTTGTCTGTAGATAATGCCTCAGGTGAGGTAGTACTGGAACAGGTGGGGAAATTGCCCACTCGTTGTCTGGCACCTGATCTGGCGACCTTTATTGATGGCCTGACGCCAGCCGTTTAACTGAGCTTTGCCAGCCGGCTCTCCATCACCGCGAGGGCCTGCTCTAACTGTTCCACCCGTTTTTCCAGCTCAGCGATGCGCTCTTTGTCGCCCGGTGTTTTGGGTTGGGCTTTGACCTGCACATTCTGCTGATTAAAGACCTTTATCGCCTCAATGGCGTCCAGCACGCTTACCTTGAAAGGCGCTTTACCACGCAATAAGCCTACACCCGGCGTTAAGCCCTCGGCCGCCAATAAATGGCAGATTTCGACCAGGGTTTTATGGTTTTCTTTAGAGGACATGCATTTACTCTTTACTGGTGACCAACACACCAGGCGGGCTTGGCCTTTAGTCAGTTAGTCAAAACAACGAAAATTTCGCTAATCATACCGATAGTTAGCACCGCCGCCAAGTGGTTATTTTTTAATTTCTTTAAAATTCAATAAGTTATAGTTGGCCTCATTCTTGATTACCTGAAGTTCATTAGTGACTTATTATTTTTCAACAGGGAACCACTATGAAAAAATTAATGCTTTGTACTGCTCTGGTAGCACCCATGTTACTGTCTGGTTGTGTCATTTCCGTAGGAGGTGATGACAAAGAACATTACCAGGCCAGCTGGGAGCAGCGTGAGTATAATAATCGTAAACATATCAGCAATCTGGAAGTGAATGCGCACTTTGAAGACGTTACCCGTAAGATGGGTGTAGCCGACTTCAACGAAATGGTAGGCGAGGGCGATCACGTTTACCGGATTCTTTACTATCGCACGCAGCGTACCGAGGACGACGGTATCACCACCAAGGACGAGTGTACTCCCCTGGTCTTCAAAGATAATCGCTTAATTGGTTGGGGTGAAGAAGCGGTCCGTAAAATCTAATCCGCCCACCGTTTACACTTACTGACAAGCCCGATAAACATCCCGTTTATCGGGCTTGTTGCTGTCTGGCCGGCCATCATTAATGATGGCTCGTTGCACTACCTGCCCGATCACTGTACTCAATTATCATCGCTAAACTTATTTAAATGTATAAATATTGTTAACGGTATATTTACATGGTGTTATTTTTTCGGCTAGAGTGGGGAACTGATGCACTTTTTGTGCGTCTATTACGTATCTCTTAAGACCAATCTTGTTGTTTTCAGTTTGCTGTTGTTCAGCGGCAGCGCTGAGCGGTTGAGTGAGAGGGCGGCCCGGGTCGCAAAACAGGCGTTTACGCATCACCACAACACGGGAGACAGGCTATGGTACAAGCGGAAATCCAACAAAACCTGGATAAAATCAGAGCAGCATACTTATCAGCGGAAGATCTGAAAGTGGCTGCATCCATCATTTACAACGCCTACCACGACGATCCAATTTTTTTACAAATATTCCAGAGTGAAAAAGAAGGCTACGAATCGCGGTTACGGTCGGCTATTCGCGAAGAACTCACCGCATTCTGGGAAGCCGAGCAACCCATTATTGGCCTGTTTGATGAGGGGCGATTATTGTCTGTTGCCTGCCTCACGGGGCCAGACAATGCTGCAGGGGCTGGGCGTTATTGGCACTGGCGGTTAAAAATGCTGCTGACCACCGGGTATTACGGCACCCGGCAAATGCTCGAGAAAGAGGAAAAAATTCGTTCTGCCATGCCAGCTGAAAAGTATCATCTGCTGTCGTTCATTGCGGTGCATCCGGACTATCAGTCACACGGTCTTGGTCATCTGCTGATGCGGGCTATCGACAGTGTCTTACTTGAGCATCGTGATTCAGAAGGGGTGGGCGTATTTGTGACAGTACCTAAATATGAAACGTTCTTTTCTGACGGCTTTTATCAAAAAGTCGCGCAGGTGGAAATTGCTAATAAAACCGGGCAGGTTATGTTCCGTCCAAGGCCTTAATCGTTCGCCGGGAATACCGTGCAGGGCGAGCAATCCGCCCTGCTTTTAACGAGAAAATGCCTTGTCAGCCTTGCGGGCCGAATCCCGTCAGGTATAGTGCCTGTATAGATAATTACACGCTGCAGATATGTCAGACTCTTTAGACTTCAATCCGGTACAAGCCATTCAGAATGAAGATGCCTGGGTAAGTGTCATCCAGAAAATGGATGAAGCCTATGCGGATCTGGTGCAGTCACAGGTCGAAGTCGAAGAAAAAAACGTTGAGCTGGAAGAGGCCAAAAGCTTTTCTGACAGTATTCAAAGTGCTATGAACGATGTGCTCGTCGTGTGTGATAACGACGGTATCATTGAAGGCGTAAACCGGGCATTAACCGAGCTGGTGGGGGAGTCTGAATCGGCTCTGATTGGTCGTTCTATTTTAACCTTTATCGCCCCGGAGTTGCACGACAAGGTACAGGGCTTTTACGAACGCCTGCGTGCTCAGTCTGTGCGCGACTACGAGCTGGAATTACAGGGCAAGTCGGGCAGTGTACCGTTATCGGTAAATTGTACGGCGCGCTTAAATCACCGCGGTAAGTCTGTGGGCATGGTGCTGGTAGGACGCCCTCTTGGTGAGCTGCAAAGAGCCTATAAAGAGCTTAATATTGCCCATGCTGAATTACAGCTCGCCCAGCAACGACTTATTCAGTCAGAAAAAATGGCTTCTCTGGGTCGTCTGGTGGCAGGTGTAGCCCACGAGCTGAACAATCCCATCAGCTTTGTGTATGGCAACATGCACGTGTTACGTCGTTACACCGATAAACTCAGCACTTACTTTGATGCGGTAGCCAGCGGTGAAAGCCGTGACGCGCTGCGCGAGATGCGTGAAAACATGCGTCTGGAAAAGGCCATCAAAGATCTCAATTCGCTGGTGGATGGCACCATGGAAGGCGCAGACAGAGTAAAAGAAATCGTCAATGATTTACGTCAGTTCTCGTCTGCGCAGGTGTCGGAGAAAGCGTCTTTCGACCTCAGTCACGCGGTGCATACCGCTTTACACTGGATAATGAAAGAAAGTGATTTTGCGGTTGAGGTGGTAGACAACATTCCCCGACCACTGGAAGCTTATGGCCATGCCGGGCAGATCCATCAGGTCGTGGTCAACCTGATCGAAAACGCGGTAGATGCCATGGCTGCTTCCGAGACGCGCAGATTAACCATCAATGCCAGTGCAGATAATGATGGCGTGTTATTGACCATAAGGGATACCGGATCTGGGATCAGCGCCGACGATGCGCCGCAAATTTTTGAGCCTTTTTATACAACCAAACCAGTTGGAATGGGAACAGGCTTAGGTTTATCAATTAGTTATGGTATCGTTTCGCAACATAATGGCGAATTATCCATCGACAATCATATCGATGGCGGTGCAATCGCTAGCCTGTTTTTACCTAACCGGGAGTCCGCTGATGCTTAATCTGTTATGGCTGCAATCCGGTGGTTGCGGCGGCTGTTCCATGTCGTTACTCAATGCCGAATCCCCCGATGTCCTGACCCTGTTTGAAAATGCGGGCATCAATCTGCTCTGGCATCCATCATTAAGCGAAGCCACCGGTGATGAGTGTATTGCCATGCTCGAGGGGATCCTGGCCGGTGACATTATTCTGGATATTCTTTGTATCGAAGGCTCTATGATGACCGGCCCCATGGGCACCGGTAAGTTTCACATATTGGGCGGTACCGGCAAACCTATGATTGAGTGGGTAAAAGCGCTGGCGGATATTGCCCGCTACACTGTTGCCGTTGGTAGCTGCGCGGCCTACGGATGTATTACGGCAGCTGGTGCCAATGATACTGATGCCACGGGCCTGCAATTTGATGGCGAAATGGCGGGCGGTCTGCTGGGTAAGGATTTTACGTCGCAAAGTGGCGATCAGGTGGTTAATATCGCCGGTTGTCCGGTGCACCCTGACTGGGTTACCGAAACCCTGATGAGCATAGCGCTGGGTGAGCACAATGATGAGCAACTCGATAAGTTTGGTCGTCCGCGTATGTACGCCGATCACCTGGTGCATCATGGTTGCTCCCGCAACGAATTCTATGAATATAAAGCCAGTGCGGTGGATATGGGCGATCGCGGTTGCATGATGGAAAATATGGGGTGTAAAGGCACCCAGGCGCATGCTGACTGTAACAGCCGGCCCTGGAATGGCCAGGGCTCCTGTACCAACGGTGGCTACCCGTGTATTAATTGCACCGCCCCCGAATTTGAAGAACCGGGCCACAGTTTTTGCCAAACGCCCAAAATTGCCGGGATCCCGGTTGGCCTGCCAACCGATATGCCCAAAGCATGGTTTGTTGCCCTGGCGCAATTGTCTAAAGCGGCCACGCCTGAACGGTTAAAAAAGAATGCCATTGCCGAGCAGCTAATTTATCCGCCCACCATTCATAAACGCAAAGGCTGAACCATCAGTATGTGCAGTCAGAGAGTAGCAGTATGAGCCGAATTGTCGCAGGCCCCTTTAATCGCGTGGAAGGGGACCTGGAAATCACCCTGGAAACCGGCGAAGATAAAGTGCAGCGAGCTGAAGTAAACTCGCCGCTGTATCGTGGGTTTGAACGAATTTTACTGGGCCACAAACCCATGGATGCGCTGGTTTATACGCCGCGGATCTGTGGTATTTGCTCGGTTACCCAGTCGGTGGCCAGTGCCCGGGCGTTAGCTGATGCCATGGGACTGAGTATGCCGAAAAACGGCGAGCTGTGTACCAACTTAGTGCTGGCAAGTGAAAACATTACCGATCTGATCACGCATTTTTATCTGTTTTTTATGCCCGATTTTGCCCGCGACACATACGCTGGCGCTAGCTGGTTTGGTGATATTCAGGGGCGGTTTAAAGCCACTGCAGGCTCTGCCTCAACGCAGATGTTGCCAGCTCGGGCCGATTTTCTGCACCTGATGGGGCTGATGGCCGGCAAGTGGCCACACACCCTGAGTTTACAGCCGGGTGGGGTAGCCAAAGCGATTGAGCCCAAAGAGCGCATGCGTTTACTGGCCATCGTTGCCGGGTTTAAGCGTTTTCTCGAAAGTACTTTATTTGGCGATAGTCTGACCACCATTAGTCAGCTTAAAAGCGAAGCCGAATTATGGCAGTGGTATCAGCAAAAGCCCTGGCACAGCTCTGACTTCCGCCGTTTTTTGCATGTGGCTGAAGTACAACAATTACACCAGCTTGGCAGGGCAACGGATCATTTTCTCAGCTTCGGCGCTTATGGTGCTCTTGATGAGCCGATGTGGGCTGCTGGCAGCTACAGAGATGGCCAGACAAGTCCGTTGGATATCGCCCGAATAGTCGAAGATCACTCCCATAGCTGGATGAGTGACACCGACCATCCGCATCCGCCGGCGCAGGGAATTACCCAGCCAACGCTGGATAACGAGGCGGGATACAGTTGGTGTAAGGCGCCCCGCTTAGGTCACGAGGTGGTGGAAGTCGGGCCATTGGCGCGACAGGTAGTTAACGGTCACCCGCTGATGCGAGACATGATAAGCCGCCATGGTGGCAATGTGTTAAGCCGGGTGGTGGCCAGACTGCTTGAAGTGGCCATTGTGGTAGGGCAAATGGAAGAGTGGGTTAAGCAAATTGATCCTACCGCGCCCTTTTGTCATCACGGTGAAATGCCCGCCGAGACCTCCGGCGTTGGCCTGGTTGAAGCAGCTCGGGGCGCCTTAGGTCACTGGCTGGAAGTGAAAAACGGTAAGATCAGTAACTATCAGATCATCGCCCCGACCAGCTGGAATTTTTCGCCCCGGGATCAACACGAACAGCCCGGTGCGCTGGAGCAGGCGGTCGTTGGCGCGCCGGTAATGAACGGTGAGAAAACACCGGTGTCGGTACAACATATTGTCCGCTCTTTCGATCCCTGTATGGCCTGCACGGTGCATTAATGCCACACAGCAAAGGAATGCGCTTACGCGTTAACGGGATTGTTCAGGGCGTGGGTTTTCGCCCGTTTATCTGGCGTCTGGCAACAGAGTTAAAGCTCACCGGGCGGGTTTTCAACGATACCGGTGGCGTTATAGTTGAGCTTAATTGCAGTGCGGCGCAGGCTGGTGAGTTTGCTGAGCTGATGTTGCAGCAGTTACCGCCACTGGCCCGGATTGATGCAATGCATCAAGAGGCGTTGGATTTACCTGTATTTTCATCCTTTGCAATAGACGTATCTCAGTCGGGGATCGTTACTACCGGCTGTGCACCGGATGCCGCTACCTGCCCGGATTGCCTTTCAGAGCTGTTCCAGCCTGGTGATCGCCGTTATCATTATCCGTTTATCAATTGTACCAACTGCGGCCCGCGGCTGAGTATTATCCGGCAAATTCCCTACGACCGTGCCTCCACCACCATGGTGGAATTTACCCTTTGTGCGGCTTGTCAGCAGGAATATGACAACCCGGCCGATCGCCGCTTTCATGCCCAGCCAAATGCCTGCCCTGATTGCGGCCCTCATTGCTGGCTGGAAACACCCGGTGGTGAGCCAGTCGCCAGTGAGACGCCGTTTCAGGCCCTCGGTGAGGCATTACGGGATGGTCAAATCGTAGCGATAAAGGGGATTGGCGGGGTTCACTTAGCGTGTGACGCCACTAATGAACAGGCAGTGAAACGATTACGTGAACGAAAACAGCGCCCCCATAAAGCGCTGGCATTAATGGCCTCGAATATTGAGGCAATCAGGCAGTTTGCCAGAGTTAACGAGCAGGATGAGGCGCTGTTAACGCATCCTGCTGCGCCGGTTGTGCTGTTGTCCCGGCAGGAAAACCCGGAGCAATATAAAATTGCGCCATCGGTTGCCCCTGACAATACGAAAATCGGTGTGATGTTACCCTATTCGCCGGTACATCATCTGCTCCTGGCAGAGGTAGACTTTCCACTGATAATGACCAGTGGCAATCGTTCCGGGGAACCCCAGGCGATCACCAATGATGCGGCTCGCTCTCAGTTAAATAACATTGCCGATGTGTTGCTGTTGCACAATCGGCCAATCCACAACCGCCTGGATGATTCGGTGGTGGTGGCGGGTAAATACGGTACACAAATACTGCGCCGCGCGCGCGGGTATGCGCCTGCCAGCTTACCGTTACCATCAGGTTTCTCTGCCGGGCAGACGCTTATCGCTTTGGGCGGCCAGTTAAAGAATACCCTGTGTCTGATTAAGGATGGCCGGGCGGTGATTAGCCAACATCTTGGCGATCTGCACGATGCCAGTACGTTCGATGAATATTTGCACACCTTGCAGCTTTATCGCGAGCTGTACGAAAACGCTGCTGAACATTACGTCTGTGATATGCATCCGGAGTATCTGTCCACAAAACATGGTGTAAGCTTGGAAGAGCAGGGCAATCACCTTACCCGGGTACAGCATCACCATGCGCACATTGGCGCTTGTCTGGGCGACAATCAGTATCCGCTGGCCGGCGATGCAGTACTCGGAATATGCCTGGATGGCACCGGTTTCGGCACCGATGAGACCCTGTGGGGCGGCGAGTTTTTATATGGTGGTTATGCTGCCATGAAACGGATAGCCTCACTAGCGCCGGTCCCCTTAATTGGTGGCGCTCAGGCGATCAAGTCACCCTGGCGGTCGCTGTATGCTCAGCTCCGACAATGCTTCACTGCCGGGCAACTGGCAGAAATGACCGATATTTGCCCACAGTTTGCAGACCCCATGTGCAACAGCTTCGAAAAAATGCTGACAATGCAGTTAAACTGCCCGCTGAGTAGCTCTGCAGGCCGGCTGTTTGACGCCGTTGCGACGGCGCTTGGCTGCGCCCCGGCACAAATAACCTACGAAGGGCAGGCTGCAATCCGGCTGGAATCGCTGGCTCAGACCTGCCAGGAAGATGTTGAACCTTATCATCTCAGGATTACTGATAATCAAGTAGTGCCTCAGGCGATGTGGCAGCAGATTATAACGGATTTACGCCAGGGACGGAGCAAAGCTGCAATGGCAATGGCTTTCCATAAAGGGCTGGTGATTGCGCTTAGTGAGATGACGCTAAAGTTAAAAGCGGCTTACGACTTTACTACCGTAGTGTTATCCGGTGGTGTGATGCAAAATCTGCTGCTTAGTGAGGCGCTGCAGGATACCTTGCAGTCAAGTGGCTTTAAAGTCCTTACGCATCAGCAATTGCCGGCGAATGACGGCGGGATAGCCTTTGGTCAGGCCCTGGTTGCTCTGGCAAAAAATCAATAAAATCAGCTTTATCCGGCATAGCTTCTGCTCTGCCATCCCCTCATTAATTACTGTCTGGAAACACCGTTAACACAGTGTAAAAAGACTTTCCGCTTTCCTCTTCTAGTGGTAAGTAGACTTCAGGTAACTCTCTCTCGATTTATTCTAACTTTATGAAAATAAATGGTTTTTGTAGTTGGTCTGTTGTTTGCATTCTGATTTGTGCGTACTAACAAAACACCACGCTGTGTTATTAGAAAAATAATAGCTGAACGCAACTTACATCAGAACAAAAACCAAGACCGATTGGCCGTGCAAATTTGAGGTAAGTGTAACTTCAGCGGTATCACTGCCGGAGGACCGAATGTCCCAATTAGAGACCTTTTACGAAGTCATGCGGCGACAGGGGATTACCCGTCGCAGTTTTCTGAAGTATTGTAGCCTGACTGCTGCTGCATTAGGCCTGGGCCCTGCGTTTGCACCGCGTATTGCCAATGCCATGGAGACCAAGGAGCGTACCCCCGTGCTGTGGCTGCACGGACTGGAATGTACCTGTTGTTCTGAATCCTTTATTCGCTCTGCACACCCCTTGGTGAAAGACGTTGTACTGTCGATGATCTCACTGGATTACGACGATACGTTAATGGCGTCAGCAGGCCATCAGGCCGAAGCGATTCTTGAAGAGACCATGCAGAAGTATAAGGGTAAGTACATCCTGGCTGTAGAAGGTAATCCGCCGCTGAATGAAGACGGCATGTTCTGTATCGTTGGTGGTAAGCCATTCCTTGACCAGCTTAAGCATGCCGCCAAAGACGCGGCGGCCATTATTGCCTGGGGTTCATGCGCCTCATGGGGCTGCGTTCAGGCCGCTCGTCCAAACCCCACTCAGGCGGTGCCTATTCATAAAGTGATAAAAGATAAGCCCATCATTAAAGTGCCGGGTTGTCCGCCCATTGCAGAGGTAATGACCGGCGTAATTACCTATATGCTGACTTTCGGCAAGGTACCGGAACTGGACCGTCAGGGACGTCCGAAGATGTTTTACAGCCAGCGTATCCACGACAAATGTTATCGCCGGCCGCACTTTGACGCCGGTCAGTTTGTTGAACAGTGGGATGACGAGGGCGCGCGAAAAGGCTACTGCCTTTACAAAGTGGGTTGTAAAGGGCCAACAACTTATAACGCCTGTTCAACCGTACGCTGGAACGAAGGCACGTCCTTCCCAATTCAGGCCGGCCACGGTTGTATCGGCTGTTCCGAAGATGGCTTCTGGGACAAAGGTTCCTTCTATGACCGTCTGACTGACATTAACCAGTTCGGTATCGAATCGAACGCTGATGAAGTAGGCACTGCCGTTGCTGGTGGTGTAGGTGCAGCGATTGCTGCCCATGCTGCCGTTAGTGCGGTGAAACGCGCGCAGCATAAGGGAGAACAAGAATAATGAACACGCCGTTAAATTCTAAATTACTCGACAGTTCTGGCCGCCGTATTGTGGTGGACCCGGTGACACGTATTGAAGGTCACATGCGCTGCGAGGTTAACGTTGACGACAACAACATTATCCGCAATGCGGTATCCACCGGCACCATGTGGCGAGGTCTGGAAGTCATTTTAAAAGGCCGTGACCCGCGTGATGCCTGGGCATTCGTTGAACGTATTTGTGGAGTGTGTACCGGTTGTCACGCACTCACCAGTGTGCGTGCGGTAGAAGATGCGCTGGGCATTGATATTCCGTTAAATGCGCACCTTATTCGGCATCTGATGGATAAGACCCTGAATATCCACGATCATGTGGTGCACTTTTATCACCTACATGCGCTGGACTGGGTGAACCCGGTTAATGCGCTGAAAGCCGATCCGAAAGCTACCTCTGCCCTACAGCAGAAAATATCGTCGTCACATCCACTGTCCAGTCCGGGTTATTTCCGCGACGTGCAAACCCGCATTAAGAAGTTTATCGAAAGCGGCCAGTTAGGGTTATTTGCTAATGGTTACTGGAGTAACCCGGCTTATAAACTGCCGCCTGAAGCGGATTTGATGGCGGTGGCGCACTACCTTGAAGCGCTGGATATGCAAAAAGAGATCGTTAAGATCCACACTATCTTCGGCGGTAAGAACCCACACCCTAACTTTATGGTTGGCGGTGTGCCATGTGCGATTAATCTCGACGGTACCGGCTCATCCGGCGCGCCAGTCAATATGACCAGCCTGAACTTTGTGCTGGAGCGTATTCGCGAGGCCGAAGCCTTCATTAAGAACGTTTATATTCCGGACGTGATTGCTATTGCAACGCTTTATAAAGACTGGCTGTACGGCGGCGGTCTGGCTGCTTCTAACGTGCTGAGTTATGGTACGCACACAGTGGTACCGGGCGATAAATCCACCGACCTCATTCCGGCTGGCGCGATTATCAATGGCAACTGGGATGAGATACACCCGGTGGATGTGCGTAATCCGGATGAAATTCAGGAGTTCGTGGACCACAGCTGGTATCAGTATGCTAACGGCGCTAAAGGCCTGCACCCCTGGGACGGTGAAACAGAAGCGAAATTTGAACTGGGGCCAAACTTTAAAGGCACCAAAACAAATATTAAAGAGCTTGATGAAAGCGCTAAGTACAGCTGGATTAAATCACCGCGCTGGAAAGGTCATGCCATGGAAGTGGGCCCGCTGTCTCGCTACATCGTGGCTTATGCTTCTGGCAAAGAGTACGTTCAGGAACAAGTTGACCGCTCACTGTCGGCGTTTAACCAGGCCACTGGTATGGACCTCGGTTTAAAACAGTTCCTGCCTTCAACGCTGGGCCGAACCCTGGCGCGAGCACTGGATTCTGAGCTGTGTGTCGACTCTATGCTGGATGACTGGCATCAGTTGGTCAATAACATTAAAAACGGTGATACCTCTACCGCCAATGTGGAAAAATGGGATCCAAAAACCTGGCCGAAAGAAGCCAAGGGTGTGGGCACCAACGAGGCGCCGCGCGGTGCACTGGGTCACTGGATTAAGATTAAAGACGGTAAAATTGAAAACTATCAGGCAGTGGTACCGACTACCTGGAATGGTTCTCCACGTGATTCAGAAGGCAATATCGGTGCGTTTGAAGCGTCATTGCTTAATACGCCCATGGAGCGCCCTGATGAGCCGGTTGAAATCCTGCGAACTTTACACAGCTTTGACCCGTGTCTGGCCTGTTCCACACACGTAATGAGTGAAGACGGTCAGGAACTGACTAAAGTGAAAATTCGTTAAGAGAGCACTCTGTTGCTCTCTCTGGAGACTCAATTATGTCTACGTCAGTGAAAAGCAAAGCTGTTGAGAGAAGTCAGCTTACGGATAACCATCACAGTGGTGATGAGAAGGTTATCACCCGCCGTCAAACCGCGGTCTATGTTTATGAGGCGCCAGTGCGCTTATGGCACTGGATAACCGTGTTTTCCATCATCACGCTGTGCGTGACGGGGTATTTTATCGGTCAGCCTTTACCCACTTTACCGGGGGAAGCCAGCGATAATTTCCTGATGGGTTACATTCGCTTTGCCCACTTTGCCGCGGCTTACGTGGTAACCGTGGGCTTTATCGGCCGGTTGTACTGGGCACTGGTAGGGAACCATCATTCCCGTGAACTGTTCTTCCCCAAGTTTTTTGTGAAAGCCTGGTGGAAAGAGGTATGGCACGAGGTACGCTGGTACCTGTTTATGGAAAAGACGCCCAAGAAGTACATCGGTCACAACCCGCTGGCACAACTGGGCATGTTCTTTTTCTTCATCCTCGGCATGATCTTTATGATCTTCACAGGCTTTGCGCTTTACAGTGAAGGTGCCGGGCAGGGAAGCTGGCAGGATACGTTGTTTGGCTGGGTGATCCCGCTGTTTGGCCAGAGTCAGGATGTGCATACCTGGCATCGCCTGGGCATGTGGTATCTGATCACTTTTATTATGATCCATGTCTATGTGGCAATTCGTGAAGACATCATGTCACGTCAAAGTCTGATCTCCACCATGATCAGCGGCTGGCGGATGTTTAAGGACGATAAGCCGGATTGAGGCTCCTCAGAGGGATGCAGGCAATTGTTGACCCCGCCTGCGTCCCTTTTTCTTTAACCCATTTTAATGACTATTCTGAGCAACCGGATGACAGCCTTCAATCTCAATGTTCGCAGCCACTGCCTGAGTAGTCGCAAGCCTGAACATCCCGGTATATTTCTTGAGCGTTGTTATCTTAAACCGCTGCATATCAGCCAGTCTGAGTTGGCGCGACTGTTAGGCATATCCCGCCGACGTGTACACGAAATTATCAAAGGCCAACGTGCGATCTCTGCCGATACCGCTATCAGACTGGCCCGACACTTTCAGACTACGCCGATGTTTTGGTTGGAAAAACAACAGCTTTGGGAGCTGTACGATGCCAGCCGCCGATTTGTTAAAGAGGGTGGTTAGTAACTTTCCAATTGGTGAATAGTGTTGTTATATCTATATCCTTTATATTATTGTGGTTACTTGTAACGCCCCCCGTGACACCCCGCCATACGGTGATTCCTGATTTTTTACTAAGTTGGCATGCAACTTGATGTATGTAAATAAAATGTAATTAGCGCAAGCGCCAGAGAGTTTGAGTTTTACACCGTGCAAAGTCGATTGAATGAAAAGCAAATACTTATTTTGGGCATTGGCAATGTGTTATGGGCCGATGAGGGGTTTGGTGTTCGCTGTGTTGAGGCGCTCAACCAGAATTACGAGTTTGGCGAAAACGTAAAGATCATGGATGGCGGTACCCAGGGCATTTATCTGGTACAGCATGTTCAGGAAGCCGATGTGCTGGTGGTGTTCGACGCTATTGATTACGGCCTTGCACCAGGCACCTTAAAAACCATCTATAACGACGAAGTGCCTAAATTTATGGGCGCTAAACAGATGAGTCTGCATCAGACCGGTTTTCAGGAAGTGTTAGCCATGGCCGAGTTTACCGGTCATTACCCGGCAGATTTGTTGCTGGTGGGGTGTCAGCCGGTTGAGCTGGAAGATTTTGGCGGCAGTTTGCGCGAAGAAGTAAAGGCGCAGGTGCAACCCGCTATCGACATTGCGCTGGCCTACCTGACGCAGTTTGGTATTTCTGCGCAACGAAGCGCGGGGACGTCGCAGGCACTGGCGCCGGGTCAGTTAAACCTGAGTGAGTATGAGCAGGGCCGCCCGGATGAGCAGGCAGCCTGCCGTACCGGTGATAGCCGTGTCATAGGCAGTGCTGTAGGGGAAAGTACCAAGTAATGTGTATTGGCGTGCCGTTTCAGGTAATTCACACCGACAGCCACAAGGCTTACTGTCAGCGTGGCGCAGAGCAGCGCTGGATTGATATATCGCTGGTGGGCGATGTAGTACCAGGTGATTGGTTGTTAGTCTTTTTAGACGCTGCCCGGGAAGTGCTCACTGAAGCGCGGGCACAACAGGTGGAAGAGGCCGTCAGCGCTATAGAACGGGTGATGTGCGGGCAAAGTGTTGATCTCGACGATTGCTTTAAAGATCTGGTCGAGCGCGAGCCTGAGCTACCAGACCATTTAAAACCGCTTTTAAAATAACACAAGATAAGAGAACACTATGAACTCACCGCTGATCAATCGTCTTATCGACGAGTTAGGTTACCCTTTACTCGATGACGATAATTTTGAAGGTTTCATAGAGCAGACACCAATTAGTGTACTGTTTTTAACCGAAGATCCTAAACGCTTTCCGGAAAGCCTGGATGTAGCTGTGATCCTGCCAGAGCTGATCAAACAGTTTCCTCAGCTTACCCCGGCGGTGGTATCTGAAGATATTCAAACCGCCTGTCGCGGCCGTTATAACTTTATGGCGTGGCCGGCACTGGTGTTTCTTAAGCATGGCCAGTATCTCGACGCCATTACCAAAGTGCAAAACTGGGATGACTACGTACACGAAATCAATCGAATTCTGACGCTGGAGCCCCGCCCTGATCCGGGTATCGGTATTCCGGTAGTGTTTAATCCGGTGAGTAAAAGTTGCGGACAATAGGGGAACAACATGCGTGATAACAGTATAAACATCGTCAATGTCCCAATCGGGCCGGGCAGCCAGTCAGAAGGCGACATGGTGCTTGATTACATGAAGATGCCATCGGAAATGAACACCTATGATATGCCATCGTTTCCGGAAGAAAGTGAGCTGGAACGTTGCCCTCAGGCCATGAGTATCCTCGCCGATATCCAGCTTATGCTTGGCCAGATCAACGAAAACGGTCAGAGCAGCATTATGACGCTTACTGAGCTACCAGAGGCAGACTTAAACCTGCTTAATCAAATCCTCGGTGAAGGCGAGGTGAGCGTTCTGATCGATGGCGATAAGCCGGTCAGAATTCAGGAAACGGTAATGGCCGGTATCTGGCGTTTACGTACCTTTGACGAGCAGGGTAACGTGACTGCAGAAGCTATTGAGGTGGCAGAGATCCCCGAATGTGTGAAAGACCAGGCATTTGCCACTAAGGTGGATTTACCCGCCCGAATCGCCAGCCTGCCAGAAGGACTACTGAATGCGCCTTCAGTATTGATAGAAATTGCGGATACCTCAGTTGACTACCAGCGCGACCCAGGGATGGCTTCGCATGTAATAAACCTGTCGTTGTTACCTTTTTCGCCTGAAGACCACTACAGTCTGACCGAAACTACCGGTACCGGCAGTGTCACCATTTTGTCCCGCGGATACGGCAACTGCCGGATCACGTCGACTCAGGTGGATGGCCTGTGGCGAGTGCAGTATTACAACAGTACCGACCAACTAATCCTGGACACTCTGGAAATTGTGGCAATACCCGCAGTGGCTTGCGCCGCCCCCGAGGATCTGGCCGATTCAGCGGTCCGTCTGTCTGAAATTCGCGATGCACTGGTATAGGAAGGCAGAATGAGTTTTCAGGGTTTTGAAGGCAGTTATTTAGGCGACGCCAGCCGGATAGATAAGCAGGCCAGACTGGAATGCAAGATATGCTGGTATGTTTACGACCCGGCGGAAGGTGATGAGGTCTGGCAAATTCCACCAGGCACGGCGTTTGTCGACCTGCCTGACCATTGGCGGTGTCCGGAATGTGATGGTGACCGCGATCAGTTTATGGTGATAGAGGACTAACAGTGTCAAACGGTACAGCAGTTGTCGCTTTCTATGAATCGGTAGCCCGCAAAATGGCAGGCCTGCCGGTATACAATAATAAGCTCGCAGTGGATGCGACCGAATTTTTGTCATGGGAAGACAATTGGCTGGGCATTATCGTTACGCCCTGGTGTATGAATATTGTGTTGCTCCCGGGCGAGGCGTCTCATCATAACGTTCAGCAGGTTGGTGCTAAATTTCGTCAGAAATTGCCCTCCGGCCAATACGAGTTTATCCGTGCTTATGCCGGAGAATGTGGCGATTTTGCCACCTGCTCGGTGTTTTCACCGATGTTTGAGTTTTCATCACAGAGCATAGCGATGGAAACCGCGCAGGAAGTGTTGGCAGCGTTGTTTGATGCCGAAAACGTTGCGCCTTCAGAACGACATCAAAGCTATACGGTTCATAGCGAAATGCGCCAGGCCGCTGAGCTTGATGCACAAGACTGTGATGCAGGGAGTGCACAGCAAGTGGCCGATGATGAGACGCCACAGGTGAGTCGCCGGGCATTCTTAACCGGCAACTTCGCCCGGCGGGAGGACAGCAGACCATGAATATTGCTGCAGAACTGGCTGCCGGAAGTAAAGCGCATAACACAGCGACTAATCCGCTTACCGGCGGCATACAAGTAACCATTTGTTATAACCGTGACCATATCAAAGCCGTTGAGATAAACAATACCCGCCCGTTTGCCGTTACCCGCCTGTTCAGGGAAAAACCGGTTGATCGGGTATTGGCGATGATGCCATCGCTCTTTTATATTTGCGGGATGGGGCAGTTAATCGCCGCGCTCAGAGCCGTAGAGAGCGCCGCTGGCATTAGCGAAACGTTAGTCATCAAACAAGCCCGGGATACGCTATTATTTGCAGAGTCTTTACGGGAGCAAGTGTTTAGCTGGGTGACCAACTGGGCGCCGCAACATAAATCCAGAATGAGTAATGTGGTGGACTGGTTTAATCAGTGCCGTAAGCAACTTGACTGGAGTTTAACCCTGTCTTCGGCAACATCCGGTGAGGCGGGTTGTCAGCCGGCGCTAGAGCAATTGGCCCGGCAACTGGAAGAGGTTATTAAGCCATTATTACCGGCCAACCAGGCAGGATCCTCGTTAGCAACGATGGGATTATCAACCCAGGTATGTCAGTTGTTGAAAGCCTGCGGTAAATACCCGTTAGGACTGGCCGCAAAAACGTTAAACTTAACTGAGTCGCAACAGCTGACGGTAGTGTTGACATCGTTAAAGGCTGCGGAAGCGGAACAATTTTGTCATCAGCCAACCGTTAACGGAGCACCGGCCGAGACTGGCCGTTGGGCTCGACAAAATATTGAAGCCAGGGGATTTTTAATTGAAAGTCGCCTGCGCTCGCTTTACCGTGAAATAACCACAGCGCCAATGAGGCTCAGATCAATAGTCCGCCAGCATCAGTTTAGTCAGGCTGAGGGTACAGGCGTGCGCGGCTGCTCTGTAGTCGAAACGGCCAGAGGTTCACTGCTACATAAAGTTGAACTGGATAACCGTAATCACGTAGCTAAATACCAGATTATTGCCCCCACTGAGTGGAATTTTCATCCCCAGGGGAGTCTCAAAACCATGCTGGAAGGGCTATATTTACCCTGGGATCAGGTAACCCCGGTGGCGGAAACCCTGATAAAACTTCTCGACCCTTGTGTGTCGTGGCAGTTGGAGTTAGTCCATGCATGAGATGTCTATTGCAGAAGGGATCCTGCAGGTATTAGAAGAACAGGCCGTGAGCCAGTCGTTTGAAAAAGTCAAAGCGGTGTGGGTCGAGATTGGCCCGCTCGCCACTATCGAAGCCGACGCACTAACGTTTTGTTTCGATGCAGTAATAAGAGGAAGTCTGGCCGAAGGCGCCAGCCTGCACATTATAAAAATGCCGGGAAAAGCCTTCTGTTTGCAGTGTCTGGATACCGTCCCGGTCACGCAACGCTATGACAGTTGCCCTGTTTGTGGCAGTTATCACTTACAGATAACGCAGGGTGAAGAAATGAGAATAAAAGAACTAGAGGTGGCATAAACATGTGTACGGTTTGCGGTTGTTCAGAAGGTGAAGTTAAAATAGAAGGGCATGAGGGACACGCCCACGGGCATAGCCATGATCACACTCATATTCATGGGCATAGTCATGATCATTCACATGCCCACGGGCATCATCATCACGACCATGATCATCATCACCATCATGGCGACCATCATGGTGGACATAGTCACGACCATTCACACGCTCACAGTCATGAAGACCAGCATGACCACAGCGGCATTGAAAGTGATGGCGATAACATTCACTTCGGCAAAGGCCCTGCTCATGCCCATGTGGCAGGCCTTAGTCAAAGCCGAATGGTGCAAATTGAGCAGGATATTCTGGGTAAAAATAACCAGTACGCCGCGCAAAACCGGGTACGCTTTGAACAACAGTCGTTGTTTGTGCTCAATCTGGTTTCCAGCCCGGGATCAGGTAAAACCACCTTACTGACTGAAACCATTAACCGCATTAAAGACCGTTACACCGTAGGCGTAATTGAAGGCGATCAGCAAACGGCCAATGACGCAGACCGCATCCGCGAAACCGGCGTTCAGGCTATTCAGATCAATACCGGCAAAGGTTGCCACCTCGATGCGCACATGGTCGGTCATGCCATGGAGAACTTTTCCGGGATGACCGGCGGCGTGCTGTTTATCGAGAATGTCGGTAACCTGGTTTGCCCGGCCTCGTTTGATTTGGGCGAGGCGGCAAAAGTGTCGATTCTTTCGGTCACCGAAGGCGAAGACAAACCGCTGAAGTATCCGGATATGTTCCATGCTTCAGAATTGATGATCCTGAATAAAACTGACCTGCTGCCGTATCTGGATTTTGATGTCGAGAAATGCATTGAGTACGCCAAACGGGTCAATCCGGAAATCCGTATTATTCAGCTGTCAGCCAAAAGCGGCGAGGGCATGCAGGAGTGGCTTGATTGGATCAACACCAAACGGGCAGCCATCATTGAATCGCGTATTTATCTTTTGCAACAACAGGTAGAGCAGTTTAAGGCAATCTTATAATGACCACATCTCAACGTCCTATTCTGTTATGCGTTGATGATGAAGTCCGTTCGCTTGAAACTCTTGAGCGAACTCTGGATGAAGAGTTTGACGTATTAACTGCCAATAGCGCCGACCTGGCGCTGGAATTACTGAGAAGCCATGACGTGCAGGTGATCCTGTGCGATCAGCGCATGCCGGATCGTACCGGTGTGGAATTGCTAACCGAAGTGCGGGATCGCTGGCCTCAGGTCGCCCGGCTTATTTTGTCTGGCTATACCGACTCAGAAGACATTATCAAAGGCCTCAACGAAGCAGGTATTTTGCAGTACATCACCAAACCCTGGCACCCGGAAAGTCTGCTAATGATTATCCGCAGTGCGTGCCGGATGTGCGCCTTACAAAGTGAGAATGCACTGCTGAATATGGAGATGCGTCTTACCGAAGAGCAGGCCGAGCAGCAGGTTAGTGAGAAAAAAGCCCATCTGCGTAATAGCTTTCAGCTTGAAGAGATAAAACGCCATGCGCAAAGCCCGCTGAATAAAATCTGTGACCAGGTCAGCAAAATTGCGCCTTATGATGTCTCGGTGCTGATCACCGGCCCATCTGGTGCGGGTAAGGAACTCTTTGCCAGGGCGCTGCATTACAACAGCTTGCGTTCAGACCGGCCGTTTGTGGTAGAAAACTGCGGTGCCATGCCCGATGAACTGTTGGCATCTGAATTGTTTGGCCACAAAAAAGGATCGTTTACCGGCGCGATTACCGACCATGTGGGTCTGTTTGAACAGGCTGATGGCGGCACTATTTTTCTGGATGAGATTGGTGAGATCAGCCCGGCATTTCAGGTTAAATTGTTGCGGGTTCTGCAAGAGCGTGAAATTCGCCGCCTCGGCGAGCAACAGCGCCGCAAGGTCAATGTGCGGGTAGTGGCTTCAACCAACCGAGACCTCGAAGAAGAAGTGCGCGCCGGCCGGTTTAGGCAGGATCTGTATTTTCGTTTAGCCGAAGTCACCCTGGAGCTGCCGGCATTGTCTCGCCGTACGATAGATATTCCGGTACTGGCAAACAGCTTTTTACAAACCGCCATGCATCAATTCGACAAGCCGGTAAAAGGTTTTAGTGAAGAAGCCATCGCCTGTATGAAACGGTACAGCTGGCCGGGTAACGTGCGTGAATTACAAAATGAGGTACGCCGCATGCTGGTAATGTGTGAAGGCGAATGGCTAACTGCAGACCTGCTCAATCCGCGGGTCTTAAGAGCGGCGCCTGGCGGAGAGGATGAAGACATTGATATGTTTGCTGGCCTTGAAGGCACGCTAAAAGAAAAGGTTGAGCTGCTGGAAAAACGCATTCTGCGCGAGACGTTGATCCGCCATCGCTGGAATAAAAGCAGCGCGTCACTGGAACTGGGTTTATCGCGGGTAGGATTGCGTTCCAAGCTGGAACGCTACGAGCTTGAGAAATCCGGCGACTCAGAAACCAGTAAACAGCATTAAGGGGAATATCAGTATGTGTTTAGGGATCCCCGGCCAGATTGTCGCGATCAGCGATGAGGCCATGCAAACCGGCATTGTTCAGGTTTCCGGTGTAAAACGCGAAGCTAACTTAAGTTGTGTGGTGCCTGCTGATGGTAACCTGCAAACTTTAGTGGGTAGCTGGGCGCTGGTGCATGTGGGCTTTGCCATGAGCATTATCGATGAGGAAGAAGCCCGGCGAACGCTGGAGATTCTTGCTGAGATTGGTGAGTTACAGGAAGAACTCGACGCCATGCAGCAGGGTGCGCAGGGATAACGGTGATGAGCGAGCCTACCGATAACCAGTCAGTTCTGTCGGCATTGTACCCCTTTACCGGCCAGGCTCC
The DNA here is from genome assembly GCF_020515205.1 of Alteromonas sp. McT4-15. Lineage (NCBI taxonomy): Bacteria > Pseudomonadati > Pseudomonadota > Gammaproteobacteria > Alteromonadales > Alteromonadaceae > Alteromonas > Alteromonas sp. McT4-15. Next base: position 23,489 of record NZ_JAJALG010000043.1, read on the forward strand.
GGCTGTTAACCCTAATGATAACGACGAGTTAGATAGTGCCCTGGTTGCCTCTGTTCAGGCTAAAGCGCGTGACAGTATCGCCGTGAAGCAGGCTTTTTTTGAGCGCCACAGCAAGACCTTGCTGGCTGCTGCAAAACGCATTGCGGACAGTTATGCACAACAGGGAAAATTGTTAACCGCAGGCAATGGCGGTTCTTCCTGTGATGCCGCGCATCTGGCTGTAGAGTTTATGCACCCGGTTACTACCGGTCGCAAAGCGCTGCCAGCTATCAACTTATCTCAGGATACCGCGATGATGACGGCAGTGAGTAATGATGTGGGTACCGAACATGTCATCACCCGGCAGTTATCCGCGCTGGCCAGCCCCGGTGATACGCTGGTGGTGTTCTCCACCAGTGGCAACTCAGCCAACTTAATCGAAGCCTGCAAAAAAGCCCGGGCCATGGATCTGAGCGTGATTGCCTTTACCGGCCGAACCGGTGGAGAGCTGCAACGACAACAACTCACCGATGATTGTATTACCGTACCCAGCGACAGTATTCACCGCATTCAGGAATGTCACCTGGCCTGCTATCACATTTTATGGGATCTGGTGCACAGCCTGCTGGCTGACAACCGGTTGTCTCAGGAGAAGAAATAATGAAGTTTGTCGATGAGTTTCGCGATCCTCAAATGGCCCGGCGAGTGCTTGAACGCATCCATGCCGTGGTAGAGGAAATCCCCACCACCGCCCAACGCCCGTTACAAATAATGGAAGTATGCGGAGGCCATACGCACTCTATTTTTCGCTACGGACTGGAAGAATTGTTACCCGATAAGATTGAAATGGTACATGGGCCTGGCTGCCCGGTTTGTGTGCTGCCGATGGGAAGAGTAGACGACTGCGTTGCCATTGCTGAACAACCTGATGTGATATTTACCACTTTTGGTGATGCCATGCGTGTGCCAGGCTCGAAAAAAAGCCTGCAACAGGCCAATTCTGATGGCTGTGATGTACGTATGGTTTATTCCCCCATGGATGCACTGGATATTGCCCGTAAAAATCCGCATAAAAACGTGGTGTTTTTTGGGTTGGGTTTCGAAACCACTATGCCGAGTACGGCATTAACGCTACTACAGGCGGATAGGGAAGGCATCACAAACTTCTCGCTGTTCTGCAACCACATCACCATCATTCCTACCATCAAGGCGATTCTGGATTCACCAGATATGGTTATCGATGGCTTTTTAGGGCCCGGTCATGTATCGATGGTGATTGGTAAAGCGCCTTATGATTTTATTGCCAGTCATTATAAACGCCCGCTGGTGATTGCCGGTTTTGAGCCGCTGGATATTCTGCAGTCCATGCTGATGGTGGTAGAGCAAATCCGTGATGGCAAGGCGCTGGTGGAAAATCAGTACAAACGAATTGTTCCCGAGCAGGGTAACAATAACGCCCTGAAAGCCGTTGGTGAAGTGTTCGAGCTGCGCGAATTTTTTGAGTGGCGGGGCCTGGGGTCAATCGACCATTCAGGGGTGCGCATTCGTGAAAAATACGCCCGATTTGATGCTGAACGCTTATTTGCCGTAGAGCCTGCCCACGTGGCCGATCCTAAAGCCTGCCAGTGTGGCGAAGTGCTCAAGGGGGTTCTCAAGCCCTGGGAGTGCAAATTGTTTGGCGAGCAGTGCAACCCCGAAACACCTATTGGCGCGTTGATGGTATCGACTGAGGGCGCCTGTTCCGCCTACTACAGCTATGGCAAAATCGACGTAAAACAAGCCGTTTAACTAACCGAGTAAGCAGTATGAATAAACCTAAACGGACCCTGCGGGCCAAAACCATCACCATGGCTCATGGCGCAGGCGGCAAGGCCATGCGCGATCTGATTGAAGATGTATTTGTGGGGACCTTCGCTAATCCCGACCTGGAGCAACTGGAAGATCAGGCTCGGTTTGAATTGGCTGAACTAATGCAAAGTGGCGCACAATTGGCGTTTACCACCGATTCTTACGTGGTAGACCCTGTAGAATTTCCGGGCGGCGATATTGGCTCGCTGGCGGTGAACGGGACGGTAAATGATATTGCTGTGTCTGGCGCGATCCCAAAGTATTTGTCTTGCGGTATGATTTTAGAAGAAGGGCTCGATGTTGAGCTCCTGCGGCGTGTGGTTGCGTCAATGAAAGCCGCCGCTGATAAGGCCGGAGTGACCATCGTCACCGGCGACACCAAAGTGGTACCGAAAGGCAAAGGCGATAAAATTTTTATCAATACCAGTGGCATAGGGGTGATCCCTGAAGGCGTTGATATTTCAGCGTCTAACTGCCGGGTAGGCGACAAAATTATTGTTAATGGCCTGATAGGCGATCATGGCGCGGCAATACTTAATGCCCGCGGTGATCTGGCGCTCGATGTGACGCTGGAAACCGACTGCCAGGCGTTAAATGAGTTAGTCCAAACCATGTTGAAAGCGTGTCCGGATGTGCACGCTATTCGTGATGCCTCCCGGGGCGGTGTGGCTACGGTTTTATGTGAATTCGCTGAGTCATCCGCCGTCAGTATTCGTTTGCAGGAAGAACATATCCCGGTAAGAGATACCGTGCGCGGTGTCTGCGAGATCCTGGGGCTCGATGCACTGTATTTTGCTAATGAAGGTAAACTCGTTGCGGCAGTCCCGGCCGATAAAGCTGAGGCGGTGCTTGAGGCGATGCGTAATCACCCGGCCGGTAAAGATTCAGCTATTATTGGTGAAGTCATTGAATCGAACTATAACCGCGTGCTGGTGAAAACTCACTTTGGCGGAGAGCGCATTCTGGATATGCTGGTGGGTGAGCAACTGCCGCGGATCTGCTAGCGCTTACATAATTTTTTGTTAGCTGTGCGTTTGTTCGTAGCTCTCCAACAATTTATAAGCAATGGACTGTTGTTCCAAACTTAAAATAGTTGTTTCTGATACAGAGCGCACCAGCTGGTACTCTTGTTCTTTTTTGATGATGCCCCGATTGGCAATCTTAAGAAAGTTTCTGAATGCCTTATTATGCATCGTAGTGAGAGAAGGTAAACCGCTCTCCTTCATTTTAAGATTCAACTTGTTCTGTTCATCCTGGCGCATTAAAGCAGACAGTTCTAATGCGTCGTTAGCTGCCAGCCTTACAGAAGTTAAAGATCCTTTTAACAGATTCTGTTTGGTAAAAATATCCATGGCTGATGGCTGTCCCTTTTCAAAAACAAGGGCTGTAAATTCAGCGAGAATTTCTTTTTCTGTTTTCATATCAGCACCGCAAGACGGTTTGAAAGGGCTTACAGTAAAAAGCTGACTCACTCATCCCTGAATGCCTTACATATTATTTAATCTTAATAGCTTACGGTAACATTCCGGTAATATGCAATTGAGTTAGTGAAGGTTGTGCTGGCTTATAATGTGTTAGCGCAACATTATATGAAGCCATCGGTGTTAATAACGCAAAAAAGGAGCCGACCCTAAGATCGGCTCCCGCCCATGGCATTCAATAGTTGGTGTGGGTCACCTAAATTGAAAACAACGATACTCCCATCATTGCAATTACCAGCCCAATAACTCTGTTTGCAGAAGGGATGCTACGCGAGACCAGTTTCGACACAGCAAAGCCCGCCGCTACCAGTGTGGCGCTGGTAACGAGGAAACCTGAAGCAAACAGATAAGGGACGGAGCCGGCGGTCTCGAGACCATGGGCAAAACCGTGAAACATTGCAAAACAGGCAGCCAGGCTAACCGCCAGGCCCTGAGTTACGTTCTTACGAGTGGCAATAAGTAAGCCGGTGATTACAGATGTCAGGACGATGCCCGTTTCCATAAACGAAAAGCTGAAACCTGCTAAGCCTAATGAAAAACCACCAATCAATAATGCAAAAAATGCGGCAAGCATGGCCTTGCATTGTTTACCTGCAAAACCTGACGCCCAGTAGCCCATTGCTACCATGGCAATAAGGTGATCAATACCCATCAGGGGGTGCGACAAACCAGCCAAAAAAGCATTCTGAACCGTCTCGTGACCGGTATGCGCAAAGGCCGGTGCGGTGGTAGCAAGTGTGAGTAGAAGGCCGCTGGATATTTTTTGTGTACGTGTCATGTTTTTACCTTACTGCGAAATCGAACAGTTATTAATGTGTTGTTGCCTGTATAGATGTTTAACAACAACTTTATTGTAATGGCTACTGCTTTAGCATTTCTTTAATTAACAACATTTAGCAAAACGGGTGCCAAACTAAAATTTACCGATTAAACTATCGTAAGTCTATGAAGTTAAATTGTTTTGTTGTTTTTGTGTCGAACGAGCGAAAGCAGGGTGACTGGTAACTTGCTTGCCAGTTAGCAGGCAATTGGCAACTTCCTGTGCGCAGCGTAAAGGACTGTTATTACTTATCTATTAACGGTGCAGCTCACTAATGGATAAAATGAATATCACCAAGTTCTGTCTGAAGATAGCGTTTAAACTCCACTGCTTTGCTGGCGGGAAAAACAAAGCCCGGCGGATTTCCCGGTGTTGTTGGATTATAGGGGAGGGAAAAATAGCAATGTTCCCTTGTGGTTTCTAACGCCACCCGTGTCACTTTGTGGAGCGTAATTGAGGTTGAGCCAAACTGAATATGACCGTTGTTAAACGTTACATACTTTACCGGATCCTTTACCGTGGCGTCGGGCATGGTTTTGTACCACTGCACTATCCAAACCAGGTTAAAAACACCAAGCATCAGCAACAGATTGACTTCTTGTCTCACTACCCAGAGTATTAAGCCCACACTTAAAGCGGCCAGGATACCATGCACTAATTTTGCTTTATTGAGGGGATGGGCTGAGGTCATTTATAAAGTCCGTTTTCATACATGGCTGCGGGTTAATAGTGGCCTGCTCTGGCGCTACTGCAACACTTAGCTATACTTATACCGAATTGCAGACAGACTATGCAATCTTTTAATCCCAGATTATAAAGCTCCCCGACTGTTTCTTTGAGTACGCAAATTTTCGATGTTTGGAACTTAGCCAAAAGGATAAGACGATTTCCCTTTCTTCTTGTACGAAATATCTTACAAAGCTGTGAGATATGGTGGATGCTTGTCTGTGCTAAAAACGTCGCTTCATTTTTAACGTAATGAAAAATATGAATTAAATTTATTTTTGTCAGCTTTGGCCGGCAAAGTTGACGCAAAAATATCCGACAGTGGATTAGCGTTCTTTAGTTATAAGCGTACTATGAACGTGTCACAAGGAAACACGACGAGTCAGGAAGACACACGGACGAACTTGGGATTGCTCAGGATGAGTAAGACAGGGTAAGGAACTCTGTTTAAGGATAAAGGACCGGTCGGGAAGGCCTAAAAGGACAACTCCGGGATGGAGAATGCTGTAGCAGGATGTACAGCTTATATAGGAATAATGGAAAGGGATCTGTTCAGGAAGAACAGCTCACGCAGGATGATGTGAGAAAAGAAGGAAAGGGGCGTATACGGATTTTAATCGGGAAGATTTTAGTCGCAAGGGATCGCTGAGAAGGAAACTCAAAATTCAGAGAAAACGATGACTTCGGTCATCGTTTTTTTATGGTGGTGCGCCGGGCATGGCGCGTAGTGCTTTAGCACTGTTCGACTCACTGTGGTGGTGGAGTATAAGAAATATTAACGCTATGTACTACCCACTGTGTCAGCTGTATTTAAGGCCAGTTGCACGTGTGTCAAATGGGTACTTTTCAGGAATCAGTGAAGT
>NZ_JAJALG010000044.1:0-28106 GCF_020515205.1 Alteromonas sp. McT4-15
CTATATAACTTAGTACTTTTAAACCAATTAACACCTGAGCGATTATCTAGCTATTTTTACGTAATCTAACGTAACTACTTATTCACTCATGCTAACTCATCTAATACCACTCAAACGGTTGTTGAACCCATTTACTAACTCTTTAAACAAACATACAAGTCTTAATGCTTGCGAGCTATTTTGTTAAGATTTTAATGTTTGCTGATGATTTCTGGTGGCTAATTTGTAGGCGACGCTACGTGAAATCTGAATAAAATTGGGCAACTACATACCGCAGATTTTACGTAGCGTTAGTACAAAAATTCACTTAGTTACCGCGATTTCTATAGTGGAAAGGTATACATTCCATTGGCTTTTGTTGCCATAACAGGCCACCACTGTATATATGAACAGTTTTTATGTTAGTATGTGTAATCAGATTAACATCTGAAATCTTTTAAGCGTTAAGTACCAGTCTTTTGACCGTTCACGCATGATAATTACAGTTATCATGCGTGAATATTTATAAAAAACAATAAGATAGCTGCATTTCCACCAATGTCAGAGAAACCGATTCACAATCTATTAGCCAACCACGTTCATGGTGCATTGAATTCGCAAGCGGTTAGCAATCAAAACGCTAAAGTTAGTGACTATTATAGAGATATATTTTCAAAGCTTCCTTTTAACACACAAAGAGCTTACATCAGCGACTACAATGAGTTTTCACTTTATTGCTCACAACAAGGCTTACCAGGTTTAACGAATGACTTTGATAGCAACGAGTATTGTATTAAAAGTTATGTAAGCACGCTGTGTGAATCACCACTAGCCTATAGAACGATAAAACGTAGACTTTCTGCCCTCAGTAAATTTATGGGTATAGCCAACTTACCTAATCCCATCATACGATCGGTTTACCTTAGAGACTTCATAAGGCTCTCACTCATTGAGAACCAAAAGTATAGGATGTCACATCAACAGGCCGTCCCGCTAACAATTGATATGGTTGAACACATCAATAATGTCGTTATTCCGGACTCTTTACTTGAACTTCGAGACCTGGCAATCATTAACATGATGTTTGATGCATTGTTACGGGCCGATGAATTGGTAAGAGTTCGACTCGAGGATATTTCTGCACGTAATAATACAGTGTTGATAATTACGTCTAAGAGTGATCAAAGTGGTCAAGGTCAATATCGTTTTATATCGTCTAGCACGTTAACTATGGTCAATGAGTATATTACTGAAGCTAACACAGACCCTAGTAGCAAGCTTCCACGTCATAGTAGTGATACAAGGAGCTTAAGAAAAGGTATCTTGTTTAGACGTGTAAATAATCATAAGACCGCATTACTTCCTTTTGATGAGCACGTACCTTCTCATCGAGCAAATGTGCTGAATTATTCTAGTGTCTATCGAATTTGGAAACGAATTGCTCTACGCGCCAACATCTCTGAAAACATTACACCACACAGCGGCCGGGTCGGAGGTGCAGTTTCTTTAGCCGAGGATGGTGCGTCACTTCCCGAACTACAGCTTGCTGGAGGTTGGAACTCTCCTGAAATGCCAGGTCATTATACGCGACAAGCTAATGTTAAACGTGGTGGTATGGCAAAATTATCTAAAAAAAGAAAAAGGTAATATAATCAATCCCATAACCCATTCTAGAAGCGTTACGCGTAACTTATTAATATTTTTTTAAACATAATTTGGGTTAATAACTATCTTCGAAATGGTCATGTCCCCTGCTCTATTTATGAGTTCTCTTTAAACTTAGTTTTTGTTCGCTGTACTGAGTCGAACTTAAAACGAAGATGCCCCGTATATATCACAGTTAAGCAAAAAGAGATTACAGGAGTTTTTTGATGAGTAGTGGAATTGAACCTAAACACGGCAAGTTATTGGCAGAGATAATTGTTCCCTCGTCACATTGGCAATTACAACCTGAAAAACAAGACCCATTCACAAGCAAGGAAGCAGCGATAACCTATTTAAACAGTCATAATGAACCATTGTATATTCACGTGCCTTACGTTCAAGATGATATCAGCGGAGATAGAAATAACGGAGCGCGTATAACGGTAACTTCACGAGAAGACGACGTCGTTTTTACCATAAATGATATAAATAATGGTGGTGAGACCGCGTTGCATTTTTCTCACCTAAAAAACCTCGATAGTTCGCTTCGCACCCTGGTAGAGAGTTGTTGCGATAAAAAGATAGTAGCACTCTAGCTAAATCGAGGCAGTAGTATTAAACACCACGTAAAGATAGCCAGTGTCAGACTTACGAATACTGCCGCCGAGCCAATATCTTTGGCTCGGCCTATTAATACGTGAATATCTGTACTCACGTGGTCACATAACTTTTCTACTGCGGTATTAAGCAACTCTGTGATAAGCACTATAAATAACGACATAACAAGGAGTATGCGCTCTACATGAGTAACATCTAAATAGAATGCTACTGGTACTAAAATCACCATTGCTACCAATTCTTGTCTAACGGCAGCTTCACTTTTAAATGCAGCTTTTAAACCTTTCATTGAATAATACGTTGCAAAAAGCAAACGTGAAAAACCAGTGCGTTTCGTTATCATTGTATTCCTAGTTCCATCTCTAGAATTACATTTATAGAATAACTGTTCACGCTATCTTATTAAGATGACAATCACGTTACCAAAAGCCTAAAACAACGATAGCTTTCATACATTTATAACAGCTAAACAGAACGTTTTAACCCACTAACGTTATTATACCTTTACAGCCAACACGTCCGTTTTAACACCATGTAATACTGCGTTTGCCGTCGAACCAAGCAACAAGCGTAGACCGCTTTGACCGTGAGTTCCCACAACGATAAGGTCTGCGCCAATTTTTTCCGCCATATGATGAATTTCATCTGACGGATTACCTATTTCTACATTTACGTGGGTATAGGGAATGTCGTGTCGCTGTGCAATATCTTTTAGCTCGCGCAAGGCCTGCTCTCTGACCTCTTCTGAGAAATCACGTTCCAAAAAAAGGCCGTAGGGTTCCATGGTACTTTGTGGATAAGCAACGTACAGTAAATGTATTTTGTGACTATTGCCGGCTATTGCAACTGCCTTTTGAACAACAAGGTCGTAATCGGAGTAAACATCAATCGGAACTAAGATAGTTTCGTATCCTTGCATCATATTCCCCTTTTTAGGTTCAATTTGTACATAAACACTATAGTTAAGGATTCAGAGGTTATTATTGCGCTAGGTCAATATCTCATCGATTTTTTACGCCATAATTAAGATGAAATTAAACAGCACGTAATGAGGGATAACATGTATAAAATTATAACAATCCTATGCATCACTATGTTTTTGACGGCCTGTGAACAAGGCGCGGACTCGCCCCGAGGTTTCAGTTTACCTGAAGGGGATATGGAAAAAGGCTTTGAGGTATTTAAAAAATACCAATGCCAAGATTGCCATAGAATAGCGGGTGAAAAAGAGCGGGATGATGCGACATACTTGTTAGTTAAGCCTATACCACTAGGAGGCAGTAGTGGAAGAATTAAGACTTATGCTGAACTAGTGACAAGTATTATTAACCCTTCGCATAAGCTTACCCCTCGCCAGCCTGCTAGTTTTACGAGTGAAGACGGAGTGTCATTTATGAGGATTGTAAATGACGAATTAACGGTGACAGAACTTATTGATTTAGTCGCGTATTTGCAACCTAAATACAAAGTAACGCCATACCGTACCAGTGACTATCGCCTTTACCAACTGCGTATACCAGACAAAGCAGAATAGTATATAAAGCTTGAAAACTAGCGGTGTCTTAAGACACCGCTTTTGTTTCCTCTTCAATTTGCGCAAGTTGGCTACATGGCATAAAACTATTAGAGTTCGCCTCATTAAAATGCAATTTAAAGCGTTCTGGTATGTCGTCGGTTAAGAAACTTCCCGTTTTTACCAATGGAAATATTTCGTCATAACGCGCAATGCAACTCTGGTCTACCCGACGAAATATATGTGTACGATTTAACTCGCTCGTTTTTATGTGACCAGTAGAAGATAATATATCCATTAGCGCGTGAACGGTTTTTTTATGAAAGCGATAAACACGCTCATATTTGTCTTGTACATTCAAACCGGCTGCAAGTTTTGGATCTTGCGTAGCAACGCCTGTTGGGCATTTGTTAGTGTTGCACGATAAAGACTGAACGCACCCTAAGGCCAACATCATCCCCCTAGCACTATTGCATATATCAGCACCTAAGCTCAGGTTCTTTGCCAATTGAAAAGCAGTAATTATCTTACCTGATGCGATGATTTTTATTTGATCTCTTATTGCAAAACCAGTCAGACAATCATCAACGAACGCCAGCGCTTCACGAAGAGGAAAACCTATAGAATTAGTATACTCAAGTGGTGCAGCGCCAGTACCTCCCTCGCCTCCATCAACGGTAATAAAGTCTGGTGTAACACCTTTTTCAACCATTGCCTTACACATTGCAATAAACTCACTTTTACGGCCTAAAGCGAGCTTTATTCCTATGGGCTTGTAACCACTAAGCTCTCTTAATTGTGTGATGAAATCAATCATTTCAATAGGTGTGGAAAATGCTTTGTGTCTAGGTGGAGAGTCGACTTGTGTGCCTGGTTCAACGCCTCTAATTTTCGCAATCTCTGGCGTGTTCTTATGCGCGGGAAGAATACCTCCGTGGCCAGGTTTTGCACCTTGGCTCAGCTTTATCTCAATCATTTTAACGTTGTCTAAAGCGGCTTTTTCTTTAAAGAGCTCACTGTCAAAACCACCATTTTTATTGCGGCAACCAAAGTAACCGGTACCGATTTGCCACACAATATCGCCACCATTTTCAAGATGGTATGGTGTTAAACCTCCCTCTCCGGTGTTGTGATAAAAGCCACCTTTTGCAGCGCCTTTATTAAGTGCCTGTATGGCGTTTTTAGATAAACTGCCAAAACTCATCGCACTAATGTTCAACACGCTCGCTTTGTAGGGCTTTTTGCACAAAGGCCCACCAACTGTGACTTTGGGGTTCGCATCCATATCTTGAATATCTCGGGCGGATAAAGAGTGCTCTATCCATTCATATCCGTCTTTGTAGGTGTCGAGCTGAGTACCGAAAGGAATGGTTTCGCGGCTATTCTTAGCACGTTGATAAACAATTGACCGAAACATGCGCGAGATTGGCGCACCACCGGTGTCTGTTTCAATAATATATTGCTGGATGTAAGGTCTAAGCGATTCAACAGTCCATCTTACCCGACCGATAAGCGGAAAGTTTCTTAAAATAGCATGCTTAGTTTGAAAGACATCATATATCGCAAAGCAGAGAAGCGTTGCCGACAACAGCAAAAACCACCATATTGGACTCCACAAAAAACCAATAACAACGTTAATTATAACGAGTAAGACCAATACAGATAAAATGGTGGTCCGCATAAGATATCCTTATTAATGTGCAGTAATTTATACTTACATAAATTGCCACGTTTTAGTTTGTTTATACAACGAAACGTCCATATTCTCGCACCACTTTCCGCTTTAAGCGTTACGCATAACCATGCGGCACCAAATTTAGCCATTCAAAACTGACTAACAGATGCCTCACGTTGGCATTACATGCTAGTCTAATTAAACGGTAATTCCTTAAATTATGATGTACTTGTGCTACGTTGCAGTGCTTGTGCAGTGATGAATGTTATATAGATAGCGAGTGAAAGAGTTTTCATGGAGTATGCATTTCTTCTTTTTGCCTTCGTTTGTGGGCTAACAGTTAAACTAATTGGTATTCCGCCACTTGTAGGGTATTTGCTTGCTGGTTTTTTACTAAACTTTGCGGGCTATGGACTGACTGATGAACTTACCCAAATTGCAAATTTGGGGATCACCATCATGCTTTTCACTATCGGCCTCAAACTCAACATTCGCGACCTTAGTCGACGTGAAGTGTGGGCGGGTAGCGTGTCACACACTGCGTTGTGGGTAGGTGTCATTACCTGTGTGGTTTATGGCGTTAGCGCGCTAGCGGCAAAATATATAGACGGCTTAACATGGCAAAGTGCAGCACTAGTTGCATTTGCTTTGAGCTTTAGCAGTACAGTGTGCGTTGTAAAAGTACTTGAGGAAAGCGGAGAAAGTAAGACAAGGCATGGCCGATTAGCAATTGGTATTTTAGTCATGCAGGATGTTTTTGCAGTTGTTTTCCTTGTTGTTGCTACAGGCAAGTTACCTACCGTGTGGGCCCTAGCGCTACTTGCACTCTTTCCTGCCCTGCCGCTTATCAAGAAAATGATTAATAAATCAGGGCACGGTGAATTACTGCCACTCACGGGGTTTATCTTGGCATTAGGTGGTTATCATTTATTTGAACTGGTAAACATTAAAGGTGATTTGGGTGCGCTAATCTTCGGAATAATGCTGGCACAACATGAAAAAGCCTCGGAACTCGCTAAGTCACTATTAAGTTTCAAAGATCTATTTTTAATCGGCTTTTTCCTAACTATTGGTCTGACAGCACTGCCCGACATTACGATGATGTTGATGGCACTGGTGTTTTGCTTGCTTATTCCAATTAAAGCATTGCTGTTCTTCGGCCTATTTACGTCTTTGCGCTTAAGAGGACGCACGTCGTATCTCAGTAGCCTAGTGTTATCTAATTATAGTGAATTTGGTCTTATTGTTGGCGCGCTCGCTGTGTCGCTTGGGCTTTTGGGCAATACATGGCTAGTTGTTATTGCGCTTTCTGTATCAATTTCATTTGTTATTACCAGTATTTTATATCGCACCTCACACTCTCAATACCATCGTTATAAAGAAACAATTAAACGGTTTGAGAAAAACAGACGTTTAAAAGAGGACATTTACCCTACATTACATAATGCTGAGTTTTTGGTACTGGGCATGGGACGTGTTGGACGCGGCGCGTTCAATGCATTGTCTAAACTGACTGAAGTTAACGTATGGGGCATGGATGCTGATAGAGTAAAAATTAAAGAACTTGCAGACGAAGGTCTCAATGTCATTTGTGGTGACGGCGAAGATATCGATCTTTGGGATAATTTAGATATTAAGGATGTTCAACTTGTGTTACTTGCCTTGCCATCAATTCAAGACTCTATCAATATTACGCGCCAGTTGAAAAACGCAGGCTACACTGGAAAAGTAGCAGCAATTGCACGCTACGAAGACGAAGTATCCTCTTTGTTAGAAAATGGTGTGGATAAGGTCTTTAACTTCTTCACTGAAGCAGGTCTCGGCTTTGCAGAGGAAAGTTTGGCCTATGCTCATTCGCAACGGTAATGCAGTTCTAAATGCGAACAATGGATGAATTGAGAAACGTTATCGTTTGTAAATATATGTTTTATATAGTTTTTTTTGACATCCGCCATTTTAAGCACTACACTTAACGCAAATAATGACTAAGGGTTTACACAATGCAAGGTGATAAACAAGTTGTAGCGAAATTAAACGAAGTTCTGACGAGTGAACTTACGTCTATAAATCAGTACTTTCTACACGCGCGCATGTTCAAGAACTGGGGTTTTTCAGAATTAAACGAGAAAAACTATAAAAAGTCGATTAAGGACATGAAGCAAGCGGACGACCTTATCGAACGAATTTTGTTTCTTGAAGGGCTGCCTAATTTGCAGGCATTAGGAAAGCTGTACATTGGTGAAGATACGCCAGAGATGTTGTCATGCGATGCGCGATTCCAAAAAGAACAGTTGCCTCTTCTTAGAGATGCAATCGCGTTATGTGAAGAAAAGCAAGATTATGTATCTCGCGATCTGCTAGAAGACATTCTTGAATATGAAGAAGAGCATTTAGACTGGATAGAAACGCAAGAATATCAAATTGATGCAATGGGTATTGAAAACTACCTACAAGCGCAAGTAATGGGAGATGACTAATGAAAGGTAACCAAGCAATCATTAACGGCTTAAACGAGCTACTCTCTTATGAGCTTGCTGCAATGGATCAATATTTTATTCATTCGCAAATGTATTTGGATTGGGGTCTCAACAAGTTGTACGAGCGAATTGATCATGAATTTGATGATGAGCGCGGTCATGCAACAAAGTTGATTGAGCGCATGCTGTTTCTTGAAGGCACGCCGGACATGACTAAACGCACTGGCTTCAAGGTCGGTAAAGACGTGCCAGAGATGCTCGAAAGTGACCTACGCGTTGAGTACGAAGTTGATGCAAAATTGCGTGAAGTTATCGCATTATGTGAAACCGAAAAAGACTACGTAACGCGTGATATGCTTATTGTATTGCTAGACGACACAGAGATGGACCATGCACACTGGCTAGAACAGCAATTGGGATTAATTAAGCGCATTGGTCTTGCAAATTACTTACAATCTCAAATGTAAATTGGTGAGCGCCAGAATAAATGAATAACGGTTAGCAAAGGCTAGCCGTTTTTTTTAACAACCAATAACTACTGCTGCGTGACAAAATAAAGATAGTTAGGTTTGCTTTGCCCTTTTACATTTAACCTTAGTTGCCAACGCATTACGGGTTCGCTACAACTGCCCAACATAAACCAACCAGACCATTTGGTATCACTGTCAGAATCTAAAAGGACGGGTATTTTACCCATATACATGTTCACACCTTCGATCCAGGCACTTTCAATTTCAACACCCGATGGAACGGTCAAAGAAAGCGTAATCGACTCTTCTGGAACAGGCTTGACAGAAAAATGAGCTATAGCAATACGGTCATCAATATTAAATTCGCACGTTTCATTAACGAAATTACAGCTATTTCTGATTCCATTGACTACATTAGTATCTGTATACGCGGTTGATTGAAACTTATGTGCTAAATAGACACACCCTGCCACGACTAATATTGTGAGAAGTGGCAGCTGCAAATGTAAAAAATTTGATCGTTTCTTGTTATCGTTATTTAGCATTTCTTAAATTTTATGTATTTCTTCATTGACTGAGATCAAGCTTAGTTAGTTTATGGTATCTTTTTGTAATTAAAAACCTTATCATCCGCGTACCAACTGGCTTGGAGACAATAATTATTACTCTTTCCAAGCTCGGTGTGAAGCGCTAATCCTATTTTAATAGGCGTCATACCGCACTATTTTGGCAGTTGGAAACCATAGTTCATTTGAAGTGGAAGATTCATTAAAATGAGTGAAATAAGCCAAGCACAACCTGACTACAATTATAAAGTAGTTAGGCAATTTACCATCATGACAATAGTCTGGGGTATCATTGGTATGGGCCTAGGGGTATTTATTGCTGCGCAATTATTTGCACCTATGCTTAACTTTGACACACCATGGCTAACATTCTCACGTTTGCGCCCGTTGCACACTAACGCCGTTATTTTTGCCTTCGGCGGCTGTGCGCTTTTTGCAACGTCGTACTACATCGTTCAGCGTACCTGCCAGGTAAGACTGTTCAGTGACAAACTTGCCGCATTTACCTTCTGGGGTTGGCAAGCCGTTATCGTTTTAGCTGTTGTAACCCTTCCATTTGGTTTAACCAGCTCAAAAGAATACGCTGAACTAGAATGGCCAATTGATATTCTTTTGGCACTGGTCTGGATCGCTTATATCATCAACTTTTTCGGAACGCTAGTAATCCGTAAAGTATCGCACATTTACGTTGCGAACTGGTTCCTAGGTGCCTTTATGCTTACCGTTGCAGTTCTGCACATTGGTAATAGCATGGCTATTCCGGTTTCTTTCACTAAATCGTATTCATTGTATGCTGGTGCTGTAGACGCCATGATGCAGTGGTGGTACGGCCATAACGCGGTAGGCTTTTTCCTGACTGCTGGCTTCCTTGGTATGATGTACTACTTCGTACCTAAGCAAGCTGGTCGCCCGGTTTATTCATACAGACTGTCAATTGTTCACTTCTGGGCACTTATCTCTCTGTATATTTGGGCAGGTCCTCACCACCTTCACTATACTGCTCTACCTGATTGGACACAGTCACTGGGTATGGTGATGTCAGTTATCCTATTCGTTCCGTCTTGGGGTGGTATGATTAACGGAATCATGACGCTTTCAGGCGCGTGGCATAAACTACGTACTGACCCAGTATTGCGTTTCCTTATTGTTTCATTGTCTTTCTACGGTATGTCTACCTTTGAAGGTCCAATGATGGCAATCAAAACCGTTAACGCATTGTCTCACTACACAGACTGGACTATCGGCCACGTACACTCTGGTGCATTAGGTTGGGTTGCAATGGTATCAATTGGTTCTATCTACCACTTAATTCCAGTGCTATTCGGTCAGCCTGCAATGTACAGCACCCGTTTGGTAAACGTACATTTCTGGTTGGCAACAATCGGTGTAGTACTTTACATCGTAGCAATGTGGATGTCTGGTGTACTTCAAGGTCTAATGTGGCGTGCAGTTAACGCAGACGGTACGCTAACGTATAGTTTTGTTGAGTCATTAGAAGCCTCTAAGCCGTTCTACGTGGTTCGCTTCATTGGTGGTTGTTTCGTTGTTGCGGGTATGCTTGTTATGGCCTACAACACTTGGAAAACCGTTCGTGCCCCTAAAGGCAGTATCGCTGCAGATCCAGCGACTCAGCCAGCGTAATCAAGGAGACGAATAATGAAAAATCCACATGAGTTAATTGAAAAGAACGTTGGCCTATTAACTGTTTTGATTCTTATTGCAATCAGCTTTGGTGCCATGGTTCAAATTACGCCGTTGATGTTTCAACAACAAACAATGGAACCGGTACAAGGCCTACGCCCATATACAGCACTGGAACTTGAAGGTCGCGACATCTATATCCGTGAAGGATGTGTTGGTTGTCACAGCCAGATGATCCGTCCGTTCCGTGCTGAGACAGAACGTTATGGTCACTACAGTGTTGCTGGTGAATCAGTATGGGAGCACCCTTTCCTATGGGGTTCTAAGCGTACTGGTCCTGACCTTGCACGTGTAGGTGGTCGTTACAGTGATGAGTGGCATCGTGTTCACCTGCTAAACCCGCGTAACGTAGTACCAGAGTCGAATATGCCAGGTTTCCCTTGGCTAGCGGAAAACACGCTTGATGGCGAGTTAACAGCTGACAAAATGGAAGTATTCCGTGGGTTCGGCGTTCCGTATACCGACGAAGATATTGCGGGAGCAAAAGCGGCAGTACAGGGTAAAACGGAAATGGAAGCCCTTATTGCTTATCTACAATCTCTTGGCACACACTTGAAATAGTATGGATCAGGGAATTGTAGGCAGCATTTTTACTGTCATCGTCTTTGTTTGCTTCATCGGCATTGTGTGGTGGGCGTTCAGCAGCCACAACAAGAAAAAGTTCGATGAAGCCGCAAACCT
This sequence comes from Alteromonas sp. McT4-15, assembly GCF_020515205.1. Lineage (NCBI taxonomy): Bacteria > Pseudomonadati > Pseudomonadota > Gammaproteobacteria > Alteromonadales > Alteromonadaceae > Alteromonas > Alteromonas sp. McT4-15. The sequence goes on from NZ_JAJALG010000044.1 coordinate 11,325, forward strand.
AGTGTTTGCAGACGAAGAAAAAGAAAAATCAAAAGAAGATTAGCAGGAGTCTTGAACTCATGAGTATGTTTTGGACAATTTGGATTTCAGTGATAACCCTAGGGTTAATCATTGGTTGCTACTTCCTTCTGCGCTGGTGCTTATCTAATCAGACAGGCGTGCCAGAAGGCGAGTCAATGGGGCACGAATTTGATGGTATCGAGGAGTTGAACAACCAACTTCCTCGTTGGTGGACAATTATGTTCTACATGACCATCGTTTGGGGTTTCCTATACCTATTACTTTACCCTGGTTTGGGTGCGTGGGAAGGCGTACTGGGCTGGAGAAGCTCTAACCAAAACGTGCAGTCGATTGAAGAATCGGTACAAGCGCGTATAGAAGCGAAAGAGCAAGGTAAACTGGTTGAGTACGACCGCGAGTTAGATTTTGCTGCTGAGAAGTTCGACCCGATCTTCGAAGCCTATGCGAAAGTTCCGGTTGAAGAACTGGCTAAAGATCCTGAAGCAAACAAAGTAGGTCAGCGTTTATTCCTACAAAATTGCTCTCAGTGTCACGGTTCTGATGCCCGTGGTCAAAACGGCGGCTTCCCTAACCTAACTGACAATGACTGGTTGTACGGTGGTTCGGGGGCGAAAATTGTTGAAACTCTTACGCTTGGTCGTAAAGCAGCAATGCCTGCATGGCTTGATGCAATGGGTGAAGACGGTATCGAAGAAGTCGTAAACTACGTACTTAGCCTAAGTGGTCGTGAAGTAGATCAGCAACTTGCTGACGCAGGTAAGGCCCGCTTTGCAGCCTGTGCAGCGTGTCACGGTATGGACGGTAAAGGCAACCAAATGCTTGGTGCTCCTAACTTAACAGATAATATCTGGCTTTATGGCGGAAGCCACAGAGCGGTTACAGAGACACTAACTTACGGTCGTAATGGTGTAATGCCTTCGTTCAAGAAAACCTTGGGTGATGACAAAATTCACGTAGTTGCGGCATACGTATACAGCCTATCGAACGATTAATGATTTAAATCATTAAATATCGCAAAAAGCCTCGTTACCACGAGGCTTTTTTTATGAGAAAATACAGCGATATAAAAAGCATATTCACAGGTGTTTCCAGTGTTTTTTGTTCAATTGAAAATGCCAATGAATATGTTGTTTAGCAGTAAATACGAGAACCTTTATCAATGAACAGACCTTGGTATAAAGAATTCTGGCCGTGGTTTCTTATCGCCGTGCCTATCGTTACTCTCATTATGGGAGGTGTACTTCTCAAACTTGCTATCTCAACAGAAGATAGTTTGGTTGTTGACGATTACTATAAAGAAGGTAAAGCCATTAACGCAACGCTAGATAAAGAAGCGCTAGCGAGAAAGCGCAATATCACTACAGACTTAACTATTGATAACGGAAGTATCGCCCTTAAGTTTCATTCTGGTATACCGCAAGAAGGAAATGCATTAAAGCTCAGTTTTTATCACGTAACGTTGGAAGAAAGAGACATAAGTGTATTACTAAGTCGAGATGCTAGTGGTATTTACCGCGGTTTTATTGAGCAAAACATGGATGGTAAGTGGCGCGTTTCACTTACACCTTTTGATGAGAGCTGGAAAATTCAAAATACGCTGAACCTACCCTATTCCGGCACTATAAAGTTTAATCCATAATGTCACAGCACGACTGTTATCACTGCGGCTTGCCTATAGCAAGTTCCGATCAAGGCCAGTTTAATACTGTTATATTGGGGCAAACACGCGATATGTGTTGTCCCGGATGTCTGGCGGTGTCAGAAGCTATTGTAAATAATGGCTTAGAAGACTATTACCAATTTCGAACCGAGCCGGCAAAGAAATCTGACAATAGCATCCTCGATACCATTGATAAGTTAAACGTATATGACGATCCTTCACTTCAGGAGGAGTTTGTTTATGACGAAGGGCAACATAAACAAATTCAGTTAACACTAGAGGGGATTACCTGCGCAGCATGCGGCTGGCTAATTGAAAAACAGCTTTCAAAAGTCGAGGGCATTAAACAGGTTGCGGTTAACGTGCAAGAGCGCCGTGCGTTGATCACTTGGTCACCACTGGAAATAAAGCTCAGTCAAATTTTAACTACATTGAAGCGCATTGGTTATGTCGGATCTCCTTTTCACCCTGATGAACACGAGGCTAGTTACAAGCGAGAGCAAAAGACCTTTCTAAAAAAACTTGGTCTTGCAGGTATTATGACCATGCAGGTTATGATGCTTATGACTGGCCTTTATTTCGACTGGTTTGGTGCAATAGAGTTGGAAACCAGACAGTATTTTTATTGGGTAGCACTGACACTAACCACCCCCGTTGTGCTTTATTCGGGTAGCACATTTTACATAGGTGCAGTTAAAGCGCTTAGTGCAAAAACGGTAAACATGGATGTGCCTGTCACCTTAGCTGTTTTTGGTACTTATTTCGCAGGTATACGTTCTACTTTGCAAGAACAAGGTGAAGTGTATTTTGAATCTATCTGTATGTTTATTTTTCTGCTATTACTTAGCCGATTTTTAGAACATAGAAGCCGTCATCGTGCTGCGCAAATATCCGCGAATATGATGCAGTATGTGCCTGTGTCGGCTACCAAAGTAAATTCAGACGGTTCAATAAGTGAATGTCTCGCCAAGCAACTTGCTGTAGGCGATGTTGTACTAGTAAAACCCGGTGAAACAGTGCCTATTGACGGTACCGTAGTTGACGGTGTGGCATCGGTAGATGAATCTATGCTTACCGGCGAGTTTAATCCTGTCGCGAAAAGTGAGAAAAGTACCGTATATGGAGGTACCGTTTGCCAAGATGGCACCCTCACGGTTACCGTTTCTCAAACACTCAAAAATGCACTGGTGAATCAAATTGTTCGCCTTCAAGCGAGTGCGATGGCAAGCAAACCCAAAGCAGCGCAATTAGCCGATAATTTCTCGCGCTATTTTGTTAGCGCTGTATTGGTTATTGCAGGTTTAACTTATGGCTACTGGAGTTTGCAAGGTAGCGAAGATGCATTTTGGATAACAATATCTGTACTAGTAGCAACCTGCCCTTGCGCATTAGGGCTTGCGACACCGTCAGCACTTACATGCGCAATGGCGAAACTAAACCGCCAAGGTATATTGTTAAAACGCGCTGATGCACTTGAACAAATCACCACAATCGACACCATAGCCCTTGATAAAACAGGTACGCTTACAGAAGGTAAATTTACACTCACCCAACGCTGGTTTGCTGATGGTGTTGATGAAAACGGCGTTATGAACATTGCAATGGCACTAGAAATGCGTTCGGAGCACCCGATAGCCAAAGCATTTATTACCAAGAGCGAACCAGGCAGCCAACCGCCACATCAAGTAGAACAATTTACTGTTACACCAGGGGGTGGTATCACCGGTGTAATAAATAACGCACAATTTATGATGGGAAGTGCATCATTTGTAGAAGTCGACACTGCGCTTGTTCCAATAAACGCAAACGTGTATCTCACTGTTAACGGGAAGCTTTTAGGGGCATTTGAGGTCAGTGATACGTTACGAAAAGACACCAAAACCACCCTTAATGCCCTTGGGAAGCATAACTCACTTATTGTGCTTAGCGGTGATACCCAACACAATGTAGATACCCTATCACAGCACCTTCCCATACAGCTTGCAAAAGGTGGTCTTACTCCTGAAGATAAGTTTCACGAAGTACAGGCAATGCAAGCCAGCGGAAAAAAAGTGATGATGATGGGGGATGGTATTAATGATGCACCGGTCTTAGCTAGCGCCGATGTGGCTATAGCGGTGGGTAATGCAACGGATGTAGCGAAAACCGCCGCCGATGTTATCTTACTTGGCGATCAGTTACTTTCTGTTCCAGAGTTAATTACCACCGCCAAGCAAGTAAAACAAAAAATTAGGCAAAATATTGGCTGGTCTGTAGGTTACAACATTCTGATTCTACCATTTGCTGTATCTGGTTTGCTTTCGCCTTGGATGGCTGTGGTAGGCATGTCACTAAGTTCTATTATTGTGGTGACAAACTCAACCCGACTATTGAGTAAGTAGCATGAGCATTATTTACGTCCTTATACCCATCGCCATCATTATCGTGGCCGTCGCTATCGTTATTTTCTTTTGGGCTGTAAAGTCCAATCAGTTTGAAGACCTCGATCGTCAAGGCTACAGTATTTTGTTTGATGATGATCTGTCGCCAGAGGAAAAACAACTTGCAGAACAACGTAAGAAACTGCAAGAAAAAGAAGAATTAACTCACTTATCTAAACACACGAACACAGCGAAAACATCAGTCAATCAACCTGAAAACGAGACTCATGGAAGGCATTAATTACTTTTCTGCCTTTCTTATTGGCCTCGCAGGCGGCGTTCACTGTGTAGGAATGTGTGGGGGTATTGTAACCGCACTACGAATGGTTACCCCCAAAGGCATTTCCCCCTTCCCCTATACACTGACTTATAATATTGGGCGCATTGTGAGTTATACCATCGCAGGCGGTATAACTGGTTTTTTTGGAAAAATTGCCGCTGATTATATTCCCCTCGCGAATTATGCACTTTCACTGATTAGCGGCATCATGCTACTGCTATTGGCATGCTATCTCGGGCAGTGGTATACCGGCTTAACCAAACTAGAACGGTTGGGCAACGGAATATTTAAAAAAATACAGCCTTACTCTAAACGTTTTTTACCATTTAGGACGCCGCTGAGCGCCTTTCCCTACGGCTTTATTTGGGGATGGTTACCGTGCGGGTTAGTGTATTCGACATTAACATGGTCATTGGCTTCTGGCAGTGCCTTGCAAGGTAGCGCAATTATGTTCTTCTTTGGGTTAGGCACATTGCCTACACTGATTGCGACAAGCTTGGGTAGCCAATGGTTGATCTCAGGATTTAAAAACATATTGGTTAGACAAGGGATCGCGAGCATAATGGCTATATATGCTGTTTATCTGATTTATCGCGCAATCGCCTAAATCTTGCGGTATCATAACAAAGTAAACCCTGTAATTTGTGAGTTAGTATTTATGAGCAAAGGAAGCCAATTCTCTATACATTGTCAAAACTGCAGTTTCAGTCATTTATGTCTACCAGTGGCATTGAATAAGACAGAAATTGAGTCTCTTGATGACATTATTGAGCGTAAAAAACCACTCCATAAGGGCGATACGCTTATCCAAACTGGCGATACCTTTCGTTCACTCTTTGCTGTTCGCACAGGCTCATTTAAGTCTTTTGTTACAAACAAAGAAGGTGAAGAGCAGATAACAGGTTTTCACTTTCCTGGCGATATCATAGGCTTTGATGCACTACGTGAAAATCAGCATCAAAGCTACACGCAGGCTCTTGAAACTGCAATGGTGTGCGAACTTCCCTACGAAACGTTAGATGAAATGTCAGTACAATTTCCAAAACTTCGTCACCAGATTATGAGCTTCATGAGTGCGGAAATTAAGCAAGATCACGATATGATTATGCTGTTAAATAAACGCACAGCCCAAGAACGTCTCTTATATTTCATCTCGCATTTGTCTCAACGTTTTGAAGAACGTGGTTTTTCACACAGAGAGTTTCACTTAACGATGACACGTAATGAAATAGGTAACTATTTAGGTTTGACTATCGAAACGATAAGTCGCCTGTTAAGTCGCTTCCAAAAAGACGGTATTATCAAGGTAGATGGCAAGCTTATTACTATTTTAGATTTTGATCGACTTAGTACAAAACTAGAAGCGCTTAACGGTCCCAGCGTTGTGTGTAACGGTTAGGAACCCTAATCAACAACTGATAACAAGATTAAGATTGGCGCTTTGAAAGCGCCTTTTTTATTTATTGATCTAAAACAACTAACGTTTTTAGTATTGTCGTTTACACTTACCTTAAGCGTCCAACTTATTTATAAAACTAAATACTAAGCTTTTGTTTATAAGGGGTAGTTATGATTGAGTACAAACGCATCCTTGCTGTTGTTGATGCCGAGCGAGACAACCAACCTGCCTTAAGCAGGGCCTACGAATTAGCGTCAAAATTGGGCGCTTCAGTAACAGCCATGATGGTGGTATACGATCTCTCTTATGACATGACCACTATGCTTAGCCCTGATGAAAGAGAGTCAATGCGCGACGCCGTCACTAACGAACACGCCAAATGGCTATCAGGAGAGCTTCACAAGCAAGGCTATGGAGAAACTGATATTGTTGTTGAGTGGAATAATCGCGCCTATGAATCAATTATTCATTATGCCTTGGACAATCAAATCGATTTAGTGGTTAAAGCAACTAAGAAACATGATGACTTGGCATCCGTTATATTTACGCCCACAGACTGGCACCTGATGCGTAAATGCCCTCGTCCAGTATTATTGGTAAAAGAGCACGATTGGCCAGAAGGTGGCGAAATTATTGCTGCTGTAAACGTAGGTACTGAAGACGACGAACATGCTGCGCTCAATGATAAAATTACCGTTATTGCCAACGACTATGCGTCGCTTTTAAAAGGGAATGTCAATCTTGTTAACAGCTACCCTTCTACACCGCTAAATATTGCTATTGAAGTCCCTGAGTTCGACCCTGACACTTATCATGATGCGGTTAAGCAACACCACCAGAATGAAATGCGCGCCCATGCACTTAAATATGGTGTACCTGATAATAAATGCGTAGTTAAAGAAGGATTGCCAGAAAAGGTTATCCCCATGGTTGCAAAAGACATTGACGCAGAACTCGTTATCATCGGCACAGTTGGCAGAGTTGGCATTTCAGCCGCTTTGATTGGTAATACTGCAGAACATGTTATCGATGAACTGAACTGCGATGTGTTGGCACTCAAGCCCGACGGTTTTGTATCACCGTTGGCAAACTAAGTGCTGTGCAAAGTAGGATGTCATTATTTTGAACGAACAAGAACTCTGAACGAACAATAGCGAATAAATTAACGTGCGCAGGCATGGTTTCGAAAAGGTGCTTTATTGTATAATGTGCTTTTTATTACAAACCAAGCTAGTTAATTATGAGTCTAGGCACAAATGGTGCTGATGCGGCGCCTCTAAATGCGACGCAAAGTAAGCAAAAGTACAACTTCAACAAACTTCAAAAACGCCTTCGCCGAAATGTGGGTAAAGCCATTGGCGATTTTGGAATGATTGAAAATAATGACAAGGTAATGGTGTGCCTATCAGGCGGTAAAGACAGTTACACCATGCTCGACATTCTTTTATTCTTAAAGAAGATTGCGCCTATTCACTTTGATATTGTTGCCGTAAACCTAGACCAGAAACAGCCCGGTTTCCCGGAGCATATTTTGCCTGAGTATCTAGATAGCATTGGTGTCGATTACAAAATCGTCGAAGAAGACACCTATTCAATTGTTAAAGATAAAATTCCTGAAGGTAAAACAACCTGCTCACTTTGCTCTCGTTTGCGTCGCGGTATTTTGTATCGCACTGCGAAAGAATTAGGAGCAACTAAAATTGCACTTGGCCATCACCGTGATGACATGCTAGAAACCTTCTTTTTAAATATGTTTCATGGCGGTAAACTAAAATCGATGCCACCAAAGCTTGTTAGCGACAACGGTGAACACATTGTTATTCGCCCACTAGCCTATTGCACTGAAAAAGATATCGAAAAATATTCTCAGGCAGCAGAGTTTCCTATCATTCCGTGTAACCTATGCGGTTCACAAGAGAACCTACAGCGCCAGAATATTAAAGCCATGTTGCAAGATTGGAATCGTCGCTTTCCAGGTCGTATCGAATCTATGTTCAGGGCGCTACAAAACGTGGCACCTTCACACTTGGTAGACAGCAATTTATACGATTTTAAATCAATTACTACGCAAGATGGCCCGGTAGAAGATGGCGATATCGGTTTTGATCAACCCTCTTTTAATACAAGTGCAGATGAGAGCGCACTAGATAGTGACAACACTATCGAAGTAGTCAATATAATGGAACCGCGATAAATGAAAATAGGACTTGCGTTAGGTGCTGGTGCAGCAAGAGGCTGGACCCATATCGGTATTATAAAAGCACTGGAAAAACTCGGTGTTAAGATAGATGTCGTTGCAGGGTGCTCTATCGGCGCATACGTCGGTGCTGCCTACGCAAGTGGAAAATTGGATGAGTTACAAGAATGGGCGTGCTCGCTAAGCGACTGGCAAGTGCTGGCGCTAATGGGTGTAGGTCTTCGACGTGGTGGAATTGCCAGCGGCCAAAAGGTGTTTGATAAGCTGTCTAACGAGTTTTGTGTTGAAAACTACGAAGATATGCTAAAACCTTTCGCAGCAGTAGCAACCGATTTGTATTCGGGCCGCGAAGTCGTGTTTAACTCTGGTCCTATTGGCGACACAATTCAGGCTTCATGTGCAATTCCCGCCCTGTTTGCGCCCGTTGCGCATGGCGATCGCTGGCTTGTTGACGGCGCGGTTGTGAATCCAGTTCCTGTTAATCTGTGCCGACAGTTAGGTGCGGATTTTGTAATTGCGGTAAACCTCAATGCAGATTTTCGTCCGTTAATGATTGAAAAGTTACGTCATGATCATGAAGAAAATCAACGTAAAACAGAAGACTTTTTTACCAAAAGTCAAAATGTGTTGAAGCAATGGTTTTCACCCGATAGTAAGCAAGAAGAAAAAGAGCCAACTGTTGTCACTGATGAATCAATAGCTTCAGAAGTTATTGAAAAAATTGAAGAAGAAGTGACTGAAGTGCCCGCAAAAGCAAAGAAAAGTAACCCACCAGGTATCATGAGTGTGATGAGTAGTTCGCTTGATATCCTTCAAGCACGCGTTACTCGTTCGCGCTTAGCTGGCGATCCACCCGATATTCTTATTGAGCCTCAACTTACCGATGTGGGGATTATGGAGTTTCATCGTGCACAAGAGTTATGCACAAAGGGCGAAGAAACTATCGCCCGAATTGCAGAACAAATTAGGTATCAGCTTCTAACTTGATGCCATAGCGGTAATTCTTAACGGCGCTTCAGGCAGCGTAAGGTCTTTAGCGTCTTTTAGCCATTCCTCATCTAACTGCATAATACCGTTGTTAACCTTAACACCTTGTGGAGTAACAAAATCTAGGTGTTTATCGTTAAATTGCACCATTAACCCTTTAACTGAGGGCATCATAAACGACAGGAAACTTCCCATTTCGTTAAAAAAAGCAGCATACTGTTCATAGAGGAAGTCGAGATCGTCTTTGGTGTAATACTGTTTCAAATATTCAGGCTTAGTTTCCAACTGCACTGACATATCGCACACATTAGCCCGTTCTTCTAGTGAAATTCTAACCAGCGCATTAGCCAATTTTAGTGCTTTTTCAGCAGGCACAGTAAAGCGGCCTTCTTCGCTCACATCCAGCGGCATATTTTTCTTGTCAGTGACAATCTCAGCTTGCTTAATCTCGCATAAGCGACCTTCACCAACTCGGATAAAACCAAAAGCGAACTGTAACGCTTGGGTATCCTCGTTATCTAATTTCTTAATATGGCTGTAAAAACGGCTATATTCAACATCAATGGTTTCACTGAAAGTAAAGCCTGATACAAGTGTAGATGCCAGTAATAGTGCGGCGCGTATCATTCGGTTAAAAACTCCTCGTTAAATCGGATCATAGTTTGAAGCTCTTCGACGTAAGCGGCTCCACGCTCTGAGTAATTCATCAACCCTTCTGCTAACGCTACGCCAGTAATAGGAATTTGATTAGCTCGTAATCGACTTCTAATTTCGCGTAAATCTTCATAGGCATCATGACGATTCAAATTACGCATGTAGGTATATGTAGCGCGTGAAAGACTGTCGAATTTGGCAACTTCATGAGATGCACCATCGTTACGTTGACTAGGCACAAAACCACAGCCTTTCGAAAAACACCACAGTCCGTAAAAATTGTACCCCTTGCGAGCGAAGCGGCTCGTTCCCCAAGCTGACTCATTAGCCGCTTGTACCAGAACAAGTTCAACTGGTAACACATCTATTTTTTGTAAAAGGCCTAACAATTTCGTCTTTAGCGGTTGGTTAGATTTAACGCGGTATTCTTCTTCTAACCATACTATACGCGCTTCATCATCATCGCTTAGTGGCTCATTGGCGAGCGCTTTGCGATAAAGCGTTTGAACGTAGTGCCTTAACGTTAACAAATAGGCATTTTGCTTTTCGACTTCTGGTCGTAAATAAGAAAAAAAAGCTGCCTTTTTTTCCTTAACATCTGTGTATTGAGAGAAATCTGGTACCGGCTTTTTTGCCTCTACAGATTGGGGCACGTCGAGAATATCGGGCTCATCTTCAGTAAAAATTATGGCGTTTATCACAATAACGGCAAGAACACCGAGAGTGATAAGTACAATTTTTAATGTTTCACGTTTATGCATCGAAGCTAGACTCATTCACATCATTTTCTGATGCGTCCGTGCGTTGGCCCTGCTCCCCTATCAGTTCCTGATAGAGCAAACCCATCATACTAAAATAAAAAGGCAAAACCCATATAAGCGAGAATCCCAGCGTAAGTGGTGCCGTTATGAATAGTAGCGTAAACACAACAAAAACAGCAGCAATCTGAGACCAATAGGCATTAAATACGCGGCACGACAAAATTATTGCGCTTATGGGCGTCATTTTTCTATCGGCGACCAACATAAGCGCAAACGATGATGCGATATAGAAATAGATCCCAGGTAGCAGAAGTAACACCAAACCAAGTTGTACCAGAATACTGTTTACAAGTTGCGTCAACGCTAACAAAAACAATAAAGGGAAATACTGAAAAATAGTAAAAACCGAGGTTTTAAGGCCACGCGCTTGGGTAACACCTATCATGTATAGACCCGTCAGTAGTGGCGCGACGATACATATAGCGGCAATTTCAATAATAGATTGGTGCTCGAAGGTGTACGTTCCATCATCATGGACAGTAATGTATTGCTGTGCAAAAACACCAAGTACAACAAAGGTTAGAAACAGCACTACACTGCCCTGCAGTAAGGTTCCAAAATTGCTTTTCGTCAAGCGCGCAGCTTTTGACAAAAGTGCTTTAATGTCGAACTCATAGGCTTTTGCTAACGTTTGACTAAGACGGTCTGGATGTACTTCTTTCACACAACTCTCTTTAGCGAACTTGTTAAAACCGTTGGATTATATCAACTTACGGTGGTAATTGCCCGTCTGCCTTTTATCAACCAATGATTAACTTAGCGGCCAATCCAACAAGGAGTACACCCATGGCACGATCTAGCCAATACCCCTTTTTACCGATTAGCTCTGCCACTTTACTTGTACTTAACATGTAGGAAAGGAAACAAAACCATAAACCTGTCGCAATAGACAAATAGATGCCATAACCAAGTTTTACGCCAAATGGTGTATCGATACTAATTATTGCAGTGAACAATGATAAGAAAAACAGTGTCGCTTTTGGGTTCAGTCCATTTGTTAAAAAGCCCATCCATAACGCCTTTTTCGCAGAAATTTGCGTTTTCCCCTTCACTTCAACGGTAATCTCATCATCTTTGGGAGGGCCACTTCTAAGCGCGCCAATGGCAAGATACAACAAATAGGCCGCGGCAAGATAACTAAACGTTGTAAACAACCACGGTGTGGTGGCTATCACTACACTTAGGCCAACTAGTGAGTACGCCACGTGCAATAAAATGGCAGCACCAATACCTACACTGGTATACATGGCAATTCGACGTCCATACGCCACGCTGTTTCTAACAACAATCGCAAAATCAGGCCCTGGGCTTGCCACCGCAACAAGGTGAACTAAGGCGATAGTTAAAAACTCGTTCATATACTGCATGTAATGCGCCTCCTACAGCGCGAATTAAGTAAATTGTGCAATGAGGTCGTCAACGAGCTTGGGTACTACTTCGGTAGCCAGCCCCTGTCGCGACTCATCAAAAAGTGCATTGGTAGCGCCAAAAGCTAAATTAGCTTCTATGGTAAATGCCCCCGCCTCTTTTGCGACTTGTACGAAGCCCGCCGCGGGATAGACATTTCCTGACGTCCCTATTGATATAAAAATATCAGCCATCGCTAAAGCATCATAGATTCTATCCATGTGCATCGGCATTTCGCCAAACCACACAATATCAGGTCTAAGCGTATTTCTACCACAGCATGGACAAGGCGTTGTACCATCAAAATCATCAAGCCATTCAAAACGCTTACCAGAATCACCACACCGTGCCGACTTTAACTCGCCGTGCATGTGCACTACGTTTTGAGAACCACCACGCTCGTGAAGATCGTCTACATTCTGAGTAACTAATAACAAATTTTTCCCAATGTGCGCTTCTAGTTTTGATAATGCCTTATGGCCAGCATTTGGTTTAACACTAGCTTGTTGAAGTTGTGTACGACGCGCATTGTAAAAACGATAGACTAAATCGGGGTTAGCATGAAAAGCTTCAGGGGTAGCCACCTCTTCTATCCGGTGGTTTTCCCATAAACCATCATTATCTCTAAACGTTTTAATTCCAGACTCTGCGGAAATACCGGCGCCTGTTAACACGACTATGTTGGGCTTTGTCATTATTGTGTTCACTGCATACTGTATTGGGTCGCTAATACTATTTTTTGCTATCTTTCGCACGTTACAGGGTATTGGGCATTAGCCCCCCACTCTGACCACGAGCCATCATAAACTGAAACTTGAGTCGCACCACATAGTAACGCAGCAGTACCAATGATACAGGCGGTTATACCTGAACCACAGGTACAAATAATGGGTTTAGTCAAATCGACGCCTGTTGAAGCAAATATGGCTTTTAACTCGTCAACCGGCGCAAAATGGCCATTTTTCAATAAACAGGTAAAGGGCAAATTGAAAGCCCCTGGCATGTGGCCAGAGCGAAGCCCCTTTCTAGGCTCTAACACATTACCATAAAACCTAGGTTCGCTTCTGGCGTCTACAAGTTGAACATCCGTATCAAGGGCTTCTAATACTGCGTCAGAACCTACGAACCAACCAGGTCGTGCATGGCCTTGATAGGAAAAATTTCCGTATTGTCTCTGTTCCGATAGAGGCAGGCCCGCGTGTTTCCAGGCAGGCTGTCCTCCGTCTAATAAACTTATATCTTGATGACCGATAGCTTTTAACATCCACCACACTCTCGGTGCGCTGTACGTCCCTCTGGTATCGTAAACAACTAATGGCGTATTGTTTGTAATACCGAGATTTCCTAAATAAATACTGAGCTGTTCTGTAGATGGCATACTGTGAGGAAAACCCGTGGCATGATCGCTACCCTCACCATCGAGATCAAAATCTACAGAAGCAGGGAGCACCATAGCTTCACGTGCATCAGGTGTCTGCGTTACAGGGTCATCCATGACAGCTCTAACGAGTGTCATTGGCTTTTCTTGCATTAACGAAGCAAGTTCTCCAACTTGCAATAACACTGACATTACTCGCTCTCCTGCTTGGTAAATTCCTGCTTTTAAAACAATGTACTACAGTGCTTCCAACGCCGCTTCATAATTTGGTTCTTCAGTGGTTTCTGCAACTTGTTCGGTATACACCACTTTACCTTCACCGTTTATTACCACTACACAACGAGACAACAGTCCTGCCAGAGGAGCTGATGTAAATGTAACACCATAATCATCGCCAAAGCTCGAACGGAACGTAGAGCCCGTAATGACATTGTCGATCCCTTCTGCTCCACAAAAACGACCAGCAGCAAACGGCAAATCCGCTGAAACACAAATAACCGTAGTATTATCCAACCCAGCTGCTTGCTCGTTGAACTTACGTACTGACATTGCACACGTACCCGTATCAATTGACGGGAAGATATTTAAAACTACGTTTTTCCCAGCAAGTGATGATAGTGATATTTCACTGAGATCAGCTTTGACCAAGGTAAAGTCCGGTGCATTGCTTCCAACGCTTGGTAATTCACCAACGGTTAATACTTCATTGCCTTGAAATGTAATTGAAGCCATATTCTTTTCCTTTAAGTTACGTTGATATAGTGGTACCCAAACAACAATATCGCAAACAAAAGTTACTTTTTTACTACCTGCTCTTTTACTTGCGAAGACGCAAACGCCAACTTGTGCTGCAAATGGGGCTTGCCCTTTAAATACTCTCGCCTAAAAATACTAAAATAATGTGATAGTGTATTGGCACCCTCTTGTTGCCCTGCTAATTCGAGTACGCTTATACCGACCTCAGCAGTACAGTGTTGAAAGGCATGTGTTGATTCTCTAAGTAAATAATCCGAATCGCGTTCAGTACTTAACCCTAATACAGGAAGCTGGTGTAAGTAAGGGCTTTTAACAAACATTTTTTTTGCCTCGCGCCATGTACCGTCCAAGAAAATAAACAGAAGTTTTTTGTTACAGGGCGTTGGCGGCGTTGTAATACAACGGGATGGCTCAGCATATTCATGTGGAAACACAACAATGGGAAAATAGCGCGGGTCGTTAATCAAATTAAGCAACGCTGAATCCGGCTCTGTCCGCTTCCATAAGAATGCATGGTTATCTTCTACTACATCTGCAATTAGTCGGCCTGTATTGGTAGGCTTGTAGTACTCTCCTTTATACATCAAAAACAAAACCGCGATATCAGTGCCGGGTGTAGGCTTATGTGCGCAAATGCAATTCAATTTTGGTAATAGACACACCTCGCAACGTATTACTTTACTACCACGGGCGTGAAACGGGCGTACTGCGCTTTCTAATTCTGCAGCACGCAAAGACATAATAGAGTTCAAAGTAGTATGTATTCATCGGTAACGTATGTTGGTAATTTAACACAAAAAGCTAGCGCGCTATAACAATTCACCTTCATGAGAGTTGTAACCGAACCAAGTGGACTTCTACATCGTAATGATTACGTCACAATTTGGAGAGCGTAAATATGTACTGTGCTGACTGTGAGACTATAGATGATTACTTTTTTCAAAGGACAACCTTTTGGATTTTTGTCCCCACTGTAGAAACCTTTGGAAAAGTCGCGAGTCTTTGTGGTTCGATGCAATTACCCGCAAAGCAAGAATCCTCACATTGCATATCTTGTGAAGTGGAATACTCTGCAATTTCAGGTTTCATTACCTCACTAAATGGTGCCCTTGAAGTTAAAGAACTTGAAAACACCAAGGTTACTACGTCACAGACTCAAGACGTTCCCGGTATTGATGAGATGGGTAGAATGACAACCTTAGCCATCTTAATCTATCGCTTTCAGGCGAAGTGGCTGATTGAAAGTGTTGAAAAAGAGCGATATGAAACCTGGTATCAACCAATCGTTAATGCGCGCGATAAAAGCCTGTTTGCCAATGAGGGGTTGTTTCGTATTCGCGATGATCACGATGCAATCGTGCCACCTAGCTTAGCATTTAAATTAGCGGAACAGTCAGACCTGTTATTTTCGCTTGACCTTGTAGCTAGAAGATCTGCGGTTGAGTGTGCCGCAAAAGCAAAGCTCAATGGAAAGCTGTTCATTAATTTTAACCCTTCCAGCATTTACGACCCATCCTATTGCCTAAGAGCAACTGCCGCTTCAATTAATGAAATTGGTATGAAGCCTGAAGATGTTGTATTTGAAGTGACTGAAACGCACCGTGCGAACGACTTAAATCAATTAAAGGGTATTCTGGCATTTTATCGTAATGCAGGGTTTCAGGTTGCCTTGGATGACATTGGTTCAGGATGGTCCGGATTAAACTTACTTCAATCATTACGGCCTGATTATGTGAAAATTGATATGGAATTGGTTCGAAATGTCCACATTGATGAATACAAACAGAATATAGTCACGAACCTCATTAAGATTGCTAAAACAAATCACATTGAAGTTATTGCCGAAGGAATTGAGTGCGAAGAAGAAGCTCAGTGGTTAACTATGGCCGACGCAGACTACCTTCAAGGATACTTTTACGGAAAACCACAACCGATGAAGCCTAAACTGACCGAAGAAGATGCTCAAAAAGTCGAATCGTCACTTAAACCACTCGACAAGGCTGCGCATGTTTAGCCGACGCCGAGGGGCCTAAAACGATAGTGTTCAATGTTGAGATAGCAAGCGTTGCAACATATTGTGAAAGCGGTGGTAATGATGTGACAACCAATTTTTTATCGAAGTAGCCAAATCTTCATTGCAGCTTAATTCTACGAAACGATATCCTACACTAGGTATCGTTTCTATCCGCCACATCCGCTTTTTATCTATTTTTTTTATTTGTGCGCGCAACCGCGATACTGTGTGATTTATATTGTCATCGCACACATGCCTTCCACGCCATACGCTTTGTTTTATGGCCTCACGACTTACCACTTTATTTGCATTTTGTTTTAGTAAAGAGAGAAGTGATGAGCATTGCGGTGACAACAATGTTTCTCTTCCGTCACTTGTTCGCAACAGATGAGATGAGCTATCGAATGTAAGGGTTATCGTTGATTTGTCCATGCTGAATAATCGCACGCAACAACAAAATAATAGCCTTTAGTCTAGTTCATAATCATGAAACCCGCGTTCATAAACATGACAAAGCGCAACTTAAATGCGACAAAACGATGAATTACCGTATAAAATTTTTTCATAAAATTTGTCGGCAAAATTCATCGAAAAGCACCTCCTCGAGACCTAGCATTTAAAGCACCTTATGAAGTAGTTGGGTCAATACAAACAAAATATTCGAGGGATTTTGAAATGAATGTATTTAATTGCGTATTTCGGTGAATCCGAACGGTCATTTCGGTTTTATCCGATCACTTTTTCTTCTTCTTTTTCGTCCTTGCCAGTTTTACCTTAAGTGATCGGAT